>JABGPZ010000061.1 GCA_018644725.1 Phycisphaerales bacterium
AAGTCGTAACAAGGTAGCCGTAGGGGAACCTGCGGCTGGATCACCTCCTTTCTAGAGGATATATCTAGACCTCGGTTATACATCCGACGGTAACAATTTCGTTACCCGGTGATGTTGGAGAGCAATCTCCTCGATGGAACCTGTCAGCACTGCCTCGTATCTTCGGATACGACAATCACAGCAATGTGAAAAATCGTCGACAACTCGCTATCAACTTTTGACCTGAACGGTTTATACCGTTCAGGTCTTTTTAATTGTCGAGTACCCTGAGGGGAAGAGGGCATATGGATTCTCGTTGCGGCTGCTCCTGTCGTCGTCGGACTTCATCGACGACCCATAAAGGGTCGCCCTCTTTGTCCTCCTCGTCAGGCTTGTCCTCACTGTCGAATCCAACGCACCCTCTTCCCCTCACCGCACTCGTTGGGGCGAGCAGGGGAATAAAAGAAGGATTCTTCACTGACCTTCCTTGCCCCGCTCGTCCTCACTGCGCAACATCGCCACAATCTTCCCTCAATCCAGTGCGCTGGCGATACTTCGCGCGTCTGATGTCTTGGGAAAATTAGAAGAGGAGAGTTGGGGGAAAAGGGAAATAGAAGAAAGAAGATTGGAGGGGGAGCTGGTAGGGTGGGCGAGGTGCTTCCGCCATGGGTGATCCTATAAAATCTACATAAGGGGTGCCGTGGCCTGTAGAGCCGAGCAGCGCGAGGCGAAGCAACCACGATGATTAACTCGCGAGCGCGGCGTTGCCCGCTGTGGCCGTGAGATGGCGAAAGAATCTTGTTTGTTGGTGAACAAAAGAGTAGAGTAGAGTTTGACCATCAAGCCACAAGACAACAGAAGAAATGGCGGGCAACAAAGTAGCCCGCCCTACAAGGCTCTTTATCGTGGTCGTCGGGCGGTGTAGAGTGGAGCGCATCGGGAGACGAACACGGAGACCATAAACAACGAAATTGCAGGGTAACAAGTTACCCGCCCTGCAAGGCTGAATAAATATGAACAAAAAAAATAGCATACATATCGTGATCCTTTTCGCGCTGCTTCTTTTGGGCGGGTGTGATCCAAGAGTACACATCGAAAATGACACCCAGAGCAAATCTGTTGGGATTGAGGATGAGGGGCTTCGGTCCCTGGTCTCTAAGTTTGAACGTTCAATTGAAACAGATGACTATCCATTGTTCCGGTCTCTTTATTATCCGGTCCCAGAGGGGCACAAAGAGAATTATGACGATGTGATATTTCAATACTATTCGGGGTACAGAACCCTGAAAGCATTATTGTGTGAAATTGAAAAGGAAAAAGGCCGGACAGAATTTCTACAGTTTATTCGCTTCATACGAAAGGAAGGGAAGGCCGGGCTGGAGTTTCCGCTTGAATCGGAATGGGCAAAAACGATGAAGTGTAAAAAGTTTGTTGGGGAAACGTGGGAGGTATCTCGTGCTGAAAGTGCCTTGTTCCCTGAAGATAGGCCAGAATTCGAGGGGGACAATACTTCCCTACTTGTCCAAAAACATAAATCAGGAAAATGGTACATTTCAAGTTGCTATGAAAGTCAACCATGGTGTCATTCTTCAGCAAGGCAGAGTACATTTTACCACAATATATTTATCTCTGAATTAAATTCCTGTTGGAATGCGTCGTGGAGAAATTCCCCCTCAGGGATATGTTACGATGAGGTGCGAGAAATATGCCGGAGACATATAAAGCGATATGGTGTTCCAGAGTAGCAAGTAGGGCGGTTACTCGTTGCCCGCCTCGGCCGTGAGATGGGGAAAGAATCTTGTTTGTTGGCATCTGTCAGGAAAGAGGTTATGATTCTTTTTGAATGGGAAAAGTGGTGGAAATGAAGAGGAAACATTTGTTTTCCATATAGGATTTGGTATACTTTTTTTGTACCTGAAAGGGAAGAAAGGATTCTGGAATGGATGATGTAAGCAAGCGGGAAGAGATTCTTTCGGCGTTTCCCAAAGCGTCGGCCGAGGCCTTGACGGCCGAGTTGCAGGACGAGGAGCGCTTGATTTGGGTGGCGCAGCCATCGGCCAAGTCGCTGGTTCGATATGCGTCGAGCTATTTCATCTTTGGCATTCCGGTGTTGGCGCTTTTCATGGTGCTGTTTGTCGCGGCGCTGGTCAAGGACATGATGTTACTGTCGGTGTTGCCCGTTCCGATGGTTTTCGTCGGTATCAGCATTTCTCTCGCGCCATTGCGCCTCGCCCAGCAGGGCAAGAAGGTGATCTACGCGCTGACCAGTGACCGGCTGATTTTGTATCTCGGAAACCGTGGCGGCGGCGTGAAGACCATCGGCCTGCACCAGATCGTTTCGATTCGGCGGACCCAAGCCGACGCTCCGGTCGCGGATTTGCTGATTCAGACGGAGTACGAATCGAAAGAGTCCAGCACGCATTTGCCCTTCCCGGTCCGCTTCCCCGACAGCGCGCTCATCGGCATCGAGAATCCCCAAGACGTCCACTTGATGATCGAAAAACAAATTCACACATCGCGCTAGCGAAATCAGAAATTAAACACGCCTGGCAACTCAATGAGAGTGTCGGGCGTTTTTTTGTGGCAGGGTCTATTCCATGGGCAGGTAAATTTTTTCGAGCAGCTCGCGGTATTCTTTTTCGCAGTCGCTGGCGTGGGTAATGCCGCCGCCGCTGCGATAATAGAGATCCCCGCCGGCGCGCTGTTCGATAAACCGGATCAGCACGCCCGCGTCGAACCGTTCGCCGTCGAAGAGCCCAAACACGCCGGTATAGAATCCGCGGTCATCGTCTTCGATGTCGAGAATTGCCTCGACGGTTTTTTCTTTCGGTGCGCCGCTGACCGATCCCGCGGGCAGGAGGCCGAACAAAATTTCGCCGAGTCGCCCGCGCCAATCGCCGCCGAGGTCGCCGGTGATTTCACTGCTGACTTGCAGCAATTCGCCGCGAAGGGTGTGGACCGATTGGAGATAGCGGAAGCGCTCGACGTGTACGTTGGTGGCGACGGTGGAGAGGTCGTTGCGGATCAGGTCGACGATGGTGTTGTGTTCGTGGCGCTCTTTGTCATCGGCCAAAATCACGGCCGCCGCGTTGGGCGTCGTCGCGTCGATGGTCCCCTTCATGGGGTGGCTTCGGATCGTGCCGCCGGGGTCGATCTCCACGAAAATCTCCGGGCTGAAGCACACCCATTCCCCCTCGACAACAAGCCGATAGCGCGCGTGGCTGCGGAGGAAAATATCGCGAAGTGACAGGGTGCAGTCAATGGCGGTGGGGTATGTGAGGTTCAGCAGATAGCTGTTGCCGTAGCGCAATTCGGCGAGGGCGGCATCGAATCCGGCGCGATACTCGTCCATGCTGCGCGGGTGGGGGGTCAACTCGGCCGGCGTGGTTCCGGGTTCGGCGGCGGGCAAATGGCTCGCCAGCGGAGTGTCAAAATAGATCCCCTCGGGTACGGCGTCGAGCTCGAAAAGTGTCGCGCGCGTCCCCGCGAAATTGATGACACAGCCAAACGGTGTCCCGGCCTCGGCGAGGTCGGACATTGTTTGAGTCGCGGAATGTGCATCAAGTGTTTGCATGATTGAGGAGGCCGAGGGACGTTTTTTGAGTCACGGAATGTGCATCGAGTGTTTGCATGGCGGGGAGGTTCTGTGCATACTATAGCAATGCAGATCGCGCTTGTCGACAATCATGATTCATTTACCTGGAATCTCGTGGAACGGTTTCGCCGCATCGACGGCGTGGCGCTGGAGGTTCTTTCGTCGTCGGAGGTCGATGTCGAGGCGCTTGGCGGGTTCGACGGGATTGTGTTTTCGCCTGGCCCGGGCATCCCGGCCGAGCAGCCTGCGATGTTTGATATTCTGGATCGCTGGGCGGCCGAGAAGGCGATCCTCGGTGTGTGCCTCGGCCATCAGGCCATCGCGCGATGGTTGGGGGCAGGGCTGGTGAACCTTGCCCGGCCCGTTCACGGCGAATCCGTCGAGCTGGAGATTTTGCAGGAGGATGCGCTGTTTGACGGGCTTGCCCGGCCGATCTGCGCGGGGTTGTACCATTCGTGGGCGGTTGACGCAACGACGCTCCCGCCGGAGGTGATTGTCACCGCGCAAAGCCCCACCGGGCGACTGATGGCAATGCGGCACGCGAGATTTAATGTCCGTGGCGTGCAGTTTCACCCCGAATCGATCCTCACCCCCGCCGGCGAGGCGATGCTGCGCAGTTGGATCGCGATCTTGCAAAAATAGCGGAAATCGCTATAATACCACCCTCAAACCCCACTTTTGCAAGGAGATCTCTCATATGAGCGACAACTACAGCGTAACTTTGATTACCGGCGATGGCGTCGGCCCCGAACTTGCCCAGGCCGCCAAGCGCTGCGTGGACACCGCCTTGGCGACCACCGAAGGTGCCAAAGGCATCGACTGGACCGAATGCGTTGCCGGCGTGGATATCATGGAATCCCACGGCACACCGATGCCCGACGAGACGATCGCCGCTGTTCGCAGTGCTGATGCGACGCTCAAGGCCCCGATCACCACGCCCATCGGCACGGGCTTCCGCAGCGTCAATGTGATGTTGCGCCAGACGCTGGACATGTACTGCTGCCTGCGCCCTTGCAAGAGCTACCCCGGTGTGCGAAGCAAGTATGACAACGTCGACATTGTGCTGGTCCGCGAAAACTGCGAAGACCTCTACGCCGGCGTCGAGTTCGAAAAAGGCACCGCCGCCAATGCCGAAATTATCGAGACCGTCAATCGCCTCGCGACGGGCAAGAAGATCACCACGCCCGCCGAAACCACCGGCGTGTCGATCAAGCCCATCAGCGTGCAGAACACCGAGCGCATCGTGCGGTTCGCGTTTGAATACGCGCGTAAGCACGGCCGCAAATCGGTCACCTATGTCCACAAAGCGAACATCATGAAGCACACTGACGGCCTGTTCAAGCAGGTCGCCGAGGAGGTCGCCAAGGACTATCCCGATATCGAATCGTGGGAATGCCTCATCGACGCGATGTGCATGCAGCTGGTCCAGCGCCCTGAGCAGTTCGACGTGGTCGTCACGGAAAATCTCTACGGCGATATTCTGTCCGACCTCTGCGCGGGCCTCGTCGGCGGGTTGGGCATGGCGCCCGGCGCGAACATCGGCGATGGTGGTGCGACCTTCGAAGCGACCCACGGCTCGGCTCCGAAATACAAAGGCCTCAACAAGGTCAATCCCTCGGCGCTGATTCTCTCGGCGACACTGATGCTCGACTACCTCGGCGAGCCCATCGCCGCCAGCCGTCTCGAAGCGGCTGTCGCGAAAGTGATTGTCGACGGCGAAACCGTCACCTATGACATGAAGGAAGACCGCGACGACCCCACGGCCGTCGGCACGCAGGAAATGGCCGACGCGATTTGCGCCGTCCTCAAAGCGTAGATCCGCGAACCGATCTGAATTGCTTTTCCAAGGGGCACCCTGCATGGGTGCTCCTTTTTTTGTTCATGAAAAAGTGAAAATGGAGAACCAATCCGAGGAAGAACCGCCTAAAATAAAAGCTTCACCCCTCAAGGAGATTGCCATGCGCAAGATGACATTTGCCGTACTCGCTGGATTGATACTAGGTGCCGCGCTACCCTTCGCGGCGCAGGCGAAAGATCGTTTGCCATCGCGTGGCCCGATGGTGCGTCCCATGCCGGGCGGACGCGCGCCCAAACCGGCCAAACCCTCGCCAACCGCGTCGATGTTCCGTGCGTTCAACGCTGCCAAGACGATTCTCGTCGCCGACATCCAGAGCGTCAAATGGGGGCCGGTGATGGAATCGTATCCGATGCAGTACACCCTCAAGATTACCGTCAAGCCCGGCGAAGCGCTCCGCGGCAAATTGCCTGCGGGGAAAACGCTCGTGCTGGACCATGTCATCGTCGGCATGTCCAAACCCGCCGAGCCCACCGGCAAGGTGGTGATCGCTCTGGACAAGCGCGG
The DNA here is from genome assembly GCA_018644725.1 of Phycisphaerales bacterium. Lineage (GTDB taxonomy): Bacteria > Planctomycetota > Phycisphaerae > SM23-33 > SM23-33 > JABGPZ01. Next base: position 5,937 of record JABGPZ010000061.1, read on the forward strand.
CAAGCGCATCGCCGCGATGTATCCCCACAGCGACACGACGGTCGCGCTGGCACGGCTGGCCAAGGGTGCGCGGGACGATTTGTTCAGCGCGTTCAACCAGGCCGAGATGCTGGTCGTGGTCAAGGCGCTTGACGTGAACTGGAGCCAAATGGTCGGGATGTCGAACCCGCCGATGCGGAACGCAAAGGTCGGCGGCAAAGTGAGCGAAGTCTTGCGCGGCAAGGCGACCAAGGGCAAGACGATCTCTGGGTCCTACACCGAACGGACGCATCAGAAGACGAAATTCCCGGCTGGGGCGTATGTCCTCGCGCTGGCGGAATCGCGTGGCCGCGTTTCGGTCAAGAAGATCGCCAAGGCCGATGAGATGACGCTGGCACTGGCGCGTGCGGCGGCGAGTGTCCCGGTGGGCTGGTCGCCCAACGACGGCGCGGTGTTGCTGTGTGGTAAGGGCATCACGATGGCCGTCGAGAAAGTGCCGCCTGCCAAAGCGATCAAATGGACCAACCCGGACGGCGACGGCGAATACAAAATCACCGTTACCAACACGAACAAGCAGCCCGTTAAGGTTCCTGCGCTGCTGAACGACGGCACGAAGATCCTTTGGCCCGAGAGCCTCAAAGTGGTTTGCCAGGACAAGCCGCAAAAAGCGCCCGGCGCGAAGGCCCTCCCCGCCAAGACGCAGCCGACGACGCTCAAGGCCGGCGAGAGTGTTTCGTTTGTCGTCAATGCGCTCGGCCTGAAAGATGTCACGTGGCCTCGCGGTGGATACCGCATTGAATTCCGGTTCTGCCTTGGCGAAAATTCGGCGACGAAATCGTTCTACTACATGTCGCGCCACCATGACGCTCTTCGCGCAACCGCTGTGAAACAATTCGGCGGGAAAAAATCAAAAAAGTAGAAATCCAAACCATGAAAAAAGGCGTGCCCTCGGGTGCGTCTTTTTTTGATTAGCTCGCGACTCGCACGGCAATGGAGATCAGATAGCCCGTGTAGCCGAGATAGATCGCAAACAGGAGTGCGCCTTCGATGCGGTTGATCCGCCCTCGGCCGCGGACGCCATAGCCCAGGACGAACAGCAACACCGTCAGCGCGGACATGACCACAATGTCGCGGCTGAGCAGGGCGGTCTTGCTGACGTCGGTGGGGTGAATCGTGCCAGCGATGCCCACCACCATCAGCGTGTTGAACAGGTTCGAACCGATCACATTGCCGATGGCGAGGTCGTGTTCCCCTTTGCGGACCGCGATGATCGATGAGGCCAGCTCCGGCAGGGAGGTGCCGATGGCGACGACGGTCAGGCCGATGATCAAGTCGGGGACGTTAAATGCCTCGGCCACTTTTACTGCGCCCCACACCAGGCCATACGAGCTGCCCACCAGCAACACCAGTCCGGCGAACAGCCAGAAGACCGCGGCTTTGATGGGCATGGAGCATTCTTCAAGTTCCTGCTCGACGTCGTTACTGAGGACATCTTCTTTGTGTTTCAGCCCGCTACGGATCGTCCAGGTCATAATCCCCGCGAACACGATCAATAGCACGATGCCATCGAGGCGAGAGATTCTCCCGTCCCACGCTTGCCAGGCCGCGAGGCCGGTGGCGGCTGCGAGGATCGGCAATTCCTTGCGGAGGATGCGCGACTGGACGAGAACCGGGCACAGCATCGCCGTGATCCCGAGGATCAGCGCGATGTTGGTGATGTTCGAGCCGTACGCATTCCCGAGTGCGAGGTTCGGATTGCCCTGGCTCGCGGACAGCGCCGAGACCGCCATTTCTGGCGCGGATGTGCCAAAGCCGATGATGACCATGCCAATCAACAGCGTGGGCATGCCGAAATAGCGCGCCGTGGAGGCCGCCCCGTCGACGAGACGGTTCGCGCTCCAAATCAGAAGCGCCAGGCTGAAGACGATGACAAGGATGGGCAGGGTCAGGGACATGGACGAATTTTATGGTTTTTCGCGGTGGGGTGCAAGTCTGGTCGGAAAAAGTCCGTGTCCTACAGCGTTTTAATGTACTCGCGCAGGCCGTTGAGAATGGATTGGATCGCGACGAGAATCAGCAGCATCCCCATCAGACGTTCGCATGCGCGCAACCCTTTGGGGCGAAGGATCCGTTGGAAAAATCCGAACGCCATGAGGATGACCGCAAGGAGGGCCCAGGCGATTACGACCGCTCCCAGCGCCCAGAGCTGTTGCGTGGTGGTTTCCGAGCGTGTCGCCATCAGAATGACGATGGTCATCGCCGAGGGGCCCGCGATCAGTGGCACGGCGATGGGGACGATGAACGGTTCGCTGTCGTCGCTGCTGTAAAACGAGTGGTTGGGCGAGGGGAAAATTAAATGGATGGAGACGAACAGCAGAATCACCCCGCCGGCGATATCGAGCGTCGAGGCCTCGACACCAAGAAGGTCGAGCAGCATCCCGCCGAGGAAGAAAAACGAGATGAGAATTCCCAGCGAGAGGATCAGTTCTCGCAGGAGCACTTTTCGTCGTTGGGTAGGCGGAACCTTCTCCATGATCGATGCGACGATGGGAAGATTGCCGAAGGGGTCCATGACAAACAGCAGGACAGTGATAGAGCTAAAGAATGTGGCCAGTGACATGGGCTTCTCCTTGGGGTCGGGGTTCAATGAGTATAGCATCAAACACGGCTTGAAAGAAATAAGCTCGCGAAAAATCCGGGCCGAAGAATTGTATTCAGTGTCGAGATTGAGTAGGGTAGTTGGTATGGAGAACACGATTCAGATTGTTTCGCTGACAGAGCCATTGCGCGGCGCGTGGGAGGCGTACTTGTTGCGCTGCCCGCAGGCGACGGTGTTCCATCGTCTCGCGTGGTGTGATGCGGTGGAGGCAGCCTACGGGCATCGCCCGTTGCACCGGCTGGCGCTACGCGGCGAGCAGGTCGTGGGGGTCTTGCCGATGATGCTCGTGCGCAGTCGGTTGGTGGGTCGCGTGATCGTATCCGTGCCGTATGCGACTTATGGCGGCATTGTTTCTGACGACGAAGCGGCGGCCGATGCGCTACTCGCCGAGGCGCAGCGGCTGTGTGCGGAGCACGATGTGGAATATCTCGAATTGCGCCAGAAGGACGAGACCCATTTCGATTTGCCGACGAATGATCGCTATGACACGTTCCGCTGTGAATTGCCGGACGACCCGGCCGCGCTCTTGCCGGCGATTCCCAAGAAGGGTCGCGCCGCCTGCCGCAAAGGCCTCAAGCAGTGTGACGTCGTGTTTGGCCGCGACCACCTCGATACGATTTACGACCTCTATGCCTTTACGATGCGCCGGCTGGGGAGCCCGAATTTTTCCAAGCGGCTATTCGTCGAACTCGCAGACCGCTTCGGCGAGGATTGCGTTTGTGAGGTGGTTTCGCTTGATGGGAAACCGGTTGCGGGCGTGATGAGCTTTGTCTTTCGGGGCGAGCTGGTGGCCTATTTTTCCGGCTCGCTTCCTCCGGCGGGGCCTGCGTGCGCGAGTAACGCGATGTACCTTACCCTCCAGCAACACTGCGTCGAGCGTGGATTGGGCGTGTTCGATTTCAATCGCACCCGCCGCGACAATCCCGGGCCGTACGCATTTAAACGACATATGGGCTTTACACCCGAGCCGTTACATTATAAACTGATGTTGCACAATCGAAAAGAGATGCCCAACCTCTCGCCGAGTAATCGCAAGTTTGCGATGGCGGTCCGGCTCTGGAAGCGCTTGCCGCTCTGGATGACCCGGCGCGCGGGCAGTCTCGTAACCCGCTGGATTCCATGATGAAAAAACCTCATGTGTTATACATGCCGCACCGGCTGCCGTTTCCGCCTGATAAGGGCGAGCGGATTCGTGCGTTTCATCAGATTGTGGAACTCTCCAAGCATTTTGATATTACTCTGGCGTGTCCGTTGATGAACCGCCTCGAAGCCGATTTTGCCACAGGGCTGGATTCGTATCTCTATGGCATGGTGGGTTCGCTGGCAGGGGGATGGCCGTATGCGCTCGGACATCTGCTCGAAGGCGAAGCGATGACGCAGGGGTTTTTCTATTCCCGCAAACTCTACAGCCAGCTTTACCGCTATCTCCAAGATCACCCCATCGATCTGGTCATCGGCTACAGCTCGGTGATGTTCCCCTATCTCGGCCACGTCGTGATGCACCAGCGCGCGCGTCAGCGACGCATCGCGGCCGTGATTGATATGGTCGATGTGGACAGTGCGAAATATCGTCAATATGCCAACAGTGCCGGCTGGTTCAAGCGGCGCATCTATCGCCACGAGGCCAAGTGCCTTCAGCGAATGGAGTGTGAGGCGATTGAATTTTGCGATGCATCGTTTGTGATCACCGAGCAAGAACGACGTTTGATTCCCTCGGCGCTTCGCTCGCAGGTTTCTGTCGCCGGGAACGGGGTGGATTCCGAATTTTACGACTCACAGGCCGAGTACAAGGACATGGGCCTGCCAGAGGATTCGCTGGTGTTTGTCGGGCAGATGGATTATCACCCGAATGTCGAGGGGGTCATCTGGTTTGTGAACTATGTCTTCCCCGCCTTGCGGCGTCGATATCCCGACCTCCTGTTCTTTATCGTCGGGCGCAACCCGTCGCCGAAGGTGCAAGAGCTGGACAAGATCGAAGGCGTGATTGTCACGGGCGAAGTGGCCGACACGCGGGGCTTCCTCCAGGGGGCCAAGCTGGCGATCTGTCCGTTGCAGATGGCCCGCGGGGTGCAAAACAAGGTTCTCGAAGCGCTCTCGATGGGCCGGCCGTGCGTGGTTTCGCCGTCCAGCCGCGAAGGCATCGATGCCGAAGTGGGCAGGCACCTTCTCCAGGCCGACACGCCGCATGAATGGATCGAAACGATTTCGGCATTGTTTGAAGATGCGCCCCAACGCGCCGCACTTGGCCGCGCCGGGCGAGAACTGATCGACGAAAAATATTCATGGGCCGCCCAGCAAAAACTCTTTGTGGAATGCTGCCAGTACCTCGCAGAGCGCGGGGGGAAGATCGTATGATCGAAGGCAAAACCATTGTTTGTTTTGCCAGTGGATACGATGCGCCGCCGACCAGTAAGCATCATGTGATGCACCGTCTCGCCGAACGCAATGTGGTGCTGTGGGTGAACTACCACGCGTCGCGCGCACCGTCGGCGAGTGCATCGGATTTTCTGTGGATCTGCAAAAAACTCGGCAAGGTGTTCCGCGGGACGAAAACCGTGCGAAAGAATCTCCACGTCCTCACGCCGCTGGTGGTTCCGCTGCCGGGGCGGAGCTGGGCGCGAAAGCTCAACCGGTGGCTGTTGCGTCGCGCGCTTCGGCGGGCGATAAAGCGGTTTGGCAGTGGCGAGGTGGACGTGTGGTCGTTTGCGCCGGATGTGGAGTATGCGCTGGATGCGCTGTCGCCCTCGCGGGTGGTGTACTATTGCGTGGACGACTTCGCCCACTTTTCCGGCTACGACACCCAGCAGATTCTTCGCGACGAAGAGGCCCTTGCCCGCCGTGCCGATTTGGTGATTACGACGTCGAAGCCGCTTCTGGACACCAAGGCATCGTGGAACCCCAACACAATTTTGATTCCCCACGGCGTGGAATATGATCATTTTGCCTCGGCGAACCAGGCCACCCCACCCGAAGCGCTGACGGCGATTGCTCAGCCTCGGTTTGGGTTCTTCGGGCTGATTCGTGACTGGATTGATCTGGAGCTGTTGGTGGAGGTTGCTCGCCGCCAGCCCGCATGGCAGTTTGTGTTGCTGGGGGATTCCACGGAAGATTTGTCCGCTGCGAAATCGCTTTCGAATGTGCACTGTGTGGGGCCTGTGCCCTATGCGGATCTGCCGGCGTGGTGCGCGGGATTCGACGTGGGGCTGATTCCCTTTAAGCGCAATGAACTGACCGAGGCGGTGAATCCGATCAAACTGCGGGAATATCTCGCGGCCGGTCTGCCCGTGATTTCCAGCCGCTTGCCCGAGGTCGTGGAGTATGACCAGTGGGTCGAGTTTGCCGACACGCCGGATGAATTTATTGCCGCCGCAGAACGCGCTCTCGCGCGGACACCTGCTCAACACGCTGCCGCACAAGAGGCTATGCGAAGTGAAACGTGGGAGGCCAAACTCGCCGAAATTGAATCGCATTTGAGTTGAACAGGTGATCAGCCTGGCCCTATACTTACACAAGGACTTGAAATTTGACACCTTCTCTTGAAAGGAGATCTCCATGTACAGGAAAATGATGCTTGGCGGAATGATGGTTGCAATGGTATTGTGCGTCGGATGCGGTGGCGCTGAGGGAATGACGGTCGAGGAGAAGCGCATGAACACGCTCTCGATGGAGGAGGAAACCCTTGCGCGATTTGTCGCTCAGGAGCCGCTGGTGAGGGGCAAGGTTGCCAAGGCGGCGGGCTATGGCGTGTTTAGCAACTCCAACGTGAATGTGATTCTGATTTCTGCTGGCGGAGGCCACGGTGTCGTGACCGACAATGCGACGGGTCAAAAGACCTACATGAGAATGGGTCTGGCGGGCGTGGGCCTTGGCCTGGGCGCGAAGGACTATCGCGTGTTGCTGATTTTCCGCAAGAAGGAAACGCTGGACAAATTTATCGACAGTGGCTGGGAGTTCGGCGGCCATGCCGACGCGGCGGCCACGTCGGGCGAAAAAGGCGGCGAAGCCTCCAGCCAGGGCGCCATCGGTGACATCGAAGCCTACTCCATGACCGAAGCGGGCCTCGCGCTTCAGGCGACGGTGGCGGGCACGAAATATTGGAAAGACGACGACCTCAACGAGTAGTCGCTCTGAAATGATATAAAAAACGCCTGCGGGAGAATGATCTCCTGCGGGCGTTTTTGTGTGTGGTGAAGTGAGTCTATTTCAGCTGTCCGGTGAGTTGGGGAAGCCACGTCGAAAGGGCGGGGATGAACGTGATCGCCATCAGCGCGAGAATCATCGCGATGAAGAACGGGATCATCGGCCGGGTCGTCTTGGCGATGGTGGTCTTTCCGATCCCGCATCCAATGAACAGGCAAGTCCCCACGGGTGGAGTGCACAGGCCGATGCAGAGGTTGGCAATGAGCATGATCCCGAAGTGGACTTCCGTCAGACCGATGGCCGGGGAGGTGACCACGGGCAGGAAGATCGGCGTGAAAATCAGAATCGCGGGTGTCATGTCCATGAACGTGCCGACCAAGAGCAGAATCGCATTGATAATCAGCAGGATAACGATGGGATTGCTGGAGACGTTCATCAGGCTTGTCGCGATGGATTGAGGAATGTTCTGACGGGTGAGGATCCAGCCCATCGCCTGCGACGCGCCAATCAGGAGCATGACGACCGCGGTGGTCGCGCCTGCGTCCAGCAGGAGTTTGGCGATTTGCTTCCACTTGATTTCGCGATAGGCGCACACCGCCAGCAGGAACGAGTAGAGCACCGCGACGGCCGAGGCCTCGGTGGCGCTGAACTTGCCGGTCAGAATCCCGCCGATGACAATCACAATCAGCATCAAGCTCGGAAGGGCCTGAAGGAAGCAGATCGTTTGGATCGGCTTGAGGCGGAACGATCCGCGCATCATCAAAATGAAGTAGGCGATCGTGAGGAACAGGCGGTTGGTGACGTGGCCAGTTGTCGTGAGGCCCAGCGGCCCGGTTGGGCGGAACCAGAGCATCCACAGCCCCATCATGCCGATGAGAATCATGGCCAGTGAGACGATGATTTCCTTGGGCGCCTTGGGGACCGAGGGGATATGGCGGCCGTTGGCTTCTTTGCGGCCATAGCCGTGGCGGATCGAGAGGAACGCGCAGGCAGCCATGATGCACAGGCCAGTGAGGATGCCCGGGAGTACGCCCGCCATGAACATCGCACCGACGGAGACGCCCGTGACGGTCGCATAGATAATCATGACGTTGGACGGCGGAATCAGCAAGCCCGTCGTTGCAGCCGTCGCGGTGACGGCCACAGAAAACTCACGCGGATAGCCTTTCTTTTCCATCTCGGGGATCATGAATCCGCCGATGGAACTGACCGCTGCTGCGGCCGATCCGGAAATCGATCCGAACATCATGCACGTCAGCGTATTGACATAGCTCAGCCCGCCGGGCATGCGACCCATGATCGCATCGGAGAAATTGATCAGCCGTCGCGCCATGCCGCCGCGACCCATCAACAGGCCCGACAATACGAAAAACGGAATCGCCAAGAGAGCATTCTGATTGATTCCCGTCGCAATTTTATTGGCGACCATGGTCGTCGCCGACACGTTGGCCTCGCCCAGCGAGAGCATCGTCAGAAGCGTCGAGAGGGCGATGGCCACAGCAACGGGCATGTTCAGCAGCAGCATGGTGACGAAGGAAACCAGAAGGATGAGTGCTTGATTATCCACAGGTCACCTCCTCGGTGTCAATGTCAGCGGAGGCCGCCGGCGGGGCCAAGAGGGTTTCGAGGAAATTCTCGATCGCCAGCAACGTAAAGGCGAGCCCCGCGATGGGGACGGCGAGATAGATCGCGATGGCCTCGGGCATGTCCGCGCCGCTGGGATAGCGCAGTGCGGTCATGATCTTGGGTTCAAACATTTCGATGAGTTCGGCCGAAGCGCCCGGAGGGGGATAGAGCGAGCCGCAGAACACCTTCCATCCACCATAGAGCAAAACCACGATGGCAAACGTGGCGACCAATGCGTGAACGATCAACTGGCAGAGTTTGCGGTTGAGCGGTGCGATTCGGCTGGTGAGTACATCCACGCCGAGGTGGGATTTGCGCTCGTACGCGACGCAGCTGCCGAGGAGCCCCACCCACACTAACAGGCTCGTGGCCAGTTCATCCGTCCAGGCGTAGCCGACGTGGGCATCCAGCCAAAGGCAAATGCCAACTTCCGCGTCGACGCCGCTGGGCAGGAAATAGCGTGCCATAACACCCCAGAGGATGTCGAGCGTCATCACCGCCATGGCGAGGATGACCAGCCATTCCAGTGGGAGAGATACCGATTTTCGAATTCGCTTTAGCCATTTGAGCATCGTCGAATCTCCTTAGTTCGAGGCCGGGATGGCGGAGTGGATGTCCTTGAGGATGGCATCAATTTTTTTGTTGTCTTTGCGGGCGGTCTCGACGAGTGGGCGAACTTTGGCGGCGAAGGCTTCGAGCTGCTCGGGCGTATAGGTGATGATCTTGACGCCGGCCTTGGCTACGGTGTCCAGCGCGGCTTTGGATTCCTTTGCCCAGAGCTTGCGCTGGAATTGGCTCGATGCGTTTGCCGCTTGGGTCAGCCATTTCTGTTGCTGGGTCGTGAGCTTCTTCCATGCGATTTCACTGACCATCAGCATGTCGGGGATGCGCAGATGCGCGTTGAGACAGAAATAGCTTGATGCCTCGAAATGCTTGGCCGAGAGGAAACTCGGCGGGTTGTTTTCCGCCCCGTCGACTACGCCATTTTGCAGGTCGGTGTACAGCTCGCCCCACGGCCGCGGTACGCCTGTCCCGCCAAACGCGGAGATCATGTTCATCATGTTCTTGGAACCCATCACGCGAATCTTCAGGCCCTTGAGGTCTTCGGGCTTCTCGATGGCGCGGTTGGTCTTCTTGTTGATATAGAGGTTGCGCGAGCCCGCGTCGTAATAGCATAGCCCGCGGAGATTGTGGGGAATGGCGCAGAGCAGGAGCTTTTTGGCGGCGGGGGAATCGAGGAAGGCCCAGTAGTGGGGTCGATTTTTGAAGATGTAGGGCAACGTGAACACGCCCATGGTTTTGTTGTAGTTTTCAAGATTGGCGGCGGACACTTTCGTCATCGCCAGGCCGCCGGTTTTGACATTGTCCAAGACCATGCTTTCGCCGCCGAATTGTCCAGAGTGATAAATCTCCAGCTTCATCGTCCCGCCTGAAAGATCGTCGAGGGCCTTGTTCATTTCCAGCATGCCGATGTGGACCGGATGGTCGGGCTTGAGCCCGTGGGCGAGCTTGAGCATCGTGACCCGTCGGGGCGTGAGCGCCACAGCGTTCGGATCCCCCTTGGCAGCGATGGCGGCTTTCTCGGCCTCGAGCTGCTCGGCAATGCGAGTGGCCTCGGCCTCGTTGGCCTGGTGGCGCAGGACAAACGTATAGCCGACCGTTGCCAGTAACACGCCAATGCAAATTCCAACAACAATTGTGGTCTTTGGATTCGATTCGTTCATCATCATTCCTTTCCGCGAGGAGAAGGGGGAAAATTCGATTGTTGATTGTAATCCCGCGACGGGGGAGGGTGCAATTCATTTCCGAGTTTTTGCGAGAGGTTCCGTCGAAAAACCCCGCACGGAACGCGCTGGGATAAAAAAACAGCTCGCAAGAATTCAATTCCTGCGAGCTGTGGAAAAGCAAGAGTGAGGCTTTACTTCGCGGTGTGCTTCGTGATGAAATCAACGATGCGCTTGGGGTTTTCCAGCGCGTGGGGGTGGTGGCCGGAGGGCTTGGTGATGATCGTCACGCTGCCGCCGAGTTTCTTGTAGCGCTCGGCGAGAAGGCTGCCGTTTTCCTTGTTCGGGACGACCTTGTCAGCCGTGCCCAAAATCAGCAGCACCGGAACCTTCGCCTTGGCGAGCGGTTCGAGGCCGTCGATGGGATTGCCTTTGAAATCCTTCGCGGTTTCATCGGTGATCTTGAAGAGTTTCTTGCAGACCTTCCAGCCCGAGGGGTAGGGTTTGCCGGTCTGCCCGCCGGGCCACGAGCGGATGTCGCACACCGGGTTGTCGCCGTAGATGCAGGAGACCTTCTCGGGGTTGGCCTTGGCCCAGTTGAAGATGATCAGCCCGCCGCGGGACATGCCCTCGAGCGCGACTTGTTTGTTCATGCCGTAGGTCTTGGTCATCAGCGTGTAGAATTTGTTCCAGCGTTCGACAGCGACCGGGTCGCCATAGCGGTTCGCCACGTCGCAGTACGCGATGTGGTAGCCGAGCTTGAGCAGTTCAATGTCGGCGCCGGCTTGATGGCCCCAGAAGCGAGCGCGGATGACCCAGGGATTGCCCTTGGCCGCCGTCTTGGGCTTGGCGATCGTGCAGATCATACCGTCCATTTTGAAATTTTTGTGGCAGTCGAATCCGCCGAACTTGGTCACTTTGCCGGGGAAGGTGCCAGCCGGCGGGGCGGCGGCCGGTTGGGGCGCGGCCGGTTCGATGCCGAGTTCCTTGACGAGGATCTTCGCCATTTCCGTCGCGCCACCCAGGTTGGGGTGGACCTTGTCGGGGAAGAACTGCTTCTTGTCTTCCATCGGCGTGTGGAGGTCGATCGTGGCGCACTTGGTTTCTTTGGCGACTTGCTTGAGGATCGGGATGATCTCGCCCTTGATGACCTTGTCGGTGATGCCCCAGCTTCCGGGGAAGGCGGGGACGGGGAGGATCAGATAGATTTTCGGATTGGAAGGCAGGGCGCGGAACTCGGCGACCATCGCTTTGACATCCGCGGCGAACTCGGCCTTGTGCTTCCAGTTGTGGGGCTTGGAGTCGTTCGTGCCGAGCATGATGGTGACGACGTCGGGCTTGAAGGCGAGCGCGTTTGTATAGGCTTTTTCTTTCCAGATCGGGTGGTCACCCTTCTTGAGCATCGTCCGGGCGGAGACGCCAAAGTTGCCCACGACGACGGCGCGGCCAAGCGTGCTTTGAATCTGGCCGGGGTAGCATTTTGCTTTCCGATTTTTCTTGACGCCCACGCCAACGGTGATCGAGTCGCCCACGCACGCAATGCGAATGGGCGCTTTGGGCGCGGCAGCCTTGGGTGCGGTGGCCTTGGGTGCGGCGGTTTTGATCGCGACCGCTTTGGGTGCGCAACTGCCACAGTGGCCAAGGGCCAGCGAACTGGCAAAAAGAATAGCGCTCAGGGAAAGAAAGATGCGTCGATTCATGATGACTCCTTGAAAAGGTAGTGTTGAAAGGCCTACTCGTCCAACCACGGAATTTTTAGTGAGCGGATGGAAGTCTATGATTGTGGGCCTACTCGTCCAGCCACGGGATTTTTAGTGCGCGGATGGAAGTCTATGATTGTGGGCCTACTCGTCCAACCACGGGATTTCGGCGCGCGGGTTGAAGTCGTTGGCGGCCTGGAATTGGTCCAGTGCGGCGGCGGCTTCGTCGGAGAGTTCCGTCGGAGGCACGATTTGGAGGATGACGTACTGGTCGCCGCGGGCATCACCAGATTTTGGCGCGCCTTTTCCGCGGATGCGCAGTTTGCGCCCCGAGGGGGTTCCCGGCGGGATGCTCATCGTGATCGTGCCGTCGATGGTGGGGACATCGATCTTGGCACCGAGGGTGGCCTCGGTGACGGTTAACGGGATCTCCACGGAAATATTGTCGCCTTCGCGGCGGAAATAGAGGTGCGGTTTGACGTGGCAGAGGATGATCAAGTCGCCGTGGCCGCCCGGGCCGGGCTCGCCCTTGTGGCGGATGCGGATTTTCTGCCCATCCTTGACGCCCGCAGGGATTTTAACCTCGAGGGTCTGGGTGTTGGTCATGCCCGTGCTGGGGTCGACCGATTGGAGCTTGAGGGTGGTTTTGGAGCCTTGGATGGCCTGGAGAAAGTCGAGCATTACGGCGTGTTCGATGTTCGCCCCGCGCGGAGCGGGTTGGCGCCGAGAGCGCCGTCTGCCGCCGCCGAGTGCAGACAAAATATCGTCGAGGCCCATGCCACCGAATCCGCCACCGCCGCCACCGAATCCGCCGCCCATGTTGCCAAAGTCGACGTTGAATCCGCCCGGTCCGCCGCCCGTGCCAGGGCGGAATCCGCCTGGGCCTGGCCCGCCGGACTTGTCGAACGCAGCCGGTCCAAACTGGTCATAGGTCGTGCGCTTGGTCGAATCGGAAAGGACCTCGTAGGCATCTGTCGCCTCGCGGAATTTCGCGGGCGCAGAGTCGTCCTTGTTCACGTCGGGGTGATACTTCCGCGCGAGTTTGCGGTAGGCACGCTTGATCTCGTCGTCGGAAGCGGATTTGCTCACGCCGAGTACATCGTAAAAATCTCGTTTCACTGCCATAGGGAGTACGGGTCCTGGGGGTTACGATTGATTGGGTTTGGCGCTGCCGAGGCCCATGCGACTTTCGTGATCGTCCTCGAGGTGGACGTCGAACTCGTCGCCGCGGAAGGTGCGCCCGAGATACGTTTTGCGAACCAGGTCGTCGTTGACCAGATCGCGGGGCTGGCCTTCGCGAAGAACCTTGCCTGCGTCCATGATGTAGCTGCGGTCGGTGACGGTCAGCGTTTCGCGGACGTTGTGGTCGGTCAGGAGAATGCTGATGCCCGACTCGCGCAGCTTGAGGATTTCCTGCTGGAGGTCTTCCACGGCGATGGGGTCGACCCCGCTGAAGGGTTCGTCGAGCATCACCAGCGTCGGATTGGTCACCAGCGCACGGGCGATTTCAAGTTTGCGCCGCTCGCCGCCAGAGAGGGTCCGCGCGGGTTGCTTCTGCTGGACTTCCAGCCCGAACTGCGCGAGCAGCTCGTCGCATTTGTCATTGCGCTGGGCTTTGGTCTGCGGGAGGGTTTCGAGGATCGCCATGAGATTGTCGCGCACCGAAAGGCGCTGGAAAATACTCGGCTCCTGCGAGAGATAGCCCATGCCCTGGCGGGCACGCTTGAACATGGGCATGTCGGTCACGTCGTGGCCATCGAAGACGATTTCGCCATTTTCAGGCGCGATCATCCCGACGATCTGACGGAAGGTGGTGGTTTTGCCAGCGCCGTTGCGACCGAGCAGGCCGACGATCTCGCCCTGGTGGACGGTAATCGAGACGTGATCGACCACGGTGCGGCCGGAGTAGCGCTTGACCAGATTTTTTGCTTCCAGAAGAATCATGGGAGTCCTCGCAGTACAAGGGGTAGAAGCCGCCATTGTCGGCGGAATGTCGTTGTGTGTCAAGAGGCGATCGTTATCGAATCAGGCGGATGCGTCCGGCATTGGGGACGATCGGCCATTGGAGAACCGGCAGGCGATGTCCCGCGGCCCAATAGACCAGCGCAGCGCGCCCGACGAAGTTCCGCCGGGGGACCGTGCCGAGTTGGTAGGCGGGGCGGCCGTCTTTGTCGAATAGGTTCAGCGTCGGCGCAGCGGCCGACCAGCTTCGTCCGTCGTGGCTTTCGGCACTGTTGTCGCCCATGCAGAAATACTCGTCCCGGTCGGGCTCGTCCGCAAAGGCGCGAAGCGCAATGGGATTGCCGAAGGTGCCCCAAGCGCGGAAATGGCTCGATGGCACGGCATCAAGCGAAACCGGTGTCCAGCGATTCGGGCAGGCGGGGTTGGTGTAGTCCCGCAACAACTGCCGTGCGTAGGCATATTGTTCGCCGACGCTATTCCAGTTGGGCGGAATATGCGGGGAGGTGTAGAACACGTCCCGGCTGAGTTTGACGTGCCACAGTTCGTTATCCGCGCCGAGGCGGATCTGGACCGACGGCAAGAGCAATTCCCGTTTGGCATGGATCTCTTGCAGCGAGGCCTCGAGGCGTTGGATTTGGTCGTTGATGTCGGGCGTGGGGCTTCGGAGTACCAGGTCGCCGAGTTGCATGTCGATGTCATCTTCTTGTGCGTCGAGGCGCATGGGGCGCGTGGCCCAGTCTCTGGCAATGGCGAAGTCGCATGGGTAGTTCGAGTCGGTGGTCGAAAGCGTCGTGCCCGTGGGTTCGTCGCGAACGCGGAATTGCCAGTCGACGTGCTCGATGACCAACGATGTAGTTTCGCTGTGGCCGCGCTCGAAGGAGGCCTGGCCGAGGGTGATCCACTTGGCGTTGGCCTCGGTCCGGCTGGCGCGTTCGAGGGTGAGGGTCGATTGTTCGTAGCGAACGCGGAACTGATGGCCGCGGATGCCGAACGTCGCGTTCGCCTTGATGGCCCCGCGTTCGAACGCTTTGAGGGTGAGCTTGAGTTGGAGGTCGGAGCAGTGGTCGTGCTTGGAGAGGTTGTTGCCGCGAAGGTTGTAGCCGTTGTGGGGCAGCCAGCCGGTTCGGTCGGGGTGGATCTTGCCGGGGCGGAAGTCCAGCGTCGCTGGTGTGCGGACGGCGGTCAGTACGCGCCCCTCCATCGTTCGCTCGACGTGGCCTTGGGTGCAGGCCCACTCTGGCGCCTCGGTGCTGCTTTCGCGGAGCAATTGCGGATCGGGGCAGTGGTCGTTGTCATAGAAAATATGCCAGAGAACGTCTTGGGCGTGGCGCGGCTTGCGGCGAATCTGAAATTCATTGTCGGGGGCGGTCTTGACGAAAATGTCGCCGTGGACAATTTGGATCGTTTCGCCCGGCAGGCCGATGAGGCGCTTAATGTAGTTCTGGCGATTGGTCTGTGGATTTTTGAACACCACCACGTCCCAGGGCTTCGGCGGGCGAATGTCGTAGAGATATTTCATGACCAGCACGCGGTCGCCGCCGGAGATTTTCCGGCCTAGAGGCTTGGGCAGAACGCCGAAATTGGCGCTGTAGTCATAGTTGCAGTTCGGGCAGAGTGCTCCGGAGGGAACGTCGCCCTTGGGGTTGAAGGCCGTACCCGCAGCAGGGCTGCCAGGGTTCACGCCGCCGCTGCGATGCTGCAGGCCATGCGCCCACTGGTGCCCGCAACACGCGCAGGTGAGTTCGTAGTGCTCGCCATAGAGCCCCGTCGCCATCGAGCCGGTGGGGATCACGAACGCTTCGATTAAAAACGCCCGCAATACGAACGCGAGAATGATCGCGATGCCGATGCCCTCGATGTTGTTGCGCGTATGCTGCCAGGATTTGACTTCCGATGTAGACATAGGGCCATAGTTTAGGCGAAAGACACTAATAAACGCAAGGTGTAACCTGCATTTTCGAGTTTGTTGTCTCGTGCGGCGGTTTTGCGTCAATTCCATTTCCGATCTTCGCTCGCAAGCTCGCTTCGGTCGATCTGACAGAGGAAGAAGAAATGCACATCCCTTTTTCCCTTGCTTTGGCTCGCCAATCTGGTAGAATTCCGCCGCACACGATTTTAAACCACTCCAAGGAGACTAGATTCATGGCACAGAAAGTAAGCGACTTCAAGCGCGGCATGGGCGCATGGTGGAAAGACGACATGTACATCTTCGGCGAAATGCACCACGTCAAGCCTGGCAAAGGCCCCGCGTACCTGCAATGCAAGATGAAAAAAGTCAGCGACGGCTCGGTGGTCTCCACCCGCTTCCGCAACGACGATACCCTCGAACCGATCCACTTTGACCGCAAGCCGATGGAATATCTCTATTCCGATGGCAAAAGCCACGTCATGATGGACACCGAGACCTATGATCAGACCGAAGTGCCCCATTCGGCCCTCGGCGATCGCGCGGCCTATCTCACTGAAAACTGCTCCCTGATGGTCTGCTTCGTCGAAGAGAAAGTCATCAGCGTCGAGCTGCCCAACACCGTCGAGCTCGTCGTCGAAGACGTGCCCCCGAACGTCAAGGGCGCGACCGCGACCAACCAGCTCAAAGACGCCGTCTGCGAAGGTGGCGCGAAGGTGAAAGTACCCCCGTTTGTCGAAAACGGCCAGCGTATCGAAGTGGACACCCGCACCGGAGACTATGTCGGTCGCGTGTAACCCGCTTAATATAAACGAATTAACGCTCACAGTGAACGCTGTGGGCGTTTTTTTTTGTGGCGGGGCTACAATAGGATGCGCAACCCCTCGTTAAACAGGGTCGAGATTCTAATTTGACTTGAATCTCAAAACGATTTTGCTATACTGAAAACACATAGAAATTCCACGTTGTGCGCGCAGGTTGTCTGGGCGCGCTGGTGGTGTTTCACTTGATTGATCGATTACACTCATAAGGAGATTGAGAATGCGAAAGATTACAATGCTACTGTTGGCACTGTGCATGGTTGCGACGGCGCAAGCTGCTTCCAAGAAGGCCGCCCGGAAGGCTGCCGCAAAGGCTGCCGCAAAGTCTGCCCCTAAAGTTGCTACGCCGGTCAAACACGGCTCTAGCGCTGTGTTGGCCGACCCCAAAAACATCAAAAACGCGATTGACGCGCTCGCCAAGAAGTTCGGCAGCGAGTATAAGAGCGCGAAATATCTCGCCGCACTCAAAGCCGCGGGCAACGACCAAGTTGCGCTCAAGAAAGTGCAAAAAGACGCTCTCGTTCTCGGCAATCCGTTGTTTGATTTCGACGAAATTCTCTATCTCAAACAGGCGGGCAAGAGCGGATTCCTCTTCCCCAACTGGCTGGGCTGTTTTTCCATGCCCCGCGCTGGGCACAACAGCACGGTGTGCCGAGTGAATCTCCGTACGGGCAAAGAGAGTGCGGTCGTCAAGGCCTTGCCTGACCGTGCGATTAGCGATGTCGATCTCGACTTCGATGCCAAGCAGATTGTCTATGGCAGCCAGGACAAAACGGGTCGCTGGCAAATTTGGAAGCACGACATCGCCAAAGACAAAACCCAAATGATCAATACGGGCGACCACTCCGATATCGACAACTATGACCCGGTGATCCTCCCCAATGGCAAGATCATCTTTATGTCGACGCGGACCTATGTGGGTGTGCCTTGTATTGGCGGGAGAGAGCCTGCTGGCGCGATGTACATTACGGATCCCGATGGAAAGAACATCCGTCAGATCAGTTTCGACCAGGAGTCGAGCTGGTATCCCACGGTGATGGAAAATGGCAAGATCATGTATACCCGCTGGGAATACACGGACAACAGCCACTACTATACGCGCATTCTGATGACGATGAACCCCGATGGCAGCGCCCAGATGAATTACTATGGGTCCAATGGATATTTCCCCAACGCCATGTTCTATACCCGTCCGATTCCCGGCAGCGCGTCGAAGTTTGTTACGATTGCCTCGGGCCACCATGGCACGAAGCGCTCGGGGCGCATGCTGGTGTTTGATACGAAGAATGGCCGCAAAGAGGCCGAAGGGCTTGTCGGCGAAATCGGCAAGTACGGTCAAAAGATCGAAACGCCCGTGATCGACCGTCTGGTGGACGGTGTGCCGACCCACTATCTCAATCCCATGCCGTTGGATGACAATTTCTTCCTCGCCTCGCGCCGCCACAACAAAGCTCGCGGAAGCCGCTGGGAAATCTGCATGGTCGACATGTTCGATAACGTTGTGCCGCTGGTTTCACTGGACAGAGCGCATGCGGTGGAACCGATTCCGTTCCGCGTCACCAAGCGTCCGCCGGTCATCCCCAGCATCATCAACACCAAAAAAACCACCGGCACGGTCCACCTCGTGGATATCTACAAAGGCCCGGGCCTTAAGGACGTGCCCGTCGGTACGGTCAAAAAGCTCCGCGTGTTCGCATGGCACTACACCTACATGAAGATGGGTGGCCACCAGAACATCTCCATCGAAGGCGGCTGGGAACCCAAGATCATGCTCGGGACCGTCCCGGTCGAAAAGGACGGCTCGGCATTTATGGAACTGCCCGCGATTACGCCCATGGCGGTTCAGCCGCTGGACGCAAACGGTCAGGCGCTCCAGATCATGCGCTCGTGGTTCGTGATTCAGCCGGGCGAA
The DNA here is from genome assembly GCA_018644725.1 of Phycisphaerales bacterium. Taxonomy (GTDB): domain Bacteria; phylum Planctomycetota; class Phycisphaerae; order SM23-33; family SM23-33; genus JABGPZ01. Next base: position 24,366 of record JABGPZ010000061.1, read on the forward strand.
AACATGGCGTGCGTCGGGTGTCACGAAGACCCGAACATCGCGCCGCCGGCCAAGCGCACCATCGCGCTGATGCGCAAGCCCAGCAAGCTGGAACCCTGGAAGGGCCCCCAGCGCACGATCAGTTTCAAACGCGACATTCAGGTCGTGCTCGACAAGAATTGCGTGGGTTGCCACAACGGGACGAACAAGAAGATCCCTAACCTTCTCGCCAGCCAGAAAGACGTAGCTGTCAAATCGAAGTGGGGCAATAACTACACCCCGTCCTACCTCCAACTGCACCCCTACACGCGTCGTCCTGGTCCCGAAAGCGACATGGCGATGCTCTATCCGTTGGAATATCACGCGTCCACGAGCGAACTCGTGCAGATGCTCCGCAAGGGCCACCACGGCGTGACCCTTGATACGGACAGCTGGGACCGCCTCGTGACGTGGATCGACCTCAATGTTCCCGACCACGGGACCTGGGGCGAAACCACAACGCAAGCGAAAGAGTGGTCGGAGAAGCGCAACAAGATGGCCAAATTGTACGCGCCAATTACCAAGCAACTCTACGCGGAGAAAATTATCACCAAGCCCCAGAAGGTGGAATTCATCACGCCCGCGCGTGAAGAGGCTGCCCCCGCGCCGCTGAAGCTGGCGGGTTGGCCGCTGACGGCCGCCCAGGCCAAAGCCAAGGCCAGCACGGACACCATGAGCCTCGACCTCGGTGACGGTGTTAAGGTGACTCTTGTAAAAATCCCCGCTGGCAAATTCGTCATGGGCGATGTCAAGGGCTTCCAGGACGAATGGCCGCAGGCCGCGGTGAGCATCGACAAGGCCTATTGGATGGGCAAGTTCGAAATCACCAACGCGCAGTACCGCAAGTTCAATCCCAAGCACCACAGCCGCTACATCGACCAGCAGTGGAAAGACCACACCCGTCCGGGCTATGTGGCCAACAATCCCAATCAGCCGGTGATCCGTATCAGCTGGACCCAGGCGATGGAATTCTGCACGTGGCTCTCCAAGAAAACAGGCAAGAACGTCACCCTGCCGACCGAAGCGCAGTGGGAATATGCCGCTCGCGCAGGCACGGCCACCTCGGCATGGTATGGCACGAAGGACAGCGATTTTGGCAAGTGCGAAAATCTCGCCGATGCCAGCATCCAGAGACACGCCGTGATGGGCGTCAACCCCAAGCCGGTCAAGAATCCCAGCCCGCTGATCGACTTCATCCCCCGCGAAATGCGCTTCAACGATGGCCAGTTCATCGGCTGTGATGTCGGCAAGTATCGGGCGAACCCCTGGGGCCTGCACGACATGATCGGCAACGTCGCCGAATGGACGCGGTCGAGCTACAAAGCCTATCCCTACAAGGCCGACGATGGCCGCAACGACCTGAACCCCGCCGACCACAAGGTCATGCGTGGGGGCAGCTGGCGCGACCGTCCCAAGTGGGGCCGCAGCGGTGTCCGTCGCGACTACCGCAGCTACCAGCCCGTCTACAACGGCGGCTTCCGCATCATCGTCGAGGAATAATCGTTTCGACAAGCAAACACGACGCCCGGTGGGATTCACTTCCCGCCGGGCTTTTTTGTGCGCAGAGAGTGTTTGACAGGCGGCCGGGGCGGGGGGTATAGTGAGGGCGCACCGTGGAGACTTTTTACTGGGAGACAACGATGAACCACACACGATTTTGGATGGCGGGATTGGTTGGATGTTGTATGGCGGCGTGGGTCTTGGCCGATGGAGTGACATCGATCCCCAACACGAAGAGTCCCCTTTCGATTGCCAAGCAGGCCCCGCGCTTCAAGGCCGCGACGTATACCATCCCTTTCGACTGCAGCGTGAGTTATTGCGCCAAGCCCGGCGGCGACTGGAAGGACCTCGCCAGCCTCGGCCAAGCCGGCGGTGTGGTGAAAGTCCCCGCATGTCACGAGTGGCAGCTGTACATCAGCGACCAGGATCCGCGCACCTGGGGAGATATCGGCAAAGGCCTTACAAGCCTCAATCGCCCATCGCTGCACGTTCACCCCGACTCGGAAGACTTGCTGCAATTCCTGCCGCATCTCAACAAGGTCAACAATGTAATTTTCTGTAGCCCAGAATTGACCGACGCGGACCTCCAGGCTTTGACGTTGTGCACGGGGCTCTGGGGCCTGGATTGCAGCGGCGACGAGTTGACCAATGATGGTCTCAAGTACCTCAAGCAGCTTACAGCCATCAAAAGCCTCGACATCAGGGGCGACAATCTCAGCGATGAAAGCCTCAAGCACATCGCCGCGCTGACGACGCTCGAAGAGTTGCATCTCTACGGAGAAAATTACACAGATGCCGGAGTTGCCGCACTTGCATCGCTTACGAATCTTGAATATCTCAACATCAATTGCGCCAACGTCACCGACAAGGGTCTGGCGATTCTTCGCTCGTTTCCCAAACTCCGCCGGGTTACACTGCAGGGGAAGTTCACCACCAAGGCGTTGGCGAATCTTCAGGGCATGAATCTCCAGTGGCTCGAATTGACGAGCGAGACCCTCGGTGATGATGTCATGAAGTACACTCGGGATATGGCGTCGTTGGAGATTCTGGACCTGTCTGGCGTGAATCTGTCTGCTACGGGCGTTGCGATGCTCAAGGACCACAGGGCGCTTCGGAAACTTACGCTGTCCAAGTCTGTCCCCCTTGACTCTCTCAGCCATCTCGCTGGGTTGACCCAACTCGAACAATTGGAGTTCAGTGGAAGTTTCAGTGCCAGATTCATGCGCTCAGAGGGGGAAGATTCCACCGACACGCGCCTTAAATATTACAAGCCGCTGGTGAATATTAAACGCATGGACCTGTGCTATACGGGGGTGTCTGACGCGGGGCTGGCGCATCTCAAGGGGCTTGTCGCGATGGAAGAATTGGACCTGTCGGATACGGAAATCACCTCCGAGGGACTGCTGCACCTCAAGGCGATGACGGCGATGCTCAACTTGGATAGTAGTGATACGAAGATTACCGATGAGGGACTCGTCGCGCTTTCGGAGATGACCAAGATGACGGATCTAAACCTGTCCGACACGGCGATTGGCGATTTCGGCCTGTTCCATCTGCGCACATGCACGGCTTTGGAAAATCTCAATCTGGCCAAGACGAAGATTACCGATGAAGGGCTTGCCTGCCTGAGCGATATGACCATGTTGCAGACGTTGGATTTGGACGGCACGACCATTACGGGGGCGGGATTTGCGCACCTCGGCGCACTGAAAAAATTGAAGACGATCAGTTTCAGAGAAGCGGGTGTTACAGACGCGGGCCTCGTAGGTCTCGCGGGCCTTACGGGGTTGGTCGAGCTGGATTTGTTGGGAGCCAATGTTTCCGATGAGGGACTCAAACATCTCCATCCACTTACGAATCTTATTCAAATCAATCTGTCTGGTACGAACGTCACTCCCGCTGGGGTGGCTGCGTTGAAGAAAGCTCTCCCCAAGGCGAGCATTTCTGTAGAGAAAAGTGACGGTGACGAGCACACCATTAACCTCGATGATTTTGACATGGGAGACCTGATTATCAACGTGAAATAGCGCGACTATTCGGCCAGTGACTTTCGCAATTGTTCGAGGGATTGGAGTGTGCTGGCGAGGTCGGCGCGGAAGCGCTTTGCCTCGGGGAAGTCGGGCTTGAGTTTCAGCGCCATGTTGACGTGTTCCATGGCCTTGCGGTGTTCGCGAAGGCCCTTTTCCATCAGCTCGTTGAACAATTGTTCGAGTTGGGCGCGGTCCTTGGCGGGCAGGGCTGGATTATCGAGGCGGTCCAGCAGCGAGAGGGCGCGATAGTTTTTTCCGTGGAGCAGTTCCAGCAACCGTGTGTTGGACAATTCGAGCAGGTCGCCCTGGATGCGGCCTAGCTCTTTCTGGAAGGTGTAGTGATCGACCAGTTTGAGTTTCTGCAAAGGCGAAAAACTGGGCGGGGGAGTTTCGGCCTTGCCGCCCGTGTCGAGAGCTTTGATGCCGGCGCTTTGGAACGCTTCTTTGCCGAGGTGGGTTTGGCTGATCGCGAGGGTGAAATAGATGTGCGGCGCGAGCGGGTCGTCGTTTTCGATGAGTTCCAGCGCGCGACCGGCCATGCGGCAGGCTTGGGAGAACAGCCCCAGACGCAACAGCGATACCGAGGCGGTGTGGAGCGCGTGTGCGGGTTTGGGGTCGGTTTTAGGCGCAGCCTCCGCCAGAGCGTCGCACAGGTCGAACGGGTCGATCTTGTTCGATTCGATGAGTGTTTTGACCAGCTCGCGATTTGCGCCATTGACCCGCGCGAACACGGCGTGGCGCGGCGCGATGGTGAGGAGCTGCCAGTGGGGCGAGGTGGCGAGGTCGCGGGCGATGGTTTCGGAAAAATTGTCGGTGCGGATGGCGATCCAGTCCGGCCGATAGCGTTGTTCGACAAGTTTCAGCCCACCAGGCGCGAACGATTCTTCGTGCGAATTGCTCAGTACTTCATGCGGCCAGGCCCAACTGTTGGTGACGATGGGCATGTCGGGGTGGGGCGAGAGGAAGAACCAGAACGACGACGAATCGTTGTAGTCGCACCACAGCCGTCCGCGGAGCTCGAGCGATTCGACGTGCTTGAACAGGTCGACCGGCTGGAGCAATGTATTGGGGCCGACGCCGAAGCGCGTGCCCCAGCGATGGCTGTAGTAGTAGGATTGATCGACGGTTTTCCATGCCAGCACCGTTGATCCCCCAACGGTGATACCCCCCACGACAAGCAGGGCGGCGGTGGCGAATTTGATCCGGCGTAGTGCCTCGCGCGTCTGGGCCAGCGCGACCGCCGACAGGGGCAACAGCATCAGCCCGCCGATGGCGATGTTCCGGCGCATCGACAGCGTGATGTAGGCGAACAGTGCGATGCTCGCCGCCAGTGCCAGTCGCCCGCGGAACAGCGCGACGAGCATCCCCGCCGCCGCCAGCGCCAGCACGGCCGCGAGGGCATAGGTCGCGGGCGATTCCAGGAAAACCCCCTCGGTGAAGGGGTGGTACAGCTCGCCGATGAACGACATCGGATTGACTGCGTCGCCGGGTTGGGCGTTGGACACCAGCGGGTTTGCGCGGAGATACAAAATCATCTCAAACGGCATGATCAGCGTGCGCCACGTCCACGGATTGATCAGGCTCACTGCGAGTTGTCCGCCGAGAAGCCCGCCCAGCGCGATGCTGCGGCGCTTGGGCTCGGTGGTGTCGTCTTGTTGGCTGACGGCGGCGAACCATCGCAGCGCACTGCCGCCGAGAAGGCACCCCGTGAGCGCCCACCCCAGCAGGAAAAAGCTGTGACTGTTGACCAGCAGGACTTGCAACGCGAGGATGCCGAAAATGGTTTTTCGTGTAAGACGTGCGCGAGGGTTGAGAAAGTGCTTTGCCAAAAGATTCAGCATCGCCGCGAGAAGCAGGAACGTCAGCAGCTCTGGCCGCAGCTCGAAGCGCGACGTGCTGGTGATTGCCCCGAGCAGAAGCACTGCCGCCGCGAACATGGGGTGTAGGCCGCATCGAAGCAGCAGCAGAATCACCAACACAGCCGTTGCCGTTACCAAAACCGCCGCCAAAATCGATAGCCCTTCCCAGCCGCCAAGGCACCACACGCCGTAGAACAGGCCCTGGCTGAGCCAGTTGACATTCACGAAGCGGAACGTTCCGTCGGCGTCGCGCCACTCGCCTGGGGCGAGTTCCATCGAGTCGTCGATGGTGTAAATGTAGTCGCTCGTGTCCATCGGCCAAGCGGTCTGGACGAGTTGTTCGCCGAACCCGAGGTGATAGCCGATGTCCGGCGAGTCGACCGTACGGACGGCCAGGAGGAATGTGGCGCACAGTGCGGCGAAAATCGCAAGGATCGACAGCGCGGGCATCGTGCGCGCGGCGAGGGTGGGTTGTGGCGTTTGGTCCATGATCGGAAGGCGCATCGCAGTGGGGCGTTCCCTTTGTGAGCGGCTTGGTCCTTTCGTCTTGTTGTTCGAAGCGGCTCGTATTATACTGGCGGGATGCAAACCATGTCCAGCACAACTCTGCAAACTTGTCGCGCCGCCGGGCGGGAGCGTGTCCGATGAGGATCGCTCTGGTCCATCCGCCCCTCGTGCACAAACAGGGGAATATCTGGCGTGGCGTGGCGGGGGTCATGCCGCCGCTGGGGCTGGCGTGGATCGCGGCAGTGCTCGAAGAAGACGGCCACGATGTGCAAATTTTCGACGCCCCCCCCGAGGGACTTGACGAGCAGGGCTGTGTAGATGCGCTCCGCAGCCGGAGTGAGGCAGGATGGGATATTGTCGGAATTTCGGCGACGACGCGCCAGTTTTCGTCGGCATTGCGAATCGCCCAGATGTGCCGCGAGGCCTTTAGCGGAGTGGAAATCGTTCTCGGCGGAGTCCATGCTTCGGCCCGGCCTGACGAGGCGCTCGCCTGCGACGCAATCGATCTGGTCGTTCGCGGCGAGGGGGAAATGACGTTCCGCGAGATCGCGGCGGGCCATGCGCGCGAAGAGATCGACGGTGTGAGCTATCGCGACGGCGGCGAAACCATTCACACTGCCGACCGCGAATTGATTTCGGACCTGGACACCATTCCGCGCCCGGCGTATCATCTGCTGCCGATGAGTGGATACCGCTCGGCCGTGGGTGCCGCAAAGCAAAGCCCCTCGATGTCGATGCTCGCTACGCGCGGGTGTGTGGGCAGCTGCAATTTTTGCTATCGTATTTTTGGGCGCACAATGCGCTATCGCCACGGCGTGGCCATCGCCGAGGAAGTGCGCTATCTCCACGAGACCTACGGCATCCGCGAGATCAGCTTTTACGACGATACCTTCACGACGATCCGCAACGAAGTCCTCGCGTTTTGCGCCAAGCTGCGCGAGTGGGACCTGCCGGTGACGTGGAGTTGCTTCGGGCGGATTGACAGCGTCAACGAAGAACTGCTCACCGCCATGGCCGAAGCGGGCTGCCATCAGATTTTGTACGGCGTCGAGTCCGGCAGCGACCAACAGCTCGCCGCGATGGGAAAAACCACACCACGTCAGCGCGTCAAAGAGGTCGTGCGTCTCAGCCAGCGCCTTGGGCTGACGGTGCGCGGGGCGTTCATGCTCGGCAATCCCGGCGAGACGCGCGAGACGATGCAGCAGACCCTCGACTGGGCGCTGGAGCTGGATTGCGATCTGGTGACATTCAACATTACCACGCCCTATCCGGGCACGGGGCTGTATGACTGGGCCGAGCGCGAGGGGCTGTTGCGCTCGCAGGACTGGGACGAGTATGACCTGTCGCACATGGTCATGGAGCTGCCGACCGTGATGGCCGAGGAGGTCGAAGCGTTCTACCGCAAGGCGTACCGAACATACTATTTCCGCCCACGCATGATTCTCCGGCGACTGTGGAAACTCCGCTCGCCGCGTGAATTGTTCCAGGCCGTCCGCGGCGCGTTGGCAATTTTGGGACTGTGACCATGAGCAATGACGAGAAACCCATACAAGAATTTACCGATTCCAAACGATCCACATGGATCGCCATCGGGCTACTGAGTGTCCTGATTGGCGTGGCAGTTTGGCGGATGTTGACACCGGTGCACACCCTGTTTAAGTATGCGCGCGGGGGGATTATGTCCACGCCGCAGTACAACATTCTCGTGACGCTGCCGACCTCGAGTTCCAAGAAAAAGTGTGCCGAGATCTGCGTCCAGGCCGACCAGGCCGCGCGGTGGGTCGAGCGCGAGATGAACATCTACAATCCCAACAGCCCACTGTCGAAATTCAATGCTGGCCCGGCAGGGGACTATCCCGTCGATCCGAAATTGTTGCGGGTGCTGCGGGTGAGCCGCGAAGTGCACCTTGCCAGCGGTGGCGCGTTCGACGTTACGGCCCGGCCTTTGATTCTGTTGTGGAAACAATCTCTGAAGAACATCGACCATCCCGCGCCGGCGTTTTTACTGAAGCTGTTCTATTCGGGCTATCGTCAGCGCCCGTCGGAGATCAGCGTGTTTGACCGGGTGTGGGGCAATGTCGCGCCACTGGGCGGGCCTCTTGCGCGAGCGGTGGGGGTGCGCCTTGTGCCGCCGCTGGGTGAGTTTGGCCGCGCGATGCGTATTATAGGCCAGTCGCAGGAAGACCTGTTCCGGCTGATCGATTGGCGTGTTCACCAAGTCCAGACCGCAGCGTGGCAAACATTGGCGCTGCCGGGGATGGCCGAGCGCAAGCGTGCGCGCGCCCAGAGCCAATGGGACGATTTTGTCTTGCCGGCGGAGGGGACCGTTGTCCAGAAAAAGCGTGCCAGTGGATGCGTGGACCTCGGCGGCGTGGCCAAGGGCTATGCCATTGATCTTGCGATCGAGTCCCTGATGGCCCAGGACATGATTGGGGGCATGGTGGACATTGGCGGCGACATCCGCTGCTTTGGCAAACGTCCCGGCGGCAGTGTATGGCGGATGGCCATTGGCGATCCGTACAATCCGATGGCTCGATATCTGCAGATCGGCGGCGAAATGGTCGTGATTGGTCTGCGCAACGAGGCGATGTGCACCAGCGGTGATTATGAACGCGGGCGGCAAGTGTATGGCCGGCGATTTTCGCACATTGTCAACCCCGCGACGCTCGACGCGCACACCAAAGCGCCTTCGGTGACGGTGGTCGCCAAGACGGCGGTGTTGGCGGATGCGTGGGCGACGGCGCTGAGCGTCCTCGGCCCAGCCGGCCTGGACAAACTCAAGGGCACCGATATTGAAGCGCTGATGCTCATGGGCGACGATGAAGAATCGACCGTCTATTATGCGACGGAAAATTTCGAGAAGCGATTCCTCACGGAGATGAAATATCCCAAAGGGAAGTAAAAGAAGTTTCAGCCAACGGATAGAATTGTGACTATTCGATGACGATCTCACCCACGGCGACATCTCGGCTGAGGACGTGGAGCGGCAGATCGTCGCCGACAATCTCGCGGGATGTTTTTCGAGCGAGGTCGGGAGTATTGTTTTGCCCGGAGAGGTGCCCGAGTGCTGCCCACTGCAATTTTCGGCCATGGTCGCGGAGCAGCTCGCCGCATTCGGCGTTGGAAATGTGGCCGGCGGGGCTCGTGATGCGCTGCTTGAGATAGTACGGATAGGGCCCGCGCGAGAGCATGCCCGGGTCGTAGTTGCTTTCGAGGACGACCGCGTCGAGGGTGGCGATGGCGTCGCCTAGGCCGTCGAAACAGGTCCCCAGGTCGGTGAGAATTCCCAGGCGCTTGCCGTGGGAGGCGATGATGAACCCGCAGCCGTCGGCGGCGTCGTGGGGCGTGGCGATGGGTTCGATTTCGAACTCGCCAATGCGGAAGCTGCGCGTGGTGCGGAATGCGTGGTGCGTTTCGACCTTGCCGATGCGCGGGGCGATGGTCTCGAAGGTCGCGGGGGACGCCCAGATGTCCATGCCGAATTTGCGCTGGACAATTCCTGCGCTGCGGCTGTGGTCGGCGTGGTCGTGGGTGAGGATCACGCCCGAGGCGTCGCGGATATCGCGGCCAAACTCTCCCAGGCGAAGCTGGGCCTGTTTGCCGGAAATTCCCGCGTCGATCAGAATCGACGTTTCGCGCCCCTCGAGGTAGAGGCAATTGCCGTTCGAGCCGGATTGGAGAGAAATCAGTCGCATCATGCCCACTATAGGCATTTCGGGCGAGGGATGCAAATCGGCGTATGAGCCCATATGGAACACGGAATGAATTGTTCATTGGACGATTTGTTCTTGCGATGGGGCGATGGATTGGGTACGATCTTCCAAATAGGAATTTTCCCTGATTCCAAACTGAAATTCACACCAACTTTCTATCTCAAGGAGACAGCACATGGTGAACCTTTTAGCATCGGCAGCTGAAGCTGCGAAACCCACCGTAGATGCGGTATCTAAAGCTGTAACGACGGGTTCGATTCTCGATCCCATCGACTGGGTCGTCATCGGGATCTTTTTTACGATTGTGCTTGGGATTGGCATTGTTGCCAGCCGCACAGCCGGGAAAAACACATCCGAATTCTTCCTCGGTGGCCGCGGCATGCCGTGGTGGCTGTTGGGCGTGTCGATGGTGGCATGTACCTTCAGCTGTGACACCCCGAACCTCGTGACCGACTTGGTCCGTAAAGAGGGTGTGGCGGGCAACTGGAAGTGGTGGGCGTTCCTGATTACCGGGATGGTCACCGTGTTCATCTATGCCCAGCTGTGGCGACGCAGTAAGGTGATGACCGACCTGGAATTCTACGAATTGCGCTACAGCGGCAAACCCGCCGCGTTCCTGCGCGGGTTCCGCAGTCTGTATCTCGGCGTGCTGTTCAACTGCCTGATCATGGGGTCTGTGACCCTCGCAGCGATCAAGATCGGTGGTGTGATGCTCGGGATTCCCCCGTTTGAAACGGTGCTGTACGCCTCGATTTTCGTTGTGATTTACGCGACGCTTGGCGGGATCAAGGGCGTGATCTGGGCGGATTTCTTCCAATACTCCATCGCGATGGGTGGCGCGGTCTACGCGGCGTATGTCGCTTGTAGCCAGCCCGAAGTCGGTGGCCTCAGTGGGTTGTTCTCAAATCCTGCAGTGGCGGACAAGTTGGCGATTTTTCCAGACTTCCAAGACCCCAACAGCTGGATTCCGCTCTTGCTGATTCCCGTTGCGGTCCAGTGGTGGGCAGCGTGGTATCCCGGTGCCGAGCCCGGTGGCGGTGGCTATGTCGCTCAGCGCATGCTTGCGGCGAAGGACGAAAAGAACGCCATCGGCGCGACGTTGTTCTTCAACTTCATGCACTACGCCATGCGCCCCTGGCCGTGGATCATCGTGGCACTCGCCTCCTTGGTGGTGTACCCCGATATCGCGTCAATGAAAGAAGCATTCCCCGGCGTGGACCCCACATATGTCCAAGATGACATTGCCTATCCGGCCATGCTCTCCAAGCTCAGTCCGGGCTTTTTGGGGCTGGTGGTTGCCTCGCTGATCGCCGCGTACATGTCGACGATCGGTACACACCTCAACTGGGGTAGCAGCTACGCCGTGAACGACTTCTACAAGCGTTTTGTCAAGCCCAAAGCGAGCGAGAAAGAGCTCGTTCGCGTTGGCCGAATCTGCACGGTGTTGTTGATGCTGATCTCGGGCACCTTGGCGTTGACCATCCTGCAAAATGCGAAACAGGCCTTTGACATGCTGATCTTGGCCGGGGCAGGGAGTGGGGCAATCTACCTGCTGCGCTGGTTCTGGTGGCGCATTAATGCCTGGAGTGAAATCATCGCCATGTTCGTGACCACCATCGCTGCGGTGATGTTCAGCTTTGTGATTGAAGACAAAGCTCTCGATTGGAAAGTGAGCGAGACCTTCACTCTGGTTGGCGGAAGCATGAAGTTCCTTTTGACCGTTGGCATTACGACGGTAACTTGGATTGTCACGACACTCGTGACCAAGCCGGAAAGCACGGAAACCCTCCGCCGGTTCTACAAGTTCTGCCACCCCGGCGGACCTGGCTGGCGCAAGGTTGTTAAAGACGCCCGCGCCGAAGGCATCGAAATCGATGTCAAGGACTACGCTGGCAGCGCCTGGAAAATGCCGATTCAAATGCTCTGCATCTTCTTTGGTGCGGTGGCGATCTACTGCTCGCTGTTCAGCGTTGGTTGCTTCGTCTACAGCTCCCGCAAGCTTGTGTTGGCTGGCGGGCTGGGCTATTCGGGCTGGGGTTACATCCTCGGCGGAATTGCCTTGGTGAGCGTATTTATCCTCTTCAAGTGCTTCGGCAAACTCGGTGCCGAATCCAACAAGGAAGAAGACGCCGCCCGCGAATAGTCGTAGGCTCAAATGCCAATTCAAAACACCTCGCTTCGGCGGGGTGTTTTTTTTATTTTCGACGAAACGGAGAACGCGGTTTGGGGGTTCTATAATGAATTGAAACTAAAAGAACCCTCTTTTCTCCCAAGGAGACACTCATGAAACGATTCCTTACACTTCTCGCCCTGTTGTTGACGTCGAGCTCGCTGATGGCGGCCGGCGAGATTCCAGGATTCCACACCGATCTCGAGTCGGCGCTGAAAGAAGCGCGCAAGCTCAATAAGCCCCTCTACATTCACTTTACGACGGACTGGTGTGGCTGGTGCCGCCGGATTGAGGACGACATCTACAAGAAAGCTGAAGGCAAGGCGACGCTCAAGCCGTTCGTTGCAGTGAGCTTGAACTGCACCACCGGCAAGCCCAATGCGGCGGCCTATGACGCGATGCGGAAAAACTTGGGCCTGAACGGGTATCCCGCGTTGGCGATGATCCTGCCCGAAGGCGGCCTTCTGCATAAATTTGGCGGCTACCTGAAAATGACCCCCTTCAAGGCGGAACTCGCCAAGGCGCTGGCAAACAAGCCGGCTGTCCTCGCATCGGATGCCTACAAGGCCAAGCTTGCCGTGCGCAAAAAGGCCGATGCCGAATTTGCCGCCTATGCCGCCAAGGCCGACAAGACCTCCGGGGCCTACCTCAACAAAGCGATGCATTACTATCTCGGCATGCAATATCCCACCGATGCGACCCGAGCGGCCAAGACCCTCGCCAAGGTCGACCCCAAGTGCAAAGTGGGGACGCCGAAGGATGTTGCTCTGCGGGCGAACCTGATTTATCAGGCCGCAAAAATTCCCGAAGAAAAAACAGCGGCGTTTGCCCTTCTCAAAAAGGCCGATAAAGATGGCGCCTTTGGTTATCTTGCTCCCGCATGGATGGCCAAGGCCGACGCAATGTTGCACGCGGGATATGACAAGAAAACCAACGCCGTTGCCCCAGACAAAGCCAAGGCCGCGTTGGTGGAAATCAACGGGATCCTGAAACTCAAGACGGTTCCCAACGCGTATATGATGCAAAGCATGAAGCATTACGCAGCGACTCAGGCCAAGGATGTCCCCGCGCAGATCGAAGCACTCAAGGCCATCAAGGTCCTGCATCCGCCCGCGGCGGAGAAGATCGATCAGATGCTCAAGGAACTCCAGCCCAAGCCCGCCAAATAGCCGACCCACAACTCATCCATTGCACCCACGTTCTGCGTGGGTGTTTTTTTATGGTGTCAGCAATTCTCTGATCGTTCAAAAAATAGTCTGGCAAAACCGTGTGCAAAAAGAGACAATATCTATTCAAAGTAGCGTCAAGCTCGCAGAAGGAGAATCTCGATGCGCAGGATCTGGAACCCCATTTTGCTCGGTCTGACATGGTCGCCGGGGAAATCCTTGACCATTCACTGTGGAGCGTAGCCGTGTTGAAACGAAAGCATAAGCCAACGTCGCCGCCCGGGCGATTTGTGACGCTCCTGAATTTTTCTGGTGGCGGCGTTCTTGCCGAAGCAACCGCCAGCCGGTCGGGCGTGCAGTGTGCTCTGCACGAACTTGGCGAGGGCGGAAGCTCGGACGCTCCGCTGGCGGAACTGGCCTCGACGGTGGTTTCGGCATTGCGGTCCCATCGGGTTCGCAGCCGCGAATTTCTGTTGGCGATCCCGCGCAGCCAGGCCGTGATCAAGCCGTTGCAGTTGCCGCCCAATACGGCCGAGGACGAAATCGCCGCCATGGTCCAGTTCCAGCTTCAGGGCGAAATTCCGTTCCCGCCGGAAGAAACCGTGCTGGACTTTGCCGTTCTGCGGCGCGACAGTGAAGGCGTGGGAGTGTTGGCGGCGGCGGTGCAAACCTCGACCATCGAACAGCACGTCGCCCTCGCCCAGCAGGCGGGCTTGGTGTGCAATCGTCTGACGTTGTTCCCATCGGCCATCCAGCATGGCCTGTGTTCGCGGGAAACCTGCGAGGACAAAACGATCGCCATGGTCACGCGCTTGCCGGGGGAAATGGAGATTGACGTGATCTCCCGCGGCGCGATTCAATTTAGCCGCTCGGTCACCGCGACCGACTCGCCCGAGGCGCTGTCGAAGGAATTGCTGCGCAGTTTGCGCGGGTATGCCGCCCAGAATCCGAATGATGAACTGAGCGAAATTGTGCTCGTGGGCGAAGGCGTTGCCGCGATGGCCGAGGCCGCCGGCGAGGCGTTTTCCTGTCCGGTTCGCGTCGAGGGCGAAACTCTCGATGATGCGATGGAGCTGTTGTGCTGCGGGCTGTCGGCCGAAGCTGGCGCCAAGCCGATGGAGGCGTTCAATTTCCTGCATCCCAAAAAACCGGTCATCAAACGCGACCCCAAAAAAATCCAGGCCACGCAACTTGTCGCAGCGGTGGTCTTGTTCCTCTTCGGCGGCATCTGGACTTCCGAACAATATCTCAACGGCCTCGAACAGAAGCGCGATGATTTGTTGGCGGACTATAGCACCGTGCGAAAAGACGAAAAACTTGCACTCCGCCTGAAAAAGCAGGTCACGGCGGTAAAGAATTGGAAGTCCGAGGAGGTCGATTTTCTCGGCCATTGGGCCAACCTCAGCGCGTTGTTGCCGCCTGCTGCCGATGCGTACATCTCCAGCTCTCTGCCGGGCAAGAGGACGAGCAAGGGGATGTCGTTCACCATCATGCTCCGCAAAAAAGTGGACGATGCCAAGGAGATCGTCGATGCCCTTCAGGCGGGCGGCTATCAGCCGATGGTCGACAAAGGCTCCTACGATCCGCGCAATCAATTTGGATATCCCCAGAAGAAGGAAATTCTTTTGGACCTGAAACGTGGTCCCGTCAAACAGGTCATCACCAAGGGCAATTTGGCCCGCCCGGTGGACGATGACCCGACGCGCTCGATGCTCAAACGTTCGTCTTCCCGCTATTCCCGGGGAGGTGGCCGATGAAGCTCAAAACCAACAATCACGTCGTGATCGCACTGTCCACGTTGGCATTTTTGGCCGTGATCTATTTCTTCGTGGACGTGACCGTTCTGGCACCTGCCCGCGAGATTCAGGAAGAGTGTGACGCCAAGGAAAAAGCCATCCACAACGCAAACTATGAAGCCAGCCGACTGGATTCGTACAAGAAGATGCTCAAGGACTATGCCACGGTTTCCTTTGGCCGCGATGCCTCGCAGCGAGCGAATATGATTTCCGAGCGGATCGCGGACATGATCGAAGCCAGCGGGATGCGCAAAACGGCCGACAAGCGCGAAAATGATGCCAAGGTGAAAGATGTGGGTGTGGAAGTCTGCCGGAGTTATTCGCTGGTGGGCAAGATGCAGCAGTGCGCGGACATGTTGCTACTGCTCCGTCAGGATCCCTATCTTCATAAAGTGGACGGTATCAGTGTCTCGCGTTCGGATGATGGACTCTCGGTCAAGCTAGAGTTCCGCTATCGCACGCTGGTGCTCAAAGACCCCACGGGCTTCAAACTCGGGATCAAGGATGTCGCCGAGTTGCGGCCAATCGCGACGCTGAAAAAGAACCCGTTGCGGGTCCAATACGAGGGCATCGCCAAGCGGAATCTGTTCCGCCCATACCTCAAAACTCTGCCCAAACCCATCCCTCCGAAATCCACAAAGCCCGAAAAGCCGAAAGTCGTGGACATCCCCAAGCCGACCTTTGATTATGCGCGTTACCGCATCAGTGAGCTATCAAAATTTGGCACGGTCCAGGTGATCGTTCTTGAAGACCTCATCGAAGGTGGCCGCGCTGAACATGAGCTTGGCACCACCGTTGGCAAGGCGACCCTGGTCAAGGTTGAGTACGCCGAACGCGCCGATTCGGAGAACCCGAAATTCAAAATCTACTCGCGGCTGGTGTTACGATTTGGCAAGGAATTGTGGTCGGTGGACCTTGGCAAGACCCTCGATAAGCGGGTGCACTGGGCAAAGGACAAGTGATCACTCTTGACATCGCCGTCTCCGGCGGCGACAATAGGGCATGGAATTAACGATCCCACTTGAAGAACCGCAAAAGGCCGCCGCCCTGTTTGGGCCCGGCGACAAGCACCTGCGCACCCTCCGCGATGCGTTTGGCGTGCAATTGTTTGCTCGTGGCAGCCAGATTAAAATCACCGGCTCGCCCAAGAGCGTCACCCGCGTGGCGGAAGTCCTCAACCAGCTTCAGCGCGATGTCCGTCGTGGCAAGTCGATCACCTCCACCCATGTTGCCGATGCGGTGGGCATGATCTCGGCCAAGGAAGAATCCCAAGGCCGTGGCGCGCTGGACGTCTATGTCGGCGGGCAGTTGATCCAGGCCAAGACCTCTGGCCAGAAGACCTACATCGAATCGATGATGCGCGATGACATCGTGTTCTGCACCGGCCCAGCTGGCACGGGCAAAACCTATCTCGCCGTCGCGGTCGCCGTGCATATGCTCAAGCACCGCAAGGCCAAGCGCCTCGTGCTGGTGCGTCCCGCCGTCGAAGCGGGGGAGAAGCTCGGCTTTTTGCCGGGGGACATGCAGGCCAAGGTCAATCCGTACCTGCGCCCTCTGTTCGACGCGCTGCATGACATGATGGACTATGACCAGATTCGGCGGTTTATGACCAACGACCTGATCGAGGTGATTCCGCTGGCGTTTATGCGCGGGCGGACGCTCAACGACAGCGTGATTATTCTCGACGAGGCGCAGAATACCACTCCCGCGCAGATGCTGATGTTCCTCACCCGCATGGGCAACGGTTCGAAGGTGATCGTCACGGGCGATGGCAGCCAGACTGACCTCGAAAAAGGCCAGCGTTCGGGATTGACTGACGCGCTTGGGCGCCTCGGCGGATTGCGGGGCTTGTCGGCCGTCGAGCTGGAAACCCAGGATATCGTCCGCCACCCGCTTGTCCAAAATATCGTCACCGCCTATGGCGAGTGACACGTTGCGATAGAACACAAACACACGCCCAAGCGAATGCTTGAGCGTGTATTTTTATAGTCTCACGGTGATAGGCGGAAGCCTATTCGGTCTTTTTATTCTTACGGTCTTTTTTGGATTTTTTGTCTTTCAGCTTTTTGTCTTTCGGTGTTTTGTCTTTGGCCGCTTTGGTTTTTTTGTCCCACGGCTGGGGTGCGAGTTTTTTGTAGATCGGCCCGTGGTCAACGGTGGGCATCGTGCCGACGCCTTGTTGGAACTTCGCGATGGCGGCGACGATGGCAGCGTCTTTCGAGTTGATCAGATTGTTTTTCTCGAACGGATCGTTCTTCAGGTCGTACAGCCGCGTGATTTTGCGGTTTTCCGCCCAGCCTTTGTAGCGTTTGTCGCGCAGGACGCGGAGGGTCCATTGTTTCTGCGGCATGACCCGTTTGGTTTCGGCGTCGACGCGTGCGGGGCCGTGGCCCATTGCGCAGATCCATTCGCGCGGTGCATCTTTCGCTTCGCCGGTAATCACCTTGGCAATGCTCCGGCCGTCGAATTTGTATTGGGTGGGCAGTTCCGCGCCGCCGATTTCCGCGAACGTCGGCAGCAGGTCCGTTAGGTCCACCAGCGTGTCGCGCACGCCGACGGGGACCGTTCCCGGGCAGCTGATAAACAGCGGCGAGTTGATCCCGATTTCGCTGTCCTTGCCTTTTCCGCCCTTGATTTTCGTACCATCGAGGCTCGCAACCACGCTGGCCGACGACCCGTTATCGGTCATGAACACTACAATCGTGTTCTTGGTCTGGCCGGTGTCGGCAAGGGCCTTGGTGATCTTGCCGATCAGTAGGTCGGTGTACTCGACCATCTCGCGGAAAATCGCGGTTTTGTCGGGCTTCTTGTCCTTGTTGCGCGGGGTCTTGGTGTTCGGGCCGTGCGTGAGGATCATCGGATAGTAGATAAAGAACGGTTTCTTGCCGTCCTTCTGGTTGCGGATGAAATCCAGCAGGAAGGTGTTGCAAACGTCCGGGCCAAATTCGCCTTTGTGGGTCTTGCTCTTGCCGCCGTTGGTGTTGATGTAGGGGTCGAAGTAGCGCTCATTCGAGGCTCTCACGCCGGTTTCGTAGCCGGTCCACATGCACGACTGCTCGAAGCCGGCCGTCTGCATTGCGTCGGGCTTGACGCGGAAGTCGTCGATCTGCCACTTGCCCGCGCACGCCGTCACATAGCCGGCCGACTGCATGACCTTGCCGACCGACGGGTTCTTGTCGGTGTCGAAGTGCGTCCCGCAGCCCCAGCGCGGCACGTCCCAGTGGTTGATCCAGCCGTGGGTGTAGGGGTATTGCCCGGTGAGGAACGTCGTGCGCGTGGGCGTGCACTGCGGCATGGAATAGGCGTTGGGCAAGCGCAGGCCGGTGTCGGCAATGGCGTTGATGTGCGGCGTTTTTGCACCATCGCCGCCGGAGCGTTCGATGAAGTGTTTGCCGAGGTCATCGATAAGAATGTAAATGATGTTCTTGCGAGCGGGGGCCGTCTTGGCCGAGGCGATACGCGGCAAGGCCAGTGCGGCGGCACTCAGGGACGCATTGCGAAGAAAGGTGCGACGGGTCGAAGTCATAGTTGAAATCCTTGTGTAGGGAAAATGAGTATCGTGTATTGTGTAGCAGGAGAAACGGGATCGCAAGAGGGAAATTGCCGTTTTGCTGTATGGCTTTCATTTAATGGGATATTCGGATTCCCTCTGTTTCGCCTTGAAGGTCGTAGGCGGGGCGGGTACAATTTTCATATGACATCTACGACTCCTCAAGAACGTTGGGCCGCGCTCGCCGCGGGGCCATGGTTGTGTCCGTCACTTCTGGCGGTGGATTTTTGCCGTGCGGGCGAAGGCATCGATGCCGCGTTGTCGGCCGGGGCGGACGTGTTGCACGTTGACGTCATGGACGGCCACCTCGTGCCGAACCTTTCCATTGGCACCCCGATGGTCGAAAGCTTCCGCAAGCACACCGACGCGCTGCTGGACGTGCACCTGATGATTACGGACCCGGGCATGTTTCTTGAACCGTTCGCGCGGGCGGGGGCGGATGTCCTGAATTTTCACATCGAAGCGTGCGGGCGCTATGGCACTGCCGCCGCCACCGAGGCGCTGGACCTGTGCGAGCAGATTCGCGACCTCGGCTGCATCCCGGCCGTAACGCTCAAGCCCGATACCCCCGCGAGCGCGATTGCGCCGTTGGTGGGCGCGGTGGAGATGGTCCTGGTGATGACGGTCGAGCCGGGCTTCGGCGGGCAGTCGTTCATGGAATCGCAACTCGAAAAAATTACCGAACTCCGTGCGATGTTCGGATCGGATACGCGCTTGCAGGTCGATGGCGGGATTTCTGCCTCGACGATTGGAGCCGCCGCTACGGCCGGGGCCGACGCATTTGTCGCCGGTAACAGCGTGTTCGCCCAAGGCGACGTCGCCGGGGCCATGGCAGCATTGCGTGGAGCATTGGAGTAACTATGCGTTTTACCGCGATTCGCGTTGGCCAAACCGTCTGGGACGAGCAGGGCCGGATTGATCCGCTTAGCGGCATGGAGATGACCGATACCGGCATCGCCGAGGTCGAGTCACAGATTCTTGTTGCGCACGAAACGTCGTTGACGGTCGTCGTGGCCGGAGCGGGCGTGGCCGAACAGCAGGCCGCCGCACTGGCCGCCAAGCGAATCGGCATCAAGTCCAAAACCGATGCGCGCCTGGGGGCGCTGGATTATGGCCTGTGGCAGGGACTCACGATCGAGGAGGTCCGTCACCGCCAGCCGAGTTTGTGGAAGCAGTGGATCGAGTCGCCGCTGAGCGTCCGCCCGCCCGGCGGAGAAACCGTGGACGAAGTCCAGCAGCGCATCGTGGAGTTTCTCGCCGAGGTCCCTAAACGCTATCGCAAGCACGCGCCGCTGTTGGTGCTCAAGCCGATTGGCTTTGCCGTGCTCGAGTGTATGCTGACTGGTGAGAGCCTGGAACGGATATGGGAGAAAACCCGCACCGAGGCCCGCGTGCTTCATGCCCGCTTCGCCGAGGATACGGGAGAATGGCTCCTCACTGCCTTCGAACAACATGGCGAACAGGACGAGGCGCAAGGCGAGTAATTATCCCTGCGGTTGAGTGGGTTTTCCGTAGAAGGGGTGTGTGGGGAGGTTGGTTCCGGTGGCGACGGCTTGTGCGATTTTGTCGAGCTGGTCGTTGGGCAGCATGGCGACGTCGGCCATCGCGGGCGGCCGGGCGATGGTGTGCAGGTGTACCGCTTCGATTTGCCCTCCCGCCGCAGTAATCGCATTCAGCCGGTCAATGTACGCGGAAATTTCGCCTCGGGTCGGCGGGCGATTGTCGATGAGCATCCACAGCGTCTGAATGATGACGGGGTAGTCCCGCGCGACGTGGGTAATGTTGCCGCAAATCGCGTCGAGGGTCATCGGCGGGTGTGGCCGATTGACGCGCTGGAAATAGTCGTCCGTCCCGGCGTCGAGTTTGGCCCAGATGTGCCCGTTGTTCTCGCGCAGAATCTCCAGCGCCGTCGCAAAGGTCTCGCTCCCGAGGCGCGTGGCGTTGGTGATGATGACGATTTGGACCTCGTCGAGCCCGAGTTCGGCCTTGACGTGCGCGGCGGCGGCAACGGCCTGTGGGAAATTTTCGACGGTCGTCGGCTCGCCATCCCCGCTGAAGGCGATGTCATTGATGCGTCGGAATTTCTCCGGCGTCGCACCAAAGCGCTCTTCGTCCCAGATCGTCCCATCGGCGGCCGAGGAAAGCACCGCGCGCAGCTCGGCTTCGAGCACGTCGATGTCCACGGCAAAGGCCTCGCGCTTCAGGCGGCGATTGATCTGGCAATAGCGGCACGCAAAATTGCAGCGCTTGTCGATGTTGAGGTTCACGCCCACACTCAGGCCGCGGCTGCGGCGCGAAATCACGGGATAGACATAGCAACAGTCGAGCCATTGGCGTCGGTGGTCGGAGAGGAAGTCGGGCTTGGGCATGGCAGATCCAACAAGGCGCGGGGAAATTCCCGGCTGATGAATTGTAAGTGCTTGGAGGGCGTGGAGCAAGAATTTTGCGCTGTGGGAAAATTTTGCGGGAGGAGTGGCGACTAGGCGGGTTATAGTGTCTACAGGCAAACCGAAAGGAATTTCTATGACGCTGCTACAATCGATTTTGGACAATGAAGTGTATCCCGCAATGGGCTGTACCGAGCCGATCAGCTGCGGCTATGCGTGTGCGGTTGCGGCCGATGCGCTGGGCGAGCGGCCCGAGTCGCTGGACTTGGTGGTCGACGCGGGTACGTTCAAAAACGGAGCGGCCGTCCATGTGCCCAACTCCGGCGGCCTGACGGGCAACGCGATTGCAGCGTGTATGGGCGTGGCCATTGCGGACCCCGCGAAAAAGCTCGAAGTGCTTTCGGCCATCTCGCCCGACCAGCTCGACGCCGCCAAGGCGCTCTTGCCATCGTGCACCTACCGTTCGCTTCCTATGGTGCGCGAATTCCACGTCGAGGCCACCGTCAGCGGCAATGGCCACAGCGCAACGTGCGTTCTCGATGGCGGCCACACCAACATTGTGCGCGTCGAGCGTGACGGTGAGATTCTCCAAGAGCAGGCCATGCCCGATACCGGGCCGATTGTCCCGGCCTATCGCAAGGCCATTTCCCAGAGGAAGCTCGAAGATCTGCTTCAGCAAATTATCACGGAGATCGACGACGACGTGCGGGCCTATTTGCGGCGCGGCGTGGAGATGAATCTCGCCATTTCCGAACATGGCCGGACACTCAGCGGTACGGCCCGGCAGTTGATCCAGATGCGCGAACGGGGGATTTTGGCGGCCGACGTGTTCACCGAAGCCAAAGAGACCGTCGCCGCGGGCGTGGACGCGCGGATGTGTGGCGAAGCAATGGCGGTGATGACCTCCGGCGGCAGCGGCAATCAGGGCATCGTCGCGATTCTCACTCCGTGGGTTGTCGGCAAGGCCATCGGCACCGACGAAGAAATCATCCTCGAATCGCTCGCGATTGCCCACGCGGTCAATGCGTACATCAAAAGCTTCACTGGCGAGCTGGCGGTGATCTGCGGCTGTGCGATGGCGGCGGGTGTTGCCGCAGGCGTGGCAATTGTGTATCAAACCCACGGCCTGGAATTGCCCGCGATGAGCCGCGCGGTCAACAACGTCATTGGCGACCTGAGCGGGCTGATCTGCGACGGCGCCAAAGCCGGCTGCGCGATGAAGACCGTCACCAGCGTCGATTCGGCGATCCGCTCGGCCCTGATGGCGATCGATGGATTCGGCCTCGGCGAGAACGAAGGCCTCGTCGGCAAGACCGTCGAGCAGTCGATTCAGAACCTCAGCCGCGTCAGCCTCGAAGGCATGTTCGGCGTCGATCCGACCGTGCTTGCCATCCTCGAAGAAAAAGCGCTCCCCAACCCCAACGCCTGATCGCAAATGCGGCGGGTCCTGTGGAAAATATCTTGACCGGAGTAGGGGAGAGTGACTATTCTGGTGTTACGCAATTGGCGCATGATGAATACGATTAATTTCCAGGGAGGCCCGTATGAAAATGATGCAATGGACCGTCTGCGCTGGACTCCTTATTTTGATTTCAGGTGCATGGGCACAGGATGCTCAAGAGAAGGGGAAACCCCCCGTTCTGCAGGAACGAAAAGAGCAAGGGGATCGGACGCAAGTAGCCAAGGCGGAACTTGAAGCTCTTCGAGCGGATATTGAGCAGTCGATGAAAAGAGAAGCCCGTCTGAGGAAGATGATCGCCGCAGCTCGTCAGTTGTCCGACGGTGAACAATATTTCACGCCGCAGGTATTGGAAGATTTGGTGAAGGTGTGTGGCGGGGGTGTGACGCTCAAATCGTATCAGATGAGAACAAAGTGGGGGTATCCTATCACGAAGCGTAACTCCTCTCTTGGTCCCAAACCCGACACTCAGAGTCCGATGGTGCGGCGCGTGACGATTCATTTTTCTGGGACCGTTGGCACTGAAGAGCAGTTGAGGAAATTTGAAAAACGTTTGGAGAAAACAAATCTGTTGTCCTCCATAGAACTGGATTATTTTTGGCGGCCGAAGGACCCGAAGAAGCCGAGTTCATTCTATATCCATTGCCGCGTCCGGCCTGATGCGAAACTCTTTGAGCCCTTGGCCAAGTTTGTCCTTTCCAATTTGCCCCAGCCGAAGCCATTGCCCCCTAAATTGGGGCCCGCGAAGAACTCCACGAACGTATCGAAAGCCAAGCTGGATCAATCGATCGCGTTGGCAAAACGGGACAAGGCCGCGGCGGCGGCGAAGGCGGATTCCGCATCGGCACAGATGGATGCCATTCTCAAGGCTGACGCGGGAGAGACCGATAAGGTCGATCTTCAAGTTGCGATCGGGGAGATTCGTGCTCTCGCGGCCGAGAGCAAACTTGAGTGTGTATTGAAGACCAGGAATGGAGGGCCGCATCCACTCGTTGGAACCAAAGCGTACAAGGCATATTCTCTAACGATTCAGGCCCAGGGACGCTATGAAGGGTACCGGGCGTTTCTCTCGA
>JABGPZ010000057.1 GCA_018644725.1 Phycisphaerales bacterium
TGTCACGGATATAGTCCGTCTGCACGTAATACTTCTGCACTTCGAACAGACTCTTCGAGAACACGACGGATGCCCCGTTTTCTTGGGCATCGACCACACCTGTCTTTAATGCCATGTACAACTCGGCAAACGGGATTTGTTGCGGCATGGCCCCGAGCGTTTTCATGGCCCGCAAAACCGTTGGGCTGGCGGCAGTACGTATTTTAAGGCCCTTGAAATCGGCGGCCGATTTCACCGCCCGATCACGCGTCGACAATCCCCGAGGAGCGGTATTGCCGTTCATGGCGACGATTTTGATGCTTGTGGCTTTCTCGGCATCGGCAATGATTGGATTGAAGAAGTCGGAATTCAAGGAGGCCTTCATGTGCGCGTAGTCGCGGAACAGGAACGGAATGGCCGTAATTTCGAAGGCTTCTCCACCCTTGATCCAAGCGAATGTGTTGATGCCACCATAGACCATCTCGAGATCGCCCGTCTGCATTTGGACGAACATCTCCTTCGGCCCGCCGAGCTGACTGTTCGGATAGACCTTGACCTCGAACGCTCCCTTCGATTCAGCCTTTACAACCTCCTGGAACTTGAGCGCGGCGACGTGGGTCGGATGGTTGGTGTCCCGAATATGGCCAAGGCGGATGGTCTTGGCAGCGTCGGCTTGCGGCACAGCGGCGATGCATGTGGCAGCCGCTACGAGCGCGGCGATAGCAATCCTGGTTTTCATTGAAGCTGCTCCCTCGTTATCATGGCTGCGTCACGGCACGTGACGAAGAACAGTTAATATCATATAATGTTATTAAATCGAGTCGAGTCAAAAATATGCTGGTATCTTTTGAAACAATTTTCTCCGGGCACGCGGTCAGCGCCCTCGATCGCGACAAGGCAAAGGTGTTTCAGGCCGTTTGCGGAGATGGGCCGGCCACTCGAAAGCGATTGGCAAAGCACATGGGGATGCGACCAACGACCGTGTCACGTCTCGTCAACGAGTTAATCGATGACGGCCTGATCGAAGAAACGCGTCCGGTCGATCCCACGCGCCAGGGGCGCCCGGAGATTCTCCTGGAACCGAAGACAAATCGATTTCTGGTCCTGATGATTCATGTCGTCTCGCATGACATTCGCTGTGCCTTGGTGGATATGGAAGGGGCCGTCATCCGCGAACAGGTCGCGAAATTCGAACGGACGGAGGCCGACAACGACAAAATCGCAGCCGCTGTGACCGCCCGCGTCAATCGATTGACGGAAGAGATTCCCGACGGCTCCACCGTTTTGGGAATCGGAGTTGCAGTACCGGGAATCATCGATCCCGAGCGGCGGCGTTGGATCTATTCCGCACGATGGCCTCGAATGAGCGCCTTTTCCTTCGATGCCTTGACCGAGCGTACCGGATTGCCGATTCGCGTTGATCGCAATCTGAATCTCGAATTGCGTACGCGTCTCATGCGCCGGACCGAGGAACGAAAGGGCGGTGTTCTTTTTATTCACTGGGGATACGGGATCGGCTCGGCGTATGCCTGGAACGGGACGGTCATCGAATCGAGCGTCGGCAGCTTCGGTGAATTCGGGCATTGGACGGTGGATTCCCTCTCGGATCAACGCTGTCACTGTGGTGAGATCGGTTGTTTGGAAACCGTCGCCTCCTTGTGGTCGTTGCTGCCGGAGATCCGGAATGTCTTTCCGGAGGCACCGACTGACGAATTCGCCTTCGAGGCCTTCCTTAGGGACAAAAAGCTCGCCGCACTCCCTGCCGTAGAGAAAGCCGTCGACACCTTTGCTCTCGCTTTAGCGAACCTCAACAAAGCGTTTTATGCCGAGCGCATCGTCCTGACCGGTCCATTTGTCGCGGAGTCCAAAATCCTAGAGCAGTTGGAACGCGTTTTCCGAAGCCGTTTGCCGGAATACGCACGCGACAAGTGCCGCATGTATGTCGCCCAGCGCGGCGCAACGGATGTAATTCAGGGGTGTTCCATGCCGTTTTTCGAGGACAAAATGCGAAACGTGTTCAGGTCTCACCGATAACGTTCACCCTCAATTGGCTCGATTGTTTCCGAACCTTGCGTGAGATTTCTTCTCGCCGATTTGATTGATGGTGCTCAACCACACGTCGTCCTTATTGATAGAAGGTATGTTCAAAGAATATTTCCGCTCCTGGCTAAAACCGGGCTTATGCCCAGCACCCTTCGAACGGTCGGAAAGCGCCCTGGTCGCATTCGATAAAAGCCCCGAACGCCCTGTTCATCCTGGGTTCAGGTTCAATGTCGTATTTTTTTCATGGTTATTTTCGTTCGGTCCCGCGAGGACGCTTCGCTTGCGGAAGTTCCATAACCCAATTGATTTGGGAGAGCCTACCATGACGAAAACAGCACTCATCATGCGCACCATCGCCACCGCAGCGCTCGTCGCCTTTGTCGGCGCTTCCGCGTCCGCTGCCGAGATCGAAAGCTCCATCGCGCGGGGCGGAAAACTTTACGACAAGTGGTTCGCCGTTATCGGCGCGCCCAAACCGGCAGATACCCACAAGGCGTGGCCCGCCTCCAACACCAAGAAAAAGGGCAACGTCACGTGGCGTTGCAAGTCCTGCCACGGTTGGGACGGATTGGGCAAGGACGGCGCCTACGCCAGCGGGTCGTACAAGACCGGCATCGTCGGCGTCAGCAGCTACAAAGGCAAAGACAACGCCGCCGTTATCGCCATCATGAAAGACGCCACCCACGGGATGGGCGGAATGATGGAAGACCAAGACTATACCGATCTGGCCAACTTCGTCACCAAGGGTCAGGTCGATATGAGCATGTACATCGCCAACAAAGCCCCCAAGGGCGGCGACGGGGCCAAGGGCGAGGTGTATTACAATACTATCTGCGCCGGTTGCCACGGCAAGGACGGCCAACTGCCCAAAGAAATGAAGCCCATGGGCGCACTTATGGGCAACCCGTGGGAGATCTTGCACAAGATCCTCAACGGCCACCCCGGCGAACCGATGCCGGCGCTACGCGCGCTTGATCGCCAGATACCCGTCGATATCATGACCCATCTGACGACCCTGCCCAAAAAGTAGAAAAGTTATTGGGCGAAGCGGATGGCGCAACAGGTCCGCTTCGCCCATTTTCACAGGGTCCTTTCATGCGAAATCCCATCGTTACCATCTGGAAATGGTTCTGGCGGCCCACGGCCAGGTTTGCCTGGGGGCTGATTTTCGTGGCCGGCGGCATTGCCGGGATCGTTTTCTGGGGCGGCTTCAACACCTTCATGGAATACACCAACACGATGGAGTTCTGCATCTCGTGCCACGAGATGGAAGCCACCGTCTTTCAGGAATATAAAAAGACCGTGCACTTCGCCAACCGCACCGGGGTGCGAACGACCTGCCCGGACTGCCATGTGCCGAAGCAGTGGACGGCGAAGCTGGTGCGCAAAATTCAGGCGACCAACGAGCTGTTTCACTGGATGGCGGGAACCATCGATACACCCGAAAAATTCGAGGCCAAACGCCTGGAAATGGCCGAACGCGTGTGGGCCAGCATGGAGGCCAGCAACTCGCGTGAATGCCGGAACTGTCACAGCTATCACGCCATGGATTTCAAGAAACAACAGCGCCGTTCGCGTGACAAAATGCAGCCCGCCTTCGAAAAGGGGCAAACCTGCATCGAATGCCACAAAGGCATCGCTCACAGCCTGCCGCAGGATTACGAGGACGATTGAGGCGTGCCTATCCGGTTAGGAAAGACACCCACCACATATTGAGCAAACGACCTGCCGTGCCGACACCGCCCAATCGTCCGCTTTTGACCCGAAGCGAAATGGAGGTCGACGGCTCCCCGTATCCTGGCTTTGTGGCGAGATCACAGATTAGATCGAGTGATCCCGCCTCACCGGGCCACGGCTTCGTCATTAGGCGGCGGCGACACCGAATTCCTTTACCTTGGTTATCCATTGTTCCACTGCGCCGGGCTTTGGATGGCTGGCACCCGAGAAATGGGTGATGCGCGCTGGCTTGATTCCGACAAAACCAAGGATTTGATCGCGTATTTGCCGAAGCATGGCATTGCGATAAATCCAACGCATGAACCATACCGGTGTGTCCGAGGTCATGATGACCCGCCCCGTGCGCCCGGACAGCATTGGTGTTGGCATACCCAGCCAATCCGTCTCGCGGGTGTTGAAGGTGCGTTCGGGCAAAAAAGCCCGGTCGAACAAGCCCTTTAGCTTGGCGGGCAGTCCGCCCCACCACATTGGTGTGGTCAACACCAGGTGCTCGCTCCACTCAATATCCCCCAAGACCTGCTCGAGCCCCGCCTCCAGCGGCTTTTGAATTTCATAGCCACCGAACCCAAAATCCGGGTCGAAGTCCAAATCGTGAAGGTGCGTCAACCGGACCTGATGGCCCGCCTCACGGGCGGCTTCAGCATAAGCTTCGGCCAGGGTGCGGCTCAAAGAGCTCGACGCGGGGTGGCCGTTGAGGATGTAAATACGTTTCGGTTCCATGATATCCCTCCGTTAGAAATGACCGTGGTCAGTTTAATAACCCTGCAAATGACCGCGGTCAATAAAAAAGTTGACCACGGTCATTTTTTTTGTCATAAGCAGCCATGGCCAGAGCAACGCAGAAGAGAACCCTTGAGACCCGGGCCCGCTTGATCGCCGCCGCAGAGGCGATCGTTGCCGAAGTTGGTTTCGAAGCCCTTCGCGTTGAGGAGGTGGTGCTTCGCGCTGGCACGGCCAAGGGCACGTTCTTCGTCCATTTCAAGGACAAGGACACGCTGATGGACCTCATCATCGGGCCCCGGATCGACGCGCATCTGGATGCCCTGCAGGCCGGACCTGCGCCCAGGACTATCGAGGAGATGACCGGGGCGCTGATGCCGCTCTGCGACTTGATGACCTGCGAGCGCTACGTGTTCGACGTGATCCTACGCTACTCCGGTGCCGCCGGGGTGGCGGAGATTGGCCCTATCGCCTCGACATTCGGACGCCAAATTGAGATCTTCGCGCAATGGTTCGACGATGCGCCATTCCGCCGAGACGTTACCGCCGACCTTCTGGCTGAAGGAGTGCAAGCCTTCGTGATCCAAGCGATGGCGGCACAGTTTTGTGCGCTTCACAATTCGCAATCGATCCGAGAACGATTGGAACCTTATCTGCGTGCATGGCTAACCCCTGCCGCTGGCGGCACCTAAGTTCAGAAGTAGCTTCCGCTGGTGCTTGCGATCGCGCAAAAGGCTTTGACCAGGGAAAAATGAGGGAGCTACGCAAATTCGTCGTCGCAAACTGTTTCTGTTTGCTCGGGATTTGCTCTAGCGGCGGAAGAAGAAATTCGCCTTTAGTGATTCCAGAAACAAGCGCCCAATGCGGAAAATATCTTCGCTGGCCCTTTGTAGTTTGGCCGCGAAACTGTCGTCGGTGGGAGCGCATAGAATCTCGTCGGCAAGGGCTTGCCCATGCGCCAGATTGACGGCCTTTTGCCCCTCTGCGGAAAGATCGACGGTATCGTGGATGTCGCGCGCCCTCACCGTGATTGTCGTTTCCTGGGTAACGGTGAGGCTGGTGACGGTGAGGCTGGACGCACTGACGTACCCGCCCATACGGTAGGCGCCGCCGTTCATCGGAAAGTTTTCTACTTCCACCATAGCGCCTCAACCATACCATATTTTCCCGCAAATTTCGAGTCACCCACCTAATACAAGCAATAACCCGACGACAACGCACGCCGCCCCCAACAAGGCCAGCCGCGCCGCCAGTTCGCTGTAAGCCATGCGGGCAAAAAAATAGGAACGCAGCCGACCCTTGAAATAAAAAAGCGCCAGCACCCCGCCAACAACGGCGGCCCCAAAAATCAAAAGAGCAAGACCTTCGAGCATTCCAGCGTCACGCCCCGGGCAGACGGACGGTTGCTTGCAGACCGCCCAGGGGAGAGCGGTCCAACTCGAGCGCGCCTTGGTAGGTCTCGACCACCTCGACGACGATGGCCAATCCCAATCCGCTTCCGGGAACGTCGATGTCCAGACGCTTGCCACGGTCGAGCACCTCGTTTAGGCGGTCGTCGGGAATTCCGGGGCCGTCGTCCTCGATCGTGAGTACGACCAGCGCGGCCTCGCGCCGCGCCGAAACCCGCACGGTCGTCCCGGCCCATTTGCAGGCGTTTTCCATGAGGTTGCCGAGCAATTCCTCCAGATCCTGCTGCTCGCCGGAGAAGGCCGCTTGCTCGGCCACGGCCAGTTCGACGGATATTCCACGGGCCGCGAAAATTTTGCCGAGCGTGCGGCTGAGAGCTTCGGCCACGGGTTTTACTCTTGTGCGTGCGCCCAGCACGCCGTGCGATCCGGCCACCCGGGCGCGCGACAGGAAATGATTGATGCGATCCGCCATAAGATCGGTCTGCTCGCGTATGACCCCTGCCGGTTCGCCGTCAATGGCATCGGCCTCGTTGGCAACGACGGCCAACGGGGTTTTCAGCGCATGAGCGAGATTTCCGGTTTGCGTTCTGGCCCGTTCCAGCAGCGCCGCGTTGTGATCCAAAAGCGCGTTCAGTTCGTCGGCCAGGGGTTGCACCTCGGTTGGGTACGAACCGGTCATGCGTTCCTCGCGCCCCCCTTCGCGCATCGCGGCCAATCTCGCGCGCATCCTTTCGAGAGGTCTGAGGCCAAAACGGATTTGGATGAAAACGGCGCCAACCAGCCCAACCGCCAGCACCAGAAGCGAGACGCTCAGAACGGTCGCGAATTCACGCGCCGCACCCGCCAGATCCGCCGCCGGTCCGGCCAGCAGCACGGCGAACGGCTCGTTCGCGCCGTGCAGTAAAAAGGATTGTCCGGCAATGCGCAACGGCATGCCGCGCGGCCCAAGCCCGTTGGCAAAGGTGACCACGGCGCGCTGAAATTCGGCCTCAACCTCAATTGCGTTTCCGTCCAGCGACCGAGACCCTTCGGTGCGCCCGCCCGCAAACCGCACTTCCCAATACCAGCCGCTGACCGGTTCGTTGAAACGCGGATCAACCGGATGGCGGACCAGTCGGGCATGGCCGTCGGCATCGACCACGATCAGGGTCAGAAGCTCCGAGATGTGATCTTGAAGATCGGCGTCGATGGCCCGTTCCACATGGTTGCGGAATTCCGTCGTCAGGAATACCGCCACAATTGCCAACGCCCCGGCTATCCACAGAGCCGAAGCGACAATCAGCCGCGCGCTTATGGAACGCAGGGGGATCAAAGACTTGTTCCCGCGCCGGTTCCGGGCGCAAGGCGATAGCCCATGCCCCGGTGGGTCTGGATAAGGTCTTGGCCCAGTTTCTTGCGCAGGCGCCCGATGAAAACTTCAATGGTATTGGAATCGCGGTCGAAATCCTGATCGTAAATATGCTCGATCAATTCGGAGCGCGACACCACCCTGTCGCAATGATGCATCAGGTAGGTAAGAACCTTGTGCTCGTGGGCGGTCAGGACAATCGGCTCCCCC
>JABGPZ010000065.1 GCA_018644725.1 Phycisphaerales bacterium
TCCAGCGGGGGTCAGAATCGCGATTGCAATCAGCAGTGGGATGAGATGTTTCATGATGGTCTCCTTTATAAAGGGGTGAGGGGGAGGATTGATCTGCCCGCATCATACAACCCACTAGACGAGAAGAGCATGAACCGCTCGGGCGGAGAGAAAAAAGTTCAAAAAAGGAGCGAAAATCGCGAAAGCCTTGTTGACACCTCGTCTCAACAAGGTATACTGCCGTCATGACTTCTTCATCTGCTCCCATCCGAATTGCTCTTGCGGGCAACCCCAACTCCGGCAAAAGCTCCCTGTTCAACGCCATGACGGGCGAGCGCGTGACCATTGGCAACTATTCCGGCGTGACCGTCGAGATTGCCACCGCCCAGTGCGAACACGAAGGCCAGGCGCTCGAGCTGGTCGACTTGCCGGGGACCTATTCGCTCACGCCGTACAGCGTGGAGGAAATCGTCGCGCGGAACTATCTGCTTGATGAGGCACCGGACGTGGTGGTCGCAGTGTTGGACAGTTCGAACATTGAGCGCCATTTATATCTCGCGACGCAGTTGCTGGAGATCGGGATTCCGATGGTCGTGGCGTGCAACATGTGGGATTTGGCGAAGGCGGCCGAGGGTGTGGACATCGACGCAAGCCGGCTGAGCGAATTGCTGGGCTGCCCGGTGGTTCCCACGGTCGGCTCCAGCGGCGAAGGCGCACAGCAGTTGCTCGATGCGGCGTTGTCGCTGGCGAAGAACCCTGCCGGCGCATTGGCGAAACAGCGACACTGCACCTACGGCGAAGAAATCGAGCCCCACGTCGCCGAGCTGGAAGCGAGCCTTCTTGCGGCGGGCGTTGCGGGCGAGCATCGCCGGTGGTTCGCGACGAAGCTTCTCGAAAACGATTCGGTCACCATCGAGCGTCTTCAGCGTGAACGGCCCGATTCGGCCAGCGCGCCGGCCGCTCTGAGCGAAAAATTGCGCCATCACATCAGCGACATGCGCGGTGACGAGCCGGAAATCCTTCTCGCCGATCATCGCTACGGTTTCATTTCCGGCCTACTGGCGGAGGCCGTCCGCCGCAGCCGCACCGCCGCGACGTCCCGACGGGATCGCAGCGAGCGGATCGACTCGGTCCTGATGCACCCCGTGTGGGGCCTGCCGATTTTCGCCGCGCTGATGTACATCACCTTCCAGATCACGTTCACCGTCGGCGATGTGCCGATGGGTTGGATCGGCTCGGGCATCGACGCGCTCGGCGAGTGGGTCGCGCAGCTTTGGCCGAAGTCGTCCAACAGCTGGGTGCGCGATATGATCACCACGGGCATCATCCCCGGCGTGGGCGGCGTGCTGGTTTTCCTGCCGAACATCATGCTGCTGTTCCTCGCGATTGCCTTCCTCGAGGGCACGGGCTATATGGCGCGCGCGGCGTTTCTCACCGACCGGCTGATGCACCGCATCGGCCTCCACGGGCGAAGTTTCATCCCGATGCTCATTGGCTTTGGCTGCACGGTCCCGGCGATTATGGCCACGCGCACCATCGAGAACAAACGCGACCGCCTGACGACGATTCTCATTTTGCCGCTGTTCAGTTGCGGCGCACGCTATCCGATTTATGCGCTGATCATTCCCGTGTTCTTTCCGGTTGCCTGGCAGGGCGCGGCGTTCTTCGGGATCTATATTCTCGGCGCGGTGTTGGCGCTTGTTTTCGCGCGAATTTTCCGCAAGACGCTCCTCAAGGGCGACGCGGCCGAGTTCGTGATGGAACTGCCGCCCTATCGCATGCCGCCGATCCGCGGGTTGCTCGCACACATGTGGCTGCGATGCTACGCCTACCTCAAAAAGGCCGCGACGATCATCTTCGCATTCTCCATGATCCTCTGGGTGCTTTCAAACTACCCCCACTTTTCTTCTGAAGCGCCGCCGAAGGACTTTTATCGGGATGACGTTGTCAAGATTGACCCCGCTCCCGCAGTAGAGAGATTGATTGATGCGGAAGAGGGATTTGCACAAGCGGCGGAGAGCCATTGGCCGGATGCGCCAGAATATAAAGCGGCCAAAAAGGCGTGGCACGACGCACAACAAGCGGCGGCCAAGGCTCATCCTTGGTATGAGATTGCCCAGAAGATGCACACCATTGACGAGCATTTCCAGAGAACGATTGATGAGCATGAATTGTGCGAATGGACGGTTGCGCCTGCGCTGGACATTGACGGCCATGTTGTCGAGCCCGGCAAGCCCAACCCTGAATACCATTATCTCGCCCAAAAGCGCGATAAAGAATTCGACGCGCTGAAGGCCGCCAACCCCGCCGCGTTTGTGTTGGCTGAAACCTATCTCGAACAGTGGACGGCGCATATTGATCGCCAGGAGTATTATCGCTCTGAAGCTCGACGGGTTTCGATTCAAGGAACCTTCTCGGGGATGTTGGGCAAAACGCTCGAGCCCGCGGTTGAGACGATGGGATTTGATTGGAAGATTGCGACGGCGTTGGTGGGCGCGACGGGCGGGAAGGAACTGTTCGTCAGCCAGCTGGGGATCGTCTATGCCGTGGGCGATGCCGAGGGCGGCGGCCTGGACAGCCTGCGCGCGAAGCTCAAGGAAAACTATTCCCCGCTGATCGGCTGGTGCGTGATGATGTTCTGTCTGATTTCCATGCCGTGCGTGGCGACGGTTGCGATCACGATTCGCGAGGCCGGGTGGCGCTGGGCAGGGTTCCAGCTGTTCTACCTCACCGCTCTCGCGTGGGGCCTGACCACGGCCGTCTATCAAATCGGCACCGCGCTGGGGGGCTAGCCTCGGCGGAGCGGCGGGGGAATCTTCCGTTGCTCCAGATGGGGAAAGTCGCTATGATGGACGCGATGAGCAATGACGCGGACATTTTGATTTCGACCACGGGCCTCGAGCGTACCTTCCGCCTCGGCAAGGTCGACCTGCCCGTGCTGCGCGGCGTGGACCTGACGGTTCGTCGCGGCGAGTTCGTCGCGCTGTATGGCCATTCCGGCAGTGGCAAGAGTACGCTGCTGCACATTCTCGGCCTGCTCGACGCGCCCGACGGTGGCTCGATCATCCTCGACGGCGAAGACGTCGCCACGCTCTCGGCCGCGCGACGCAACCAGATCCGCTGCGAGGACATCGGCTTTGTGTTCCAGTTTTACCATTTGCTGCCGGAGCTGACTGTGCTCGAAAACGCGATGCTCCCGGCGATGATCGGCGCGAGTTGGCCGAAGTTCCGCCGCAACAAAAAAGAGATCTCCGCCCGCGCGACCGAACTGCTCGACGAGCTGGGCCTGGGCGAGCGGCTGAAACACCGCCCGCGGGAACTCTCCGGCGGCGAGCGTCAGCGCGTCGCGATTGCCCGCTCACTGCTGCACGGCCCGAAGCTGCTGCTGGCCGATGAGCCCACCGGCAACCTCGACAGCCACACCGGCCAATCGATCATGGACACGCTGTTGCGCTATCACCGCGACCACGGCCAGACGATTTTGATGGTCACCCACGACGACGACCTCGCCAGCCAGGTTGAGCGCGTGATCCACCTCCGCGACGGCCAAATCCAACCCCACCAAGGCTAGCCTCCGCTAAAACGACTTTCCTTCGAGGGTTTGGCGGAGTCGGAGGTAGGATTCGAATCGGTGGGCGGGAAGTTCGCCAGCCTCGACGGCGGCCTGGACCTGGCAATTCGGTTCGTGGATGTGTGTACAATTGCGGAACTTGCACTGCTGGGCGAAGGGCTCGAATTCCGGGAAATACCAGCCGACCTGCTCGAGCGGAATGTTCACGCCCAGCTCGCGGATGCCCGGCGTGTCCACGAGCAGCCCATCGCCCGGCACGTCATAGAGGCGCGACTGGCTGGTGGTGTGGCGGCCGCGGTCGTCTTTGCCGCGCACCTCGCGCGTGGCGGCGTCGGCGTTGGGAATCACAGCGTTGACGAAGGTCGATTTGCCCACGCCCGAAGCGCCCGCGAGTACGGCGCGATGGCCTTCGAGTTGGGCGAGTAGCTCGGCGGTGCCTTCGCCAGTGGCGGCCGACATGAGGACGATGTGCACGCCGCGCGCGGTCCAGTCTTCGATCCACTCGGCCGGGGGTTCGCCGAGGTCAATCTTGTTCACCGCGAGGATCGGCTGAAGCCCGCCGCGCTCTGCCGCGATCAAAAATCGCTCGACCAGTTCGCGACGCATCGTGGGTTGCGCGACGGCCGCGACGATCAGCAGCGTGTCCATGTTCGCCGCGATCACCTTTTCCAGCGCAGGCGCAGACGCGTATTCGTCGTTGCGCTTTTCACTGCGCGGCGCCGGGCGAGACAGCACGCTGCTGCGCGCCTCCCGCGAGAGGATGACGCCTTCGGAACGGTTGCGGTCCAGCTCGAGCTGGCCGGATGAATATTGCTCGTCGGGCCGCGCGACGATGACGAAGTCGCCCACGGCAATCGCGGACGTGTGGCCAAATTCTTCGGGCGGGCGGAACGTTTTGGCGATGCCGCAGAAGCGCATTTCGTCGCTGCCATCCGGCCGGACAAACACGCCGCGACGGAACACGCCCGCGACCATCCCGCGAAAACAATCCTCCGGGTCATAGGCCGCGTCGGCCGCGCTGTCTTCGCGCAGCTTCACGCCGGTCTGGCTATAGGTCTGCGGCACATTGTGCTGGTCGAGGTCGCGCGACTCGTTATATTTACTGGTCCAGTGCTTCACGCGGCGCTTGGCCTTGCCCTTGGATTTGTTCTTGCGCTTGGCCATCAGCGGACCTCGACTTTCGCGAGCACGCGCGCGGCAACAGACTCGGCGGTGTCGTCTTCGGCGACGTCGAACCATTGGACATCTGCCCAGCGACGATGCCAGGTGCGCTGTTTTTTCGCGAGTTGGCGCGTGTTGATTTTGATGCGTTCGATGGCCTTGTCGAGCGTGGTCTTGCCCTCGAAATACGGGAACAGCTCGGCATAGCCCACGGCCAGTCGCGCGGTTTCGCTCAGGCCTTGCGGGTCGTCATAGAGCGCGCGGACCTCGTCGACGAGGCCGGCTTCGAGCATCGCTTTGACGCGGGCGTTGGTCTTGCGGTTTTGCAATTCGCGTTCGCGGCGGATACCGATGCGGACGGCGTTGAGCTTTGGCCGGTTGGCTTCCCACTGGGTCTGGAGTTCGCTCAGCGGTTTGCCCGCGAGGCGGTAGACTTCCAGCGCGCGGATGATGCGGCGCTCGTCGTTGGGGTGGATTCGCTCGGCCGAGGCGGGGTCGACGGCGGCGAGTTCGGCGTGGACGATTTCGGCGCCCTCGGTCGCGATGCGCGCAGCAAGCTCGGCGCGAAGGGCCTCGTCACTGCCCGGGCCTTCGAACAGGCCATCGTAGAGCGCCTTGATGTAGAGGCTCGTGCCGCCCACGAGAAGCGGAACGCTCCCCGCGGCGCGAATGTCGGCGATGGCGGAGTGCGCGTGCTTGACATAGTCGGCGACGGAATAGGTCTCCCACGGCTCGACGAGGTCGAGGCCGTAGTGGGGAATGGCCGCGCGGATTTCGGCCGAGGGCTTGTTCGTGCCGATGTTCATGCGACGATAGACCTTCATCGAATCGACGCTGAGGATCGACCCGGATGTCTGTCGCGCGATCTCTCGGCCGAGCGCGCCCTTGCCGCATCCCGTGCAGCCCAAAATGAAATAAACTGGTTCCACGGCCCTATCATACACGCCCCGCGCAAATTTGCAAACCCGAGACCGCGATCCGCCGCGCAGGGCACAAAAAAGCGCAGCCTGCGGAATTCCGCGGGATGCGCTCTCACAGTCTCCCACTGTGATGTAGTTTCGTCGGTGTTCGAGCCAGGGGGCTGGCTGAACAGGCAGAAGGTAGTGTTTATTAGAAAAAGTTTATACCCCACTTTGGTGGGGTTT
Source organism: Phycisphaerales bacterium (assembly GCA_018644725.1). GTDB lineage: Bacteria > Planctomycetota > Phycisphaerae > SM23-33 > SM23-33 > JABGPZ01. Next base: position 5,857 of record JABGPZ010000065.1, read on the forward strand.
GGGGTATACTGGTGTAAGGCCTCACTCTCAAAGGAAATACACATGCCCGATTTTTCACAAACGCCATCCAAATCTCTTTCCCCAGCCGTGCTGGCGGCCATGGCGTCGTTGTTGGGTGAACTTGCAGGCTCGGAGGCATCGCTGGAGTTTCGCCGACGGCAGCTGTGCGCCGGGCTGGCTGAGCAAATCGAGGCCGATGGCTGGATATGGACGTTTGGGGTGGTGGACCAGGAGCGGAAGATTCCGATCAACGCGGGCCTGCTCTATGGCGGGATCTCTGACCGCCAAGCGATGGTGATGCTCAATTCCATGTCGGACCAGGCCAACCCTTCGCCGCTCAACAGGGAGTTCGTCGCTTTGCTCGGCAAGGGCAAGCCTTTCACGGTGCGCCGCCGGGATGTGGTGTCTGATGAGGTGTGGTATGCCAGCGAAAACACCAAGGCCTATCGTTTGCGTGAGGGGATTGATGACTTGCTCTATTCGTTGCTTCCGAGCAAGGGCGGGTTTTCGGGGATGGCGTTTCTTCGCAAAGTGGAGCGGGAGGGCTTTTCGGCCAGGCATCGCGATATGGTTGCGTTTGCGCTGGGTAGTGCGTGGCGGCTTTGTTCGGTGGAGTCTGGCGAAATGCTTTCCGTTGATGCCATGGCGTTGTCGCCGCGATTGCGGTCGGTACTCACGCTACTGCTGGAGGGGTATCTGTGTAAGGAAATCGCCGAGTGCTACAGCCTCAGCCCGCACACCGTCAAGGGCTACATTCGCGATATCTATCGCCACTTCAGCGTTCACAGCCAGCTCACCCTGATCCGCCATTTCCGCGGAAAAATGTAGGGCCGAGGGTTTTATTTCACTTCGATTGCGCCGAGGTCGGGTTGGCCGGTGATGGGAGTGCCGAGGATATCTGTTTTGACCTTCAGGCCGCCGACGAGGCCGACTTTGTCGCCGGGGAGCATCGGGATCGCCAGCCCTTTGTCTTTGACGAGTGCGCGATTGCGCGGGATGTAGTCCTTGATCGCCATGCCGCCAGGCTTGGCGAATTTCGCAGCGCCGAGGAGTTTTTTCGTGTCCTGGATGCGCACTTCGCTCGGCCAGTTGCTCGCGCGCAGATAGAGGTTGTTCTTGAAGAGGACGTTGGAGGGCTTGTTCACGCTGGCCTGTTCGGGCCGGTGCTGGTCGCCCTTGACGCCCTTGCTGGTGCCGACAAAATGGAAAATGTTATTCATGATCAGCACGCCCGCGGCCTGGTGGTCGGCGGCGATTTTCGCGACGAGGCCCTTTTTGACGTAGATCGTATTGTTGTAGAAGTAGGAGTTGTAGGGCCCGTTGCGTTTTTGGCCCCGGCCACAATAGCCGCTCAGCCAGAACACCTTGCCGTCCATGAACGCGCCGTCTTTGCCCTTGACGCGCCAGCCATCGTTGACGGAAACGTTGTAGCGGTAGGTGCAGTTGTGGTTGTTGCCGAGAATTTCGCAGAACCCGCCCGCGTTGTTTGCGGAAAAATTGTACTGCACGATGACGTTTTTGCAGTTGAAGTCGATATGACACCCGGCCGAATCGCCTGTCCCCTCGGCGTTGGTGAGCCGGTTGTATTCGATGAGGATGTCCTCGCTGCCCCACGTCCACAGCCCGCTGCCGCGGCCCCATTTGCGCTTGTCGCTGTAGTTGCCGCTTTGGTCGGAGTCGTTATTGCGGAACACGCCATTCTTGCCGCCGGAGACCTGCATGCCCGGCCCGCCGGTCTTGCGGAGCGTGTTGCCCGTGACGGCGAAGTCGGTGAGCCCCATCGGCCGTTTGCCGCCGCCGCAGGAGAACTTGATGCCGGTGTGGCCGACGTTTTCGACCCGGCAATTGGTGACGCTTACGTTCGACAACGTCGCGACGGTAGAGCTCACCAGGACGCGAATGCCATAGCCGAAGGTGGCGTTTTCCTTCTTGCTGTCGCCGCGTTTTTCGCGCTCGAAGCCCTTGTCGTTGTAATAGACGTCGTGGATGGAGAGGTTATTGAGGTGAATGTCGTGGTATTTGCCTTTGGTCTTGGCCTCGACAAGTACGCCCGCGCGCAGGCGGGTGTTGGCCTTGTCGGGGAAGCCGCCGCCGTCGGCCGTGAGGGTGAGGTCTTGGACCGTCACGTCGCTACAATTGATCAGGTGTACGGCGGCCGTCTGGCCTTTGCCGTCGATGGTGGCGCGCGGTTTTATTTTCGCGGGCTGGGCCATTTTCAGGACGTAAGAACGGATCGTGATCGGCTTGATTTTCGTGCCGGCCGCGGCGGTGAGCTTGAGCGTGCCGGTATGGGTTTGTCTTCCCGCGAGAAGAATCTGGTCGCCGGGGGCGAGCTTGAGCGTGGACACTCGCGCGAGAGTTTTGAAGGCGGACGTCGCGCTTGTGCCCGCGTTGGTGTCTTTGCCGGTGCGGGGATTAACGTAATAGTCCGTCGCCAGCAGAGGCGCGGCGAGGAGGGAGACAATCAAAAGTGGGGCAGAGAGAATGCGTGGCATGGGATCTCGATTCGATAGGGTAGGGAAAGCGGGCGGAGTCGCATCCGCCACACGCACAGGTTAACTTGGCTGTATAAAGATTATTGCACCCGGATTCGTCGCCGGCGGAGCATTAACATGCCGCCGAGTGCCAACATGCTGAGCGCTGCGGGTTCGGGAACGGCGAGGATGGTTTGCCCTGCAAAGTCCCCGGTGGCATGGTAGGTAATCGTATAGTCCTCGCCGGGCGTCGCGCCAGTGATGTCGGCCCAGGCGGTGCCGGTCCAATATTGGATGTTGTCTGTGCCGGAAATTAAATCCAAAAACCCGGTCAGGTCGCTGGCATTGCCTGCAACTCCCAACATGCCGCCCGTGCGAAGCTGAATGACACCGGCGGAGATCAATGCGGAAGTTTCCACGTTGAGGAGCCCCCCGGTTTCAAGGGTGATGGCGCTGAACGTCCCGTCGACGGAAAGATGATTCGTCGTCCAGGAACTGCCCGCGCCAGAGATGGTCAGTATGCCCGTGCCGCTGGTTCCCAGTGTGAGCCCTACGCTGGTGGGAACCGCTCCGGCGGAGACAACAATTCCTCCCGAGCCGAGGTAGCCGATGGTGAGATTGTTGTCGCATTTCCACGCCGAGCCGGCCCCGGAAATCGTCACATCTCCCGTGCCACCTTCGTAGCCCACGATGGGCGCGCTGGAAAGGACCACCGTGCCGCCATCGATCTGGAGCCAGCCATCGTTGGTGTCGCCGACGTATGGGCTGGTCGCGTCGGTCCATGTGAGCGGGTCGGTCATGGGGGTCACGAACCCTCCCTTGCTCACGGCCGCGTCGACCAATGCCGTGCCGCCGAAGAGCAGCAGCGCCACAATCATACACACCATCATCCGTTTCGAGTCCCTACCCATTGAGCGCATCGGAGCCTCCTTCGAGCGTTGAGCAGTCCCGCGACGCAGACCCTACATCCGCGTAAGGGGACCTCTTGGTATGCTGCCTATCTCTCTCGACAAATGGCGTCCCTACGAGGTAAGAATAGGGCTTCGAGGGCGGTAAAAACCACGAAATCTGAAAAAAAGGTTGCCTCATGGCGGCGGGATGTGGATGCTGTGGGCATGACGAATCAAGAACCATGGACGGTGGGAAAGCTTCTTTCCTGGACGCAGGAGCATTTTACCAGCAAGGGCCTCGACGCGCCGCGACTGTGTGCGGAGATGTTATTGGCCGAGGCGCTCGGCTGTGAGCGGCTGGGGCTGTATACCCGGTTCGGCGAGGAGCCCGAGGCCGCAGCGCTGGGGCAGTTTCGAGAGTGGGTTCGTCAGGCGGCGGCCGGAGAGCCGGTGGCCTATCTTGTAGGCCGACGGGAATTTTATTCGCTCGTGTTCGAGGTGTCCCCGGCCGTGTTGATTCCTCGGCCCGAAACGGAACTCCTCGTCGACCAGGCGATTGATTTTCTGCGAAGCGAAGCCGGCACGGTCGGCGGCTATACGCAGAAGTCGGACTTTGACGCGCTCGAGCCCGCACTCGAGCCTGCGCCGCAACCCGAATCGCCCGAAGCCGGAGCCCCTGCGCCGGGAGATGCCCCGTGGACCCCGCGCGAGCGCGCAGCCGTGGGAGGACGCGTGTGGGATGTCTGCACGGGCAGCGGTTGCATCGCGGCCGCCATCGCCAAAAACGTGCCCGACGCAACGGTCCTCGCGACAGACCTCTCGGCCGAAGCGCTCGAAGTCGCACAGCGGAATTTTGACGCGCTCGATCTCGGCGAAACCGTTTCTGCGCGCGAGGCCAACCTGCTCGACCTTTCGCCCGACGCCGCAGGCGGGCTGTTCGATGTGATCGTGTCCAATCCGCCGTACGTTGGCGCGGGCGACGACCTCGGCTGGGGCGTGGATCGTGAACCGGCGATGGCGTTGTTTGCCGGCGATGATGGGCTGGACCTGATTCGCACGATGGTCGCCCAGGCCCCCCAGCACCTTCGCCCCGGCGGACTGTTCGCGATGGAATTCGGCCTCGGCCAGGCCGACGACATCCGCGACTTGCTTCTTGCGACCGGCCAATTTGCCGAACCCATTTTCCTCCGCGACCACAACGACATCGAACGAATCGTCACCACGCAAAAACTGTAAATGAAAGTTAAATTGCGTTAAATTTAACGTTGCCTGCCAGTCCGCAGGGAGATAAGATTGGATTGGCTGTAAAATTTTATCTCTTGTGCTGCGGGGAAATGGCGCTTGCGGCGCGCAACGAAAGGGCGTTCAGGATGAAAGACAGAGATGCACGGCTGATTCGGATTGTGATTTATATCATCATTGCGGTGGGGGGGTTTTTCGGCATGGTAAGGTATTCCATGCGCGACATTCCCAATGACCCGGCGACAATACATCCGCCGACCACCGAGGAACAGCCCGAGATGAGCCCCGAAGAGAAGGCCGAGGTTTCCAAGGCCGTGGCCGTATACCAGCAGAAAGGAGGGCCGCTTTTTCCCTTAGAGGAGGATTATGGAAAGTGGACGATTACTTTTTCGGGCGATAGCAACACTCCCGAGGAGTCGGAGCGTCCCAAGCCCGTCTTCGAGGGCAATGTTAGCGATCTCAAGTCCACCGTCGTCGTGGCGACGCTGGAGGCGCCGCTCCCCAAAGGGAGCAATACGGTTTGGTGTTCGTCGTTTGTGGCGTGTTGGAAATCCCTGGCCGACGAGTTGACCCAAGGCCCGCCGAAGCTTGTCGGTGCGCCCGCAATGGCAACGCGACTCAATGCCGCGACGGATGCTCGCAAGGAGATTCCCCCAGAGAATTTGTACACGGCTGCAGGTTGGGTGAACAAAGGCATCGGAGCGGAAATTCGCAAGGGCCTCAAGGAGAAGTTTCCTCAAAAAACTCCGCCACGCTTTGACGGTCTTTCGCCTGACAGTGTGGTGGCGTATGCCTATCTTGAAGCAAAAATAAAATTCGCCATTCCGTATGAGAAGGCGAAAACGCCGCTTGTGTTTACACCCTCGCAGGGCAAGGGGAGCGATGTGGATTCGTTTGGAATTGCGCACGGATCCGATTCACTATTTCTGCGCGACCAGCCAGCCGTGCTCTATATGGAGCCGGATGAAAAATCGCTCCAGCCGAAGGAGTGCGCGATTGATTTGGACCGGGGTTCCGAGTTGCAAGTCGTCGTCGCGCTGACGCCGCCGGGGACCACGTTGGCAGAAACGGTCGCGACCGTCGAGAAAAAGATTGCCCTTGCGGCCAGCAAAGACAAGACAAAGCGGCCCGGACTGAAGGATGCAGACGCGCTGCGCGTGCCGGTGACGGCGTGGCGCGTGATGCGCCGGTTTACAGAATTGGAGGGTCGAGGAATTGAGAATGCTCCGGCCATGCCAGAAGCGGAAATTCAACTAGCCCAGCAGGATATTTTTTTCCGGCTGGACCGCTCCGGCGCGGAGGTCTATTCCGAGTCGTTCACTGTGGTGGCGAGCGCAAATGGGCACGGGCCGACGCCCAGGCCGGTATATTATATTTTCGACAAGCCGTTTTTGGTCTACATGAAGGCCCGCGGCGCGAAACAGCCATTCTTTGTGATGTGGGTCGACAATCCCGAACTCCTCAACAAGTGGACCGCGAAGAAATAACGCGCCCGCATCCGCATTCACTGCGCATAAAAAACTCCCGCCGAGTTGACGGGAGTGGGGTTGTGTGGGAGGTGGCGAGGCGGGCGCTGTCTGAAACTACCAGCTCATGCCCACGGAGACACCGCCGTAGAAGTAGTCGTTGAGCATGGTGTCGTTGAGGGACTGGGAATAGTTCATGAACCCCGTGACCGTGCATTCGCCGCAGACATTGTCGGGGATCTTCAGCGCGGACTTGAGGTCGATCGTTGCGCTCAGGCCCCAGTTCATGTAGTCCATTTGCGAGCTGTTCGCCGAGCCGTTGCCGGTGTAGGTCCCCATCGAATTGTGGTCCCAGGCCATCGCCCAGCTGGGGGTGATCGTCACGTCGCCGCAGGCAAAGTCGTGGCTGAGGCTGAACTCGTAGAAGCTCGATCCCTTGGCCGCGTCGAGGTTGACATACGCCGTCAGCGACGGATTCAGCACGGGCTCGGTGCAGTCGAACCCAAGCGCGCGCCACAGGCGGCTGTCGTCATAGCTCAGGCAGAGGTAGAGGTCCTGGTCGCCATCGTCGCCGGACCCGACGGCCGGGAAGGCGTAGTAGATAAACCCGAGCTCGACGTCGAGGCCGATGGACTCGAACGTGTAGCCGTAGTAGGCGGTGAAGTCGACTTCCTGCAGGTTCGTGCCGCCCGCAGGGGTAAGCTGGTCCTGGGCGCTGAACCATTCCAGCCAGACGCTACCGCCGAGCCGGCCGGCCTGGCCGAGGTCGAGTTCCGCGCCGATGTTGAGCTGGTGGTTGACACCTTTGCGTGCGCCCGAGGGCGACTGGGACAGGTTGATCCCGCGCCAGATGTAATCGCTTACGAGCGTGTATTCGACGCTGAAGGAAATCGGCAAGGGTTTCGCGAGCGGGGCGGAGGAGCCTGCGGCGGTGGAGTTGGCGGAGGACAATTTCTGTCCCTCAGCGAGCCAGTCGTCAGCCAGCACGGCCGGCGCGGTGGCCAAGAGCAAAATCAGTATTGCGGCAATTCGTCGCGGGGCGGAACGGAACGTCTTCATGGTGAGGTCTCCTGGAAAAGGGGCGGCTGCGCGTTTGGTCCAATGCGGTCAGTATTCCCTTTTGCAATCGCCGTGCCAAACCACGAATGGGCACAAAAAGGCCAAAAACCGGAACCAATTGCGCGGAGAATTACGAAAACGAGTCGTTGCAACATTCAAATTTGTAGGCTCCAGGCCTCGTCGGAACAAATTTGTAGGGGGTCGGGTTAGCCGAGATAGCGCGCGGCCATGAAGCCGCCGACGAGGAGCACCGTAAATGCCAGTGCCAGCAAGTTGAAATATTTGTCGACGAAAGGCGTGATTTTCGGCCCGAATTTGTGCATCAGGAATGAGACTAGGAAGAATCGCGCGCTGCGGGAGACGGTTGCGGCGACCACGAAGACCGCGAAGTTGATTTTGAAGACCCCGGCGGTGATGGTGATGAGTTTGAACGGTAGTGGCGTAAAGCCGGCGGTGAACACCAGCCAGAAATCCCACTGCTGGTAGGCGGCCTGGACCGAATCGAAACGCTCCTGCGTAAAGCCGCAGGCGGAAAGGTGGGTCATGGCCCATGGTCCGATCGCATCCCACGCAAACATGCCGATGCAGTAGCCCGCGATGCCGCCGAGGACGCTCGCCGAGCTACAAATCGTCGCATACCGGAGCCATTTATCACGCCGGCCAAGCACCAGGGGCATCAGTAGCACATCGGGCGGGACGGGGAAAAAGCTGCTTTCGGCAAAGCTCATCACGAATAGCGCGATCGCCGCCGTCGGGCGATAGGCCCACGCGAGGACCCAGTCGTACATCCGCCGGTGGAGGTGGTACCATGGCACGGGCTTGTGGTGGCCTAGCTTCGCGCCGCAATGTTCACAATAGGCCGCCTCGTCGCTGCAGGCGAGGGTGCATTGTGGGCATTGAACGGTGTTGGCGTGGGCCATGGTGTCTCCAGGGGTTGGTGGTGCGAGCGAATTGTACCGAAAAATGAACAGAATCTCAACTCACCCGCCGCCGCGGGAGGGAAAGTGCTTGCAAAAGTCGTGGATTCCCCGCACAATGCTTGGCCGCAATAGAATCAGAGAAATCCCGTTTTACAGGGACACTCTACATTTTCTCACAGGAGACAAACCATGCGATTTGGACTTTTTCTTGTACTGGTGCTGAGCCAGCTTGCCTCGGCCGCAATCCAGCACGAATTTATCGCCTCGGACGAGTCGGGCCATCAGATCATTTACGTCAACGAAAAAACCGGCAAGCGCTGGGCCAAGCCCGTGCCGCGCCTTGCTCGCGATCTCCAGCTGATTGGCGACGGCAAGGTTCTTCACACCACACTGACAGGCTTCCGCGAATACAAAATCGCCGATGGCACGATGACTCGCGAAGTGACCGTCCCCGGCGCGAAGCGGATTTTCTCGGCCTATCGTTTTGTCGATGGCCGAACCATGCTGATCGAAAGCGGCAGCGGGAACGGGTATTTCGTCGACACCGCCGGCAAGGTCACCAAGACCTTCTGCATCGGCAAGAACGACCTGCGCCTCGTGCGCCCCACGCGTCGCGGCACACTGTTGGTGGGCGGGTACTACGCCGTCAAAGAAATGACGCTCAACGGCGTGGTGCTGCGCGAATGGAATTGGCCGAACAAAGCCGACAAGAAGGCGCACCTGTTCAAGGTCCTCGAGATGCCCAACGGCAACTGGGCCTCGACGGTCGGCTTTCGGCCGGAGTTTGTCGAGATCAAGCATGAACCCAAACCCAAGACCAAGGGCAAGCCCAAGGGCAAACCCAAACCCAAGGCCAAGGTCGAGGCCCAAGGAAAAATTGTTACGCGTTTGGGGTATAAGCCCAAATTGCCCGCCGGCCAAGACACCCACTTTTATGCCGACTGGCAGCGCCTCGACAATGGCAACACCGTCGTCGCAAGCTGGCTTGGCCACAAGAAAGAGGACAGTAAAAAAGGCCCGCAGCTTCTCGAGTTTGACAAGGCCGGCAAGCTGGTGTGGACCTGGAACACCCCGAGCTTCAATGGCTCGCTTCATACGGTGATTATCCTCGACGGCCTGGATACGTCGAAGCCTCACTCCGACGCATTCGCCGGCAAGCAGGCACCAATTGACGGCACGGAATTCGGCATGATTGGCGACCCCGGCTGCGACATCGCATTTCTCGGCAGCGGCACGATCGGCATCCTTGATCGCTCGGGCCTGTTCCTGCGGAAATATGCGGGCACCGGCAACCTGACCGACCTGAGGCTGTTGCCCAACGGCAACATGCTCTACACCGACCCGGACGTGATCGAAGTCACACCAGCGGGCAAGCAGGTCTTCGTGTATGGCCCGCGCCCGGCCAAGGGCGGCGTGAGCTTTGGGTGCGAGCGTTTGGCGGATGGCCGGACGATCGTCGCGGAAAATCTCACCGGCAAGATCGTCTTTCTCGACACCGCCGGCAAGGTGGAATCGTCGTTCATGACCATTCCCAACCCCAAGGGCAACCATGGCCACATGCGCCACCTGATCGCCACGCCGCGCAAAACGATTTGGGTGGCATTCAAGGATGCCAAACAGGCTCGTGAATATACCTTTGACGGCAAGCTGCTGCGGACGATCAAAAACAAGGAAGGGGTCTTTGGCGTTGCCGAGCGCCCCAATGGCAACATCGTCCTGGGCTGCCTCGGCGGTCTCTACGAATATGACAAATCCAGCAAGGTCGTCTGGTCGATGAAGAAGTCGGAATTTCCCGCTGGCGTGATTACGGGCTATATGACGGGCGTGCGCGTTCGCAAAAACGGCAACGTCATCGTCGGCATGTATCGCGCCTATGATAGGCAGGGCAAGGGCTCGGCGATTGTCGAAGTGACGAAAGAGAAAAAGGTCGCTTGGCGCTATGCCAATCGCGCGACGGCCTCGACGATCATGGGTTTCGAGATGCTGGAGAAGTAGGACTCGGCCACCTGGAATGAAGAAAATCGAACTTACAAAACAAACGAAATAGAAGGAGTCAAGAGATGGCAAAGATTGGAATTATCGGATTGGGCATGATGGGCACGACGCACCTCGACGCGTACCAGAAAACCGCCGGCGCCGAAGTCGTCGCGATTGCCGACAAGAGCCCGGCATTGCTGTCGGGCGAGGCGACCGCGAGTGGCAACATCGAAGGCCAGGCCGCTGCTGGCGTCGCATCGCTCGGTGAGGGCGTCGCGCGCTATTCCGAAGCGAGCGAGCTGATTAACGACCCCAACGTCGAAGTGGTGGACATCTGCCTGCCCACGCCGCTGCACACCGAATATGCCCTTGCTGCTCTGGCGGCGGGCAAGCATGTGCTGCTGGAAAAACCGATGGCGCGTACAGCCGCCGATTGCCAGACGATTCTCGACGCGGCCAACGCAAAGCCCGAGCTGATTACCATGCCGGCAATGTGCATGCGATTCTGGCCGGGCTGGGACTGGCTGAAAACTGCCGTCGACGAAGGCCGCTATGGCAAGGTGATCTCGGCGACGTTCCGCCGCATCGCATCGCTGCCGCCGGGCGGATTCTATGCCAACGCGGAAGCGTCTGGCGGGGCGATTCTCGACCTGCACATCCACGACACCGACTTCGTTCAATACTGCTTCGGCATGCCGAGCGAAGTGACCAGCTTTGGCAGCTCGTCGGTCACCAACGGGATTGACCACGTCGTCACGCGGTACACCTGTGACAACGGTGCGCTGATTGTGGCTGAGGGCTCGTGGGCGATGGCCGACGGCTTTGGCTTCCAGATGCAATACCAGGTGAACTTCGAGAACGCGACAGCCGTGTTCGACCTCGCGGCCGAGAAGGTTCTCACCCTGATCGAAAAAGGCAAAGACCCCGTCGGGATCGAACTCGACAGCGCAATGGGCTATGACCTCGAAATCGAATACTTCGTCAAGTGCCTCGAAGCAGGCACCCAGCCCACGCAGGTCACGATGGAAGATGCGGCCAACACCGTCCGCATTGTCGAAGCGGAAGTAAAATCCATTGAAACGGGACAGCCCGTCAAACTGTAATGCGCGGGAACGCGCAACGGTTAGAACACACTGTTTCCAGAAAGGAACAGACACATGATCGGACAACTCACAACACGAGTGAGGCTGGTTGGACTCGCCGCGATGCTGTTGGCGGGCCCTGCTTTGGCGGGGGTACTCAAGCCCGTCCCTCCAGGCAAAACGACGCCCGTTCCGCCGCGAATGCGAAGCATCCCGACGAAACCCGCGCCTGAAGGTTCCGGCCTGACGTGGGCCAAGGCGCAGGTGTCCAAGATCGACAATTTGTATGTTGCCACCGATGCTGCGACGGCCGACGCGCCGCGGCCGACGTTGCTGAAAGTTGCGATTGGCAAGCCTGATTTCGCCAAAGCAATGTCCGTGCCGCTGACGCTCAAGGGAAAAAAACTACGCACCTCTCGCGGCAAAAAAACGGCGACCTCTCTATGGCAAGGGTCGGCCCGCATTGCTGTGCCGCAAACGATCGACGGGGAGTCTATCACGACGACCCTTTTCGTGAATTATTCGGAACGCGGAACCCAGAAGCCGAGCCTCTGGCTGGGGACTCTAACCACGCTGCAAGGCAAGGTTCTCGTCAAGGGCGAGGCTTGCACGATTCACGTGTATGATTCCAACGGAGACCTGAAGCTCTCCGGTACCGATCGGGTGGTGTTGATCAAGGGGACGGCCAAGATCCCGCTCTCTCCTCGCGGCCTTTCGCAAATTGGGAATTCGTTCTACAAGACTCTCTATACCGCCAAGACCAATGACGTGTCCATCGAGGCCTACAAGGGCAAAACGGGCATCGTCAAATCGCCCCTTCCCGCATTTCAATATCGCCTGCAGTCCAAGGCCGTGGGGACGCTGGTTCTCTCTGGCAAGGCCGACACGCCGCTGACCGTTCCGGCGGGAGAGTATCAGGTCCAAGTCTATGGCCTGATCCTGAATGACAAGGGCATGGGGTATTCCGGCGCCACCAGCAAAAAGATCAAGGTTCCCGCTGGCGCAACGACGACTCTGCCAACACCGAGCACCTTCACGGCACTTTTCCAGATCTCTCTGGCAAAGGGCAGCGTGCGATTCAAGATCAAAATGAGCGATAGCTTGGGTGGCCGCAGTCTTCGACTGACGAAAAACGGCAAGAAATGCCCGCCCGCCTTTGAGGTGGTGGATTCTGGAAATAAAGTAATCTACTCCAACAAGTTTGAGTATGGCTGAGGCGGCACTTGCTCGCACACGTGGCGTGTGCCCAACGAATTGACCGGTACCTTTACGATTCGCTTGAAGGACTTCGAGTCCAAGACGGTGAAGATTCTCTACCCCAAAAAGACGTTTACCCTCAAATAGGGACGTCCCATTAAGATCGTATCACCGGCTGAGGCAGTTTGCCTTGGCCGGTTTTTTTATGCAGAGAGGCGGGGCGGGAAAACAAAAATTGCGAAAAAGAGAGGCCGAAAGTGGCTCCAAGGCGTTACACTTAGTAGGCGACTCGCGGTTGGTGTGTGCCCATGGCCGAGAATTTCGGCCGGGACAGATCGGCGGCGAGAGCGTTGACATCACCATAAAACGGATCGAATTCGTACACTTATTGCTTCCAGAAAGGAGCAACCAGATGATTAGACAACTCTCAGGGAGGGTTGGGCTGGCATGTCTCGTTGCGTTATTTGCGGTGGAGCCACTGTTGGCAGGCGAACTCAAGCCTGTAAACAGGGGCATCGAAGCCAGTAACGTCTATCCGAGAATCGCCCCCCTCAAACCCGCCCCCAAAGACGCAGGCCTGACTTGGGCCAAGGCGATGATTGGCACTCTAAGCAAGAGCAGTAAGACGAAAGTCGCTCTCGATGCTGCCACTGCCGATGCGAAGATCCCCAGCGTGGTGAAAATCACAGTGGGCGACAAAACGACACCCATTCCGCTGGCCTTTAAGGTGGTAACCTACACCTCCCGCGGCAAGGCCGGCTCTTACCAGTATGGGTATGGATCGGCAATTGTCACCGAAACGATCCAGGGCAAGGCGGTTCCCATGTCCTATATCGTGAGCTGCTATCTTCTTGCAGGCAAGGCTCCGAGGGTGGAGATCGCCCGGAGAGTGCGCATGGAGACCAAGGTTCAATTTGGCGACGAGGCCGGAACAATACATTTCCTGGACACCGATGGCAACTTCAAGCTGTCCAGGCACGAGAGTCTCGATGCGAGCGTGGGCAAAACCACCGTGCAGATCGTGCCCAATGCTCCTGCGAACATTGGCGGGACACTGTACCATGTGAAGTTTAACGAGAAAACCAATGTCGCGACCGTTAAGGCCTATGAAGGAGAGCAAGGCAAAGTTGCGTCGAACTTGTCGGCGTACAGCTACGTTCTCGCGTCCAAGACTCTCGGCACGCATCTGGTGACGAATGAAACAGGAACGATGACCCTGCCTGCTGGCGAATACAAGATCAACCGCTACCGCGTCACGCCGGAGAAATCGGAACTGGCGATTGTAGGCTATGGAGCCAAGTCCGTGACGGTTGTTGCCGATAAAACCACGACGCTTCCCGTACCCGAAACCCTCACCGCAACGTTGTCGGCGAGCCGCTACAAGAGCAGGGTCAGGATCGGCCTGAATATGACGATCTCCATCGGTGGCCGGGGCATTCAGCTTGTGAAGGACAATGCCTCTTACAGGCCGACGTTTGAAATCGTGGATTCGGAGAACAAAGTGGTCTACACCAACACTCTGGAGTATGGCTGAGGCGGCACCTGCTCGCGCACATGGCGTGCGCCCGAAGGACAGACCGGTACATTCACGCTCCGACTCAAGGCAATGGACACGGGTGCGATGAAGGTAAACGCGAAAGAGATAACCTTCACGCTGAAATAACCCACGGATCCCGTTTTATGGAACCCGCTGGCGCGATTCAATTCGCGCCAGCTTTTTTTTGCCTGGGCAGAAAAAGGAGAGAATCCAGATGCCGCGCCCGGCATTATATTTGTATATGCTTTGCGGTCGGGGTTTGCCTGGTGTACACTGTTGCTTCGGGCTCCTGTTGTGAGGAGCGTTTTGGCATACCATAAAACGGATCGAATCCGTACACCTATTGCTTCCAGAAAGGAGCATGCAGATGACTAGACAACTCTCAAGGAGGGTTGGGCTGGCATGTCTCGTTGCGCTGTTTGCGGCGGGGCCATTGTTGGCAGGCGAACTCAAGCCTGTGGACAAGGGCACCGAAGCCGTCGGCAACTATTCGAGATATGTCAATCTCTCCCCCGCCCCCAAAGACGCCGGCCTGACTTGGTCCAAGGCGATGGTCGGCACCCTCGGCAAGAGCAAGATAAAAGTCGCCCTCGATGCCGCCACCGCCGATGCCGAGATCCCCAGTGTGACGAAAATCACAGTGGGAGACAAAACCGTTTCCATTCCGGTGACCTTTACGGACAGGTCGTATGTTTCTCGTGGCAAGACCTTCACATACAAGAAAGGCTCTGGATCGAAAATGGTTTCCGAAACGATTCAGGGCAAGGCGGTTCCCGTGGCCTATGTGGTGAACTGTTATCTCTCCAAGGGCGAAACTCCGGACCTCGACATCGCCCGGTGCGTGAGCATGGAGGCCAAGGTTCAATTTGGTGACCAGGCCGGGACGGTACACTTTGTGGATGCGAACTGCAATTTCAAGCTGTCTCGGCATGAGAGCATGAAAGCAAGTGTAGGCAAAACCAGCGTTGAGATTGTGCCCAACAGGCCTGCCAACATTGCCGGGAAACTGTTCCGCGTGAACTTTGATGCGAAAACCAATATCGTGACCGCCAAGGCATACGAAGGAGAGCAAGGCAAGGTTACGTCGAAATTGTTGAAGTATAGCTACATTCTTGCGTCCAAGACTCTTGGCACACATTGGGTGACGGAGAAAACTGGAACGATGGCCCTGCCTGCTGGCGAATACAAGATAAGCCAATATACCCTCACGGTGGACAAGTCCGGGCTGATCGTTGAAGGCTATGATGCCACGCCCATGACGGTTGCTGCCAACAAAATCACGATGCTCCCCATGCCCGAATCCATCACCGCAACGCTGTCGGCGAAGCTTCGCAAGGGCTCGGTTACGATCAGTCTGAAAATGACCGATTCGATCGGTGGCCAAGGCGTTGAGTTTGTCAAGAACAACGATTATGTCAATCTATCGTTCGAAGTCGTGGATTCGGAGAACAAAGTTGTCTACACCAATAGCCTGGAGTATGGCTGAAGCGGTTCCAGTTCGCGCACATGGCGTGCGCCCAAGGAACTGACCGGTACATTCACGCTCCGACTCAAGGCAATGGACACGGGTACGCTGAAGGTGAACGCGAAAGAGACAACCTTCACGCTGAAATAACCCACGGATCCCGTTTTATGGAACCCGCTGGCGCGATTCAATTCGCGCCAGCTTTTTTATGTCGTCGTAAATTCTCGAAACAAATTGCTGCCGAAGTGGTTATACTTTGTAGTCGCAGGCGGAGAGTCTGCAGAAAGGAACGATGATGAATTCATCCAAATGCCATTGGGCGCTGGGGATGCTGGCGGTCTTGGCCGTCGGGGCGTGTCTCGAAGCGAGTGAGCTTCGGCCGGTGAAATTCGGCAAGCACTTCCCGAAATTAGCATTCGAGCCCGTCCAAGGGTTTGCGGCCGCTCGCAAGACCATGGGCTTGACCTGGTCCAAGGCGATCGTGGCCAAGTCCGGGCGGAGCTATATTGCGCTTGATGCCGACAAAGCCGATGCGCAATTTCCCTCGACGCTGAAGATCGTCACGGGATTTGTCCCCGCCTTTGCCAAGGGCGTGACGATCCCGCTGAAGTTCGTGAAGATGGACGTCAAAACTCTAGACCGCAAAGGAGCCACCACGACGATTCAGGTTGACACGGCCATGATCGCTCCGATGGCGGTTTCTGTTCGCGTCGGTACCAAAACCGTTGAACAGATGATCGCCGGGACCGTGCAAGTGTACAAAGGCCGGCCCGTTGTGAATCTGATTATCGCTTCGCGCATGGCCGCGGTCGCGACGGTGGCTGGCAAGAACTACGCGCTGCTGGCGTATGACACCAATGGCGACATGAAGATTTCCGACAAAGAACTCGTCGAGCTGTACGACCGCAAAACCCGCACGCCCGTGCCGCTTAACAGCCTGTTCAAGCTGGGCGAAACCTGGGTCACGTTGAAATATGACGCGGCGAGCAGTTCGGTCACGACGGTGGAATTCAAAGGCAAGGAAGGCACGATTGTCTCCTCGGCCGACATCGCCCACCTGTCGCTGATGAGCAAAGAGGCCGGGCGCTTCGAAATTTCCGGCAAGGCCGGCACGAAAATCCCTGCCCCCGCAATGGCGTACAACATTGGCCAGTTCAATCTGATCTTGAACCCCAAATCGGGCGCAGGCTATCAAGGCGCCGTGCCGGACAAATTGTCGCTGAGCGTGGCTGAAGGCAAAGAGACCACTCTTCCGCTGCCCAAGACGTTGATTTCGACCTTCGCAATTAGCCAGGGCTCCGGCACGGTCCGCTTCAGCGTCGCGCTTGCCGACGACGCTGGGTCGCGCAATGTGACGCTCACGAAATTCGGCAAAAAGACGCCGCCGGAGATCGAGGTCCTGGACAAGGCCGGCAAGGTCGTTCACACGGGCCGACTGGAATATGGTTGAGGCGGCACCTGCTCGCACACGTGGCGTGTGCCCAAGACCCTCAAAGGCGACTTTTCGCTTCGACTCAAAGACTACGTCATCGACCCCGTCAAGGTGGCTTACAAGAAAAACACATTTACAGTGAAATAGTCTCTTCCGCGGAATTTGATGCAGGAGATACAACACATTGAATCGAATCCGCCAGCAGGGACGCGTTCTCGCTGGCGGTTTTTTATGAGGCCTAGGAGAGGGTTCGGGTTTCGCCTCGCAAAAAAAAGAAAAAAGAGCAACAAATCCTGTTAGCAAATAGCTATTATACGGGCGTGGCACGGGTCCGCCTGTGTCTGTTGTAGCGGAACAAAGGGACAAAGGGAACAAGGGAACTTGAAGAAGGAGATTGAATTATGAAGACACCCAAAGAAACGACTCGCCGACGGCTGATGTCGGTTGTGCTGGGCGGAGTGATGGTCTTGACCGTCCTCGGCTTTTCGTGTCCTGCAAGTGGAGGCTGATGCCCTCCAGGCGGGGGCCAAGGTGGCTCCATTAAAGTAATCATTCGACCGGTTTCATTCAGTGGCAAAATGCGCTTGATGGACTGGACGTATCACAAGGGACAGTACTACATCCAACTTCTCCAGACGGACGGCAGGTTTGCCGGCAAGCTGGAAACGGTCAAGACGACTCCGGGTCAGATCAAGCTGATTGCGGATACGAAGCTTTATACCTTGCTGGACATCACATTTTCTTCGTTGGGCGGAAAGAATTCACTTCGCTCTTCGATGATCAACCAGCTACACCTTTCGTGCAGGGCAAAACCCGGGCCATACGCAAACCCGTTCCTTACGCGCGCCAAGGAAGGATCAAGCGGGACCGAAAAATTGATCCTTCAGGAGATCAACAAGAAGACTCCGGTGAGGATGAAAGTTCCGGGCAAAGACACCGCGGGACAAGTCTTCTCATTCCGCGGACTCAAAACGGCAAAAAGGGATGGTGTTACTTCGCTGTGGATTCGTGTCGGGCTCGATGGGATCAAATCCGGCAAGAGCTGGACGATGCGCCTTCCGCGTACGAATTACAAGAAGGGGACCGACAAGGACCGCGACCAGTATGCCACCAAAGGCAAATCGCACAGCAAAAGGGATCTTCTGTTTGCGAAAAGCTTGAAACCCGGTGATACGATCTATGTGGAATACGCAGGCGCCATCAGCACCGCTGGTGTGGTCTATCGTATGACGACGTTTAAACCGGCAAGCTTCAAAGTTCCGTGTGAGATTCTCAGCAGTAGAGAGACCACGCTTCTCGAGAAGACGACGCTGATTTCTAAGGTGAAGATTGCGGGCCTGGGCTCTGCGCTGACGATGTACGTTCGCCCGAAGGACTCTGGTGTTTTCCCCGTCCAGGGCGCGATGGACTTTGGCCAGCTGATCAAAGGGGTCGACTTGATGAAAAAGGGTGACACTCTTTCCTATAGTCGTCTCGGCGGGAAACTGTGGATCAATACCGTTGGCGGTGACAAGAAGGCGCCGCCCAAGAAAAAAGCGGGGCCAAAGAAGGGTCCCAAGAAGGGGCCAAAGAAGCCGCCCAAGAAAAAGGAACCTGCTGGGGGGGACCAGCCCGCGACGGCCCTCAACGAGAAGGGGGAACTGGTGCTGGAGCCGGTAGAGAACGAAGAGACAGAGAACGAATTGGAGCTGGAATAAAGCGGCCAATCGATTTGACGTAATACAAACGCCCGACGAGAGTGAATCTCGCCGGGCGTTTTTTATTGGAGGGGCAAAGGCCTAGCAACATCCGCTGTCGGAGCAACATCCGCCCGAGGGCGCGGCGGATTTGGCGAGGGCCTGTTTTTGTTCGAGGTAGAACATGCGGACCACGGCCCCGCCGATGGCGGTTGCCAGCCAGGCGGCTTCGTCAAGCTGGGCATCGGTCAGGCCGAGGTCTTTTGCGCGTTTGTAGTGGTGCGCGAAGCACGGCGCGCAGCGGCCTTGGACGACGAGGGCGAAGGTGATGAGTTCTTTGGTTTTCGCATCAATGGCACCATCGGCCGTGGCAGAGGCCATCAGCGCGGCAAAGGCATCGAGGCTGGCTGAGGTGGTAGAACTCGAGCAGCAGGATGGCTCGGCCGGGGCATCGGCGCAGCAATCGCCTGTGGCGGGAGCGGGTTCTTCCGAGCAGCAGCATGGCGAGGAGACGGGGTCGGCGTCGTCGGCCGGGCGGGCCTGGCGCAGATGGATCGCGCCGTGTTCACCGTCGAGGATGCGCCCGATGGTCCAGGCGGTTTGATTGCGCTCGGCGAGGGCGGCCGCGAGGGCGGGAAACTGTTCCTGCGAGACCGCGATCAACAGCCCGCCGGAGGTCTGCGCGTCGAAGCCGAGATATTTCTGCGCGTCGGATACGCCGTCTTCGACCGTGAGGTCGTCACCGACATATTCCATATTCCGTTCGACGCCGCCGGGGACGACGTCTTCGGCAAATTCTTCCAATGCCATCGGCAGTGCGGGCAAGGCCTCTGCCCAGATTTCAGCCGACGCGCCCGACGCGCGCAGCATCGACGCGAGGTGTCCAAAGAGTCCAAAGCCTGTCACGTCGGTACAGCCTGCCGCGCCCGCGTCGCGCATGGCTTCGGCGGCCAGGTTGTTCTGCTGGGCCATCGTCTCGACGGCTGCGGCGAACACGTCGTCATCGACCCGACCGATGCGATGGCTGAACCCCAGCACGCCCGTGCCGAGAGGCTTGGTCAGCACCAGCAGGTCGCCAGCCTTGGCGGCATTGTGTTCGGCGAGATCCTCGGGCGCAATGGTCCCCGTGATCGCAAAGCCGAGTTTGATTTCCGCGTCCTTGACCGAGTGCCCGCCGAGCAGTGCAACGTTTGACTCTTCGAAGACTTCGAGCGCGCCCGCGAGCATTTCGTACATCGCGTCGCCGGGCAGCGTTTCGATCGGAAAGCCCACCACGCTGACGGCGGTTTTGGGCGTGCCGCCCATGGCATAAATGTCGCTGAGGCAGTTCGCCGCGCAGATCCGCCCGAATAGCCGCGGGTCGTCCACACAGGGGGTCATCACGTCGACGGTTTGGACGAGCAGCGTACCGTCATCGAGACGGTAGACCCCCGCGTCGTCGCTCGCGGCCATGCCGACCACGACGTTGGGATTCTCGGGTTCTTTGAGCCGATGGAGAATTGCTTCGAGATCGGCGGCGGAAATTTTGCTCGCGCACCCTGCATTGTGAACCAGCGTGGTCAGCGGCGGAATATCGCCCTTGGGCGCGGGGCGCTCGCCCGCACAGGGGCAGTGCCCGTCGTTGCGAAAAATGTCGCACGGGCAGCCGCGCGAAGGGTCGCAAATGCAGTGGCCAAGCTTCAGTGAGCGGCGCATGATGCGTTTGCGTTTTTCCAGATCGTAGGAGCGTTTGGGGGTGTCGGTCATGAGGATTCCTCGTTGAGTATCGCGGCGGCTTTGGCGCCGATGCGGCGGAGATTGGCGTTGCGAACGGTCCATTTTTGCAGGTCGAGATAGTCCAGCAGCGGGACGGCGTATTTCCGGCTCACGCCGAGAGCGGTGCGAAATTCTACGGTTTCAAAGTGGGAGGCGTTTCGGAACAAGTCGAGCACGACGGGAATCGCGAGGGCCACGCCGTCGGTGTGCATGACGACTTTTTTGTCCAGGCGCACCGCCAGCGCCATGCGGATGAGGTTGTCCAGCGCACGGTCGATGGCGACCTGAGGCCGGCGGAGCGAATCGGCGATTTGGTCGGGTCGGGGGGGTGTCAGGGGAGCTTCGCGCAGAATCGCTTCCACGGCGGATTCGAGTTCGTTGAGTTTTGGCCCGGCGGAAAATCCGGGCGCGTGATAAACATTGCCGCGCAGTGCGATCTGTCCGGCCTCTTTCGCGCAGGCGATCACGCGCTGAGAAAGCACAGCATCGAGGGCGAGGGCTTCGGCGAGTTCGGCTTCGCTTGCGCCGGGCGAGTCGGGGTGGTCTTCGTGATAGCGCGCCAGCGCGTCGGCGGCCTGTTGGGCGAATTGGGAGAGAACGTCGCGATGGACCACGCGCCCTTCGCCAGCGTCCACGATTTCGTCGCGGCCCAGAAGCTCGGCCAAGATTTCTGCGCCGGCGGTTTCTGCCAGAGCGAGTTCGGAACGGATTTGTCCGGCGGTCATTGCCGCAGGGTGGGTTTGGAGATAGCACGCCACGAGCTTGGCCGGCGATTCGTCGAGGACGGCCGCGAGTTTCGTAAGGCGATCCCGCAGATCCGCCTGGCGGCATTTTTGTTTGTGCCGGGAGACCGTCACCACACGCCCGCCGCCGAGAGTGGTCAGCATTCCGCCGTCTGGCCCGCGCAGAATGTAGCGCTCGCCGGGGATCACGGGCAGTTCGCTTTCGAGGCGAAGCTGGACGAATTGGCGCGCGCCCTGAGCGAGCGGGGCGGGGTCCTCGAGGAAGACCACTCGCGCATTGACGTGCGTCGTGCCGACGTGGAGCTGGACTTGCGTGTGCGTTTTGAGCGGCCTGGCCAGGCGCGGCAGCAATTCGAGATCGGCTTCGAAAAAGGTGGACGCTTCGACCTTGACGGCCGAGAGGAACGTGCCCTTGTCGAGCTGGTCGTGGCCCGACCCGGAGAGGTTCATCGCGACACATTGGCCGGAAAACGCTTCCGTCGCATCGCGGCCATAGACTTCCATCCCGCGCACGCGCACTTCGGCGCGGCCGGGGAACGCCCACAGAGTATCGCCGAGGGCGAGGCGTCCCGAGCGCGGAATGCCAGAGACCACCGTGCCGAATCCGTGAACGCCGAAGCGCCGTTCGACCCACATGCCGAACACGCCGGCGGGGTTTCGGGGTTTGGCGCGCTGGACTTCTTCGTCGAGCGCGGTGCGGAACTCCCAGTAGCCCTCGCCGGAAATGTTGGACATCGGGCAGATGGCCTTGCCTTCGAGGAACGTGCCCTTGAGGAAATTTTGCACTTCCGCGACGACGTCTTCGCGGCGCTGGTCCGAGACGAGGTCGGTCTTCGTGAGAACGACCAGCCCGAAGCGCGTGCCCATCAGCCGAAGGATGTCGAGGTGTTCGTAGGTCTGGGGCATGATGCCGTCGTCGGCCGCGATCACGAGCATCACCACGTCCACGCCCTGGGCGCCCGCGACCATGTTGCGGATGAAGCCGACGTGCCCGGGGACGTCAACGATGCCGACGATGTCGCCGTTGTCGAATTTGCACGGCGCAAAGCCGAGTTCAATCGTCAGCCCGCGCTGTTTTTCTTCGGCGAGGCGGTCGGTTTCGCAGCCGGTAATCATGCGCACCAGCGAGGTCTTGCCGTGGTCGACGTGCCCAGCCGTGCCGAGCATCACCGGGTGGCGCAGCGGCGTGGGGGCGGTTTCGCGCGGGCCGTCGCCGCAGGGCGAACAAGGTGAACCGCACTCGGTCATGCTTGGGCTCCGCCGGAAAGGACGCGCGCGAGGGCTTCGGCGATGCGGGACAGGTCGGGTTCGGTGACGCAGCGCATTTCGAAATAGATGCTGCCGTCGTGGAGGCGCGTGAAGACGTGTTCGCTGTCGAGGCGCAATCCGCGCGCGACATCATCGGCCGAGAGGCCCGCCGGTGGGGTCGCCGCAACGGCGATGCCTTTCATCGCTTCCATGGGCATCGTGCCCGAGCCGAGGAAGTTTTCACTCTCGACGGTTTCGAGTGTCCAGCCCGCCAGCAGCGGCGCAACGAGCTTGCTGAACGCGTCGGCGGTCTCGCGCAACTCGGCCATCGTCAGCGAAATCATGCGGTACAGCGGGTGGGTTTTGGCAAGCGCTTCGGGGTTGCGGAACAGGTGCAGTGTGCGCTCGAGGACCATCAGGCAGGTTTTGTCCACGCGTAGAACGCGGTAGAGCGGATGTTTGCGACAGCGGGCGATGGCGTCTTTGCTGCCGAGAAGCAGCCCGCCTTGGCCAGCGCCGATGAGTTTGTCCGTCGAGACCATCACGACATCCGCGCCGGTAGCGAGCGAGTGTTGCACGGTGGGCTCGTGGGGGATGCCGAAGTCGGCGAGGTCGACCAGTGCGCCCGCGCCGAGATCGTCGAGCACCAGCAGGTCGTTGTCGTGGGCGAGGGTGACGAGGTCGTCGAGGGAGACTTCCTTGTGGAAGCCGACGACGCGGTAGTTGCTCGGGTGGGCGCGAATGATCGCGGTGGTGTCTTCGGTGATGGCGTTTTGGTAGTCACGCAGGTGGACGCGATTGGTCGCGCCGATTTCGCGGAGCGTCACGCCCGAAAGCTCCATCACTTCCGGCAGGCGGAAGCTGCCGCCGATCTCGATGAGCTGGCCGCGCGAGACAATGCCTTCGCCGCCGCCCGCGAGTGCCATCAGCGCGAGCATCGTCGCGCCGGCGTTGTTGTTGACGACGAGGGCGGCTTCGGCGCCGGTGATTTCGCAGAGCAGGTCTTCCACGCGGAGGGAGCGCTCGGAGCGTTTGCCCGTTTCGCAATCGACCGCGAGGGTCACATAGCCGTCGAGCGCGCTGGAGATCGATTCGACCACGGCCGGGGCATAAACGCTGCGGCCGAGGGCGGTGTGCATGATGATGCCCGTGGCGTTGATCGCACGGTTGATGTTGGGCTCGGCACGCTGGGCAAACATTGCTTGCGTCGCGTCGACAACCCACGCCAGCAGGCCCGCTTCGACATCGCCATCGACACCGGGCGGGGTGAACGATTCGTCGAGCAGGTTCGCGCGCATCTCGTCGATGGCAGCGCGGATCAGCGCGACCAGGTCGTCGTGGCCAGCACAGGCGCGGGTGTCCGCCAAGGCGGGCGCGGCGAGTACGGCATCGACGCTGGGCAACAGTCGCAATGAATTTGACATGGTACAGTCCTTCCGAAGGGCGCCGCCGCCGGAGATTCGGCGACGGTCGCAAAGAGGGCCGCAAGTGCGGCACGGAGGCGAATAGGAATCGAACCTACCAAGGACGCGTAAACGCCCTTCATTGGTTTTGAAGACCAAGGGCACCACCAGGTTACCAGGCGCCTCCGAATTTCTTACAATGCTCAAGTTGTCAAAGCCCCGCGAATGGGGCGAGTATTATACCAAACCCGATGCGAGAGTCAAAGGGTTGGCGAATTTTGGGTTACGACGGCGCGTTGGCCAGCTCTGCCCGCACGGTCAGCAGGGCCTGTTCGAATTCGCGCCCAAGGCGGTTGCGCGGGTGGGGCAGGTCGATGCGGGTGCGCGTGGTGGTCCCGCCGTGGCGCATCACGACCAGCACATCCGCGAGGGAGAGCGCTTCTTCGATGTCGTGGGTGACCAGCAGGATTGTGCGGCCTTGTTGCTTGCAGAGCTCGAGGGTTTGGCCGACGAGCTTGGTGCGCGTGGATTCGTCGACGCCTTGGAACGGTTCGTCGAGCAGGAGCATGGTCGCTTCGGCCGCAAGGGCGGTCGCGAGCGACGCGCGCTGGCGCATGCCGCCGGACAATTCGTGGGGAAAACTCATCGCCACGTCGGCGGGAAGGTGGACGGCTTCGAGGATTTCCATCGCTCGTTTGCGACGCTGGGCGCGGGGGAGTTTGCGCAGGGCCAGGGGCAGTTCGATATTTTCGATCACGCGCCGCCACGGCAAAAGCGCACCTTCTTGGGTCAGGAGCATCGTCCGCGTTGCACCGATCTGGATGGTGCCGGCGGAGGGTTGGTCCAGCCCGGCCGCCAGGCGCAGCAGCGTGGTTTTGCCGCAGCCGCTGGGGCCGACGATGCAGGTGATTTCTCCCTCGTGGCATTGCAGCGAGACGTTGTTCAGAGCGCGAACTTCGCCGCGAACGGGAGTTTGGAACACGCGGGAAACCGCGTCGAATTGGAGCAGGGGCGTGGTCATCCGCGCTCCTTTCGCCGCCAGTGATTCGTGCGGGTTTCCCACAGGCGCAGCAGCGCGTCGAGGCCCAGGCCGATCGCGGCGATCGCGAGGATGGCAGCGAAGGCGTATTCATATTTGCCGACCTCGTGGGCGCTGGAGATCATGCAGCCCAGGCCGGATTGCGTTCCGGGGAAGATTTCGGCCGCGACAATCACGCGCCAGGCAATCGCCGTCGCCAGGCGCAAGCCCGTGACGATCGAGCCCATTGCGCCGGGCAATACAGCATGGCGGAACACCTCCCATCGTCCACCGCCGAGCAGGCGGACTTGCTCGCACCAGCTTTCGCGAACGTGGCGCACGCCAGCGGAGGTGTTCAGCAGGATCGGTCCGAGCGACCCCAGTGCAATGATGGTGACCACGGCAAATCGCAGTCGGTCGAGTGTGTCATATTCCCAGGCGTCGTGTCCGGCGAGGAGCGTCGCGGGGCTGGTGAGGCCAAAAATCAGGATCGAAATCGGCAGCCACGCGATGGGGCTGACCGCGACCATGACCGACACCATCGGCGAGAGCGCATCGCGCACAGAGCGCGAAATTCCCATTGCCACACCCAGCGGGATTCCCACCACCACCGCCAGTCCCAGCCCCAGCGCCACGCGCAGCAGGCTGATCGCAACGCCGTGGCCGAGACTGGTGGTGTCGAGGAATTTGGGTGCGGCAAAGGGGTCGCACAACACCGCCCACACCTCGCCCATCGCGGGGATGATCGGGCTACGATCCGCCGCGACCACCCACACCGCCACGATGGCGGCGGGGAGGATCGAGGCAATCAAAATGCGTGGGAGGTGTTTCATGGGTTATTTGGCTTGGAGCTCTTTCGCGGCCTGTTCACAGAGGCTGAATTGGCAGAGGTCGGCGAGAATGGCCTCGGCGGATTTGTCTTTGTAGCGGCCTGTGTAGAGCTTCGCGTCGGCCATCATCGCTGCCCACGTCGTCATGCCCGTTCGCCAGGCATCGGTCGGCAGGGCGCTGTAGGCGATGGTCGGCACGGAGGCCTGTTCGACGGCGAGGGGCTTTTTGGTCCACTCGGCGGCGCGCTTGGCCGCGGCTTCGGTGTCGGCGGTGATGAATTGCGTGCCGAGATGAATCACTTTGAGGAACGCCTTGATCGCGGCGGGGTGCTTGGCGAGCAGGTTTTCTCTCGCGCAGACGCAGCAGCAGGGATGGTGCTGCCATGTGTCCGCCGGCGGCAGGTCCTTGAGGTCCGCGACGGTATGGCCGAGGTCTTTGGCTTCGGCGAGCGCGACGACGGGCTGGTTCATTACGAACCCGTCAATCGTCTTGCTCGAGAGAAGCGGGATCGCGTTTTTGCCGCTCTTCATGTTGTGGAGGATCACCTTCACGCCGTCGCCGTTGGCGGTGGCCCATTTGATTCCCTCGTGGTCGAGGGCGCGCTGGAAGATCAACTTCGCAACCGCCATCGGGGCTTTATAGCCAATCGTGACGGGCTTGTCGGCTGCGCGAAGTTGGGCGACGAAGTCGGCCCAGGTTGTCGCGGAATTACCTTTGGCGAGTACCAACATATCGCCGTCGGTCTGGAGGGGGCAGATGATCTTGACGGGGTTTTCGGTTTGACCGTCGGCGAGATTTGCCACGGCCGGCACGCCGCCGAGGCCAATTTGGATATCCCCGCGAGACAGTGCCGTCGGCATTTTCGATCCGCCGCCGACTTTCACCAGTCGCAGGCGTGCGAGAATTTTTCCGTTCTCAACGAGGTCATAGACTTCACGGTCTTTGACCATGCGCAACCCGACATCGTGTTGGGTGATGAAGGCCTCGCCTTCCAGCGCGGCGATGTAGAGCGCGATCTGGTGGTCGTGGCCAACGTGGCCGACGGTGATGGTCGGCGGCGTGTCCGCGTCGTTTTTGTTCGGCGCGAAGGGGCGGCTGCATCCCACGAGTAGTCCTCCCGCGAGGCACAGCATTGCAATGGATTTGAGTTTCATGGTGTGTTCCTTTCGGGGCTAGAGTTTGATGACAACTTGGGTCTGGACATAGGTGCCGACGTCGTTGTTCTTGCCGTAGTAGTTCCCCGGCAGCATCGTGTCGACGAGCAGGCGCAGGGCGACGTTTTTGCTCAACTTGTATTTTACTTGCGCGGTGAAGAGGTGGCCGCGGAAGCTGCCCTGCTCGATGGCGGGGTTGGTGTTGCCGCGGATCGCATGGGCGCGGAACATCAAGTTGTAGGCCAGCGAGACGTAGAGGTCTTTGGTCGGCTTGAATGCAACGCCCGGCCCGAAGCGATGGAAGTTGCTGCCGTTGGCGCCGGTGCGCCCTTCCAGCGACGCGACGGTATAGCTGTAGAGGTTGCTGAACTGCGTGTAGCGGCCCCAGAGCATATCGAATTGCCCGTCGACGTGGTCGTCGCCGCTGCGATATTCGTAGTCGAAGAACACTTTCGTCGCCCAGTCGTCGCAGAAGCAATAGGACACGCGGTTATTCGTCGCCAGAGCGCAAACGCGCGTGTCGTTTTTCTTGCCAAATTGCCCGGCGATCTCGACGTCATATTCCCAATGAGGCGAAGGCTTGCCGGCGGCGCGCAGCCCGAAGGTGTAGAGGTCGGAGTCGTTGCCCTTTTTGAGCTTGCTATCGCTGAAGCCACGAATTTTTTCGTCGTGCTTGTAGATGAAGTAGCCTTCGAGGGTGGTGTTCTTGAGGGACGTGTTCGACGCGTAGAGAATCACGCCGGTTTCGTCCTGTTCGGTGAGGTGGACGTTGCGGTCGTTGAAGGGCTTGATGATCTTCGCGCTGTCGGAGTATTGCTTGAGGTAGACCAGATCAAATTTCGTCTGGATCGACTTGGCGACATAGGTTCCGCGTACGGCATCGAAGAAGAACGAGCGGCCACCGTCGAGGGGCGTGCCTTCGCGGATCAGCCAGCCCCTGCCGAGTTCGATGTCCTGGCGCCCGGCGGTGATCGTCAGCGGCAGGCCCAGCGCGTTGGACCACTTCAGGTAGAGCTGGTCGAAGAACGCTTCGTTGTGGGTGAACTGCGGGTCGATGTCGGGCTTGCACCAGTAGCGCGGTTCGTAGACCAGGCGTGCGGCGATTTCGAGGTCTTTGGCGGGACGGATTTTCGTCCAGACGCGCACGCGCGGGCGATGCCAGAAGCGCTGGGCGGTTTTCTTGTCGCTGGAGGTGAGCTTGGCGTTGGATTCGCTGTAGTGGCGATAGCGCAGGTCCGCACCAAAGGCGAACCAGTCGCCATTGAGGTTGTGGGGCGTGTCGGCGAGGTCTTTGTCGGCGCGAAGAATGGCAATGCACTTGGTGCATTCGGCATGGCCGGCGGCGAGACATTTGGCGCAGAGACAGGCTTTTTGTTTGGCTGTGAGTGTTGGCGCGGGGGCAGCATTGGCCGCCGGAACAGCAGTGGCCAACAGGGCCAGCGCGAGAAGAACGAGTTTGGGACAGTCAATGAGACGAGGGCGAAGAATTCGCATGGGAGCTCCTGTGAGTCGAAGAGGAGAGTTCGCACAGCTGGCGCGTGTGGCGGCATAGACGGGCCGCAGGCGCAGCAAAAATGGCGATGCGCACACCCCATGTGTGCGCGGGAGCAAGTTCGACGTGGAACGTTACTCGACTAGACGGGGCCTCACGTGCAGCCTTGGAGCTGGAAGTGAACCACCACGCCGCAACGAAGGGCGGCGGTGACAGAACGGTCAACATGGCGGTCGGGTGAAATCATTAGAGTATCTTTACCCCATTGAACACGAAAATGCAAGAAAAGGCTCGAAAAAACGGGCCCAATTTCATTCAGCGCGTCACCCCCCCCCCTCGTTCGAGTGGCCTAACAAATTTTATTGATTCAATTGTGCTGCCATGTACAATAATCTCACCGCCTCTGCGTTTTCAATACATGCAGAGGGTCCCGTCGATCAATAGTCGGTCGGCGCGAAGGCTTTTCAGTGAAACAAAAACAAGAAGGAGGCTTCAATGCCATACCGATTCGGAACGAAAACCGTATTACTCGCGCTGCTTACTGTAACCATGGCCGGCATGACCTGTCTTGCCAACGAGTTGAGTTTTACAACAACCAAGACGGGACGGATTCGTGAGTTCAAAGTGAAAAAAGGCGACAAGGTGGTGTCTGTGCCATTTCGAACCGATGCCACCGGAACCTCATGGTATATTCGGGACAAGGCGGGAGAGAAGAAAACGGTCATCCTGAGAAAAGCCCGCCATTCCGAAAACTATATTGGTAAGGTGGGTGATGTTAATTTCGCTTTAGGCTATACGGTCGAGGGCGAGAGGCTGAAAATTACGGCGACGATACGAAATAACGGAGAAACAGAATTCAAACCCATGACCGCCGGGTTGCATATTGGTGTTGACAGTTTTCAGCCAAAATATCCCGAATGGAACGACAAGCTGGTCCCCAAGGCGATGCGGTGTGAGCCAACCCACCACTGGGGACACGCCTTAAGTCCCAATGGGCAAATCCTCGGCTGGGTGTGCCCGTCGCCGGTGGCCTCCTATACCATTGAGTATGCCAGAGGCCCGGGGCTCAAGGGGATCTATACGGCCAATATCGATTTCATCAATCAGCTGCCTTTGCCCTCGCGTCATCCGCAGAACTTGAGTGTTCTCAAGTCAGGCGAAACAAAAACCTGGGAAGTGTATCTGATGGAAATCGATTCCCTGAAGGATGTAAAATCCAAACTGGCCAATTCCGGAGAGGTGCCGATTTTTGATGCGGAGTATTACACGATCGCTCCGAACCAGGAAACGCGGGTGACGATTTTTGGCCCGAAGGTAAAGACGTTGTTGGTAACCAACTCACAAGGGAAAGAGATCACTCTCTCGCCGGTTACAATTGAAAATGGAAAAACAGAGTACGCGTTCAAACAAGAAACCCCGGAGCTGTACACGTTTCGGGCGGAATGCGAAAACGGAAAAATTGCGGAAGGATCGATCTTTGTCCGTCACCCGTGGTCGTGGTACCTCAAGCGCGCAAGAATTGAGGGGTTGCGGGTTCAACCGACGCGGAGTCATCACGCCGAGTGTGTCTTGCCGTTCTACAGCTATTTCCTGGCGAGAAAACATTTTCCCGATGCGAACTTGGACAAGCAGTGCGAAGACGTGTTCCAGAAGATCTTCCCGCTGCATTACGATTTCGAAAAGAAAAAGCTGAAGATTGACTTTCGGACGCAGGACACGCCGTATTGGGCGTCCATCCTGACGGATCGATACGCCGCCACAGGCGACGAGAAGGACCTGGAGTACGCTTCGAACCTGCTGGACTTTTTGATGACACGGCAGGACGAAGGCGGTGGGTACTATCGCTATACCTTCGGGCTGAGGAACGAACGAAAGGGCAAAGTGCTCTACACCAGTGTTGGCTATATGGCAAAAGCGGCCATGGAGGTCTTGGAGGCAGAAAAGAAGCTTGCCGAGACTTCGCCCGTATGGAAGGCGCGTTATGAGCGGCACAAAAAGTCGATCGACAGAGCTCTCGCGCACCTGCTTAGCAAGGGCGGTGATCTGGAGACCGAGGGCCGTCAGATGTATGAAGACGGTATGATCTCCTGCTCCATGAGCCAGCTGGCGTTCTATGCACTGAAAAGCGAGAATGACCAAGAGCGGGAAAAATTCCTCAAGGGCGCGGAATACCTGTTCGAAGGCCACCGCAGCTTGACGTTGAATCTTCATCCAGACGCGCGAGTCAACGGCTCGACGATCCGGTACTGGGAAACTTGGCCGACGATCTGTCTCCGCGCGTTCAATTACAACTCTCCCTGCGGCTGGTCCGCCTGGAAACTGTACGGAGACTACTACCTCTACCTGCTCACCGGCGAAGAGCACTACCTGCGCGATGCCTTTAATGGATTGGGCGCATGTGTTCAGTTGATCGACCACACCAGCGGCCGTCTTCGCTGGGGGTTTACTCCGGAACCATTTATTTACACGAAATATCCCGTAAAAGCAAAAACACCCACCGCAGAAAAAGAGCACGACTGGGTGACAGGGGTTCGCGGGGAAGAGTATTTCGAACAGATTTCTGACTGGAATAGAACCAAGCCGATTTGGAGAGAAAAGTGGGGCGTCGACAACTTCCCGCACGAAATCTTCAAGTGCATGGAGGAGTTCGCTCTATGCAATGCGTATGTGATCGAACGGGAAGATGGTACGGTTGTTGGGTATAACTGCGAGGTGACAAATGAAAACGGAACCCTTCGCATTCTCCCCCTGGAAAAGGAAACCTGCCGGATTCATCTCAACTTGAAGAAAGCGTCTTCGATCCATCTTGAGATCATGGGCAAGACGATCAAAGGGACATATAAAAAAGGCATGCAATGGATCGGACCGGGCGGTGCTCCCAAAGAGGTGTTGCCGCTGTAACGGATTCAAGATTGGGGATTGCGCATCGCGGCGGTTTGCACGGGGTTCGGTCTCCAATTGAAAAAAAGAACCCGGCAGAAGCCAAGTTCTTTTCGTGGAGCTGCGGGGACTCGAACCCCGCAAGGGGGTTTTTGTAACTTTTTAGTAATCAACATGTTACGCGCACAAGTCGCTTTGGGTGCTTGAGTTAAATTCATCGCTATGATCTCAGAAAATCTTCAATATTCTTCAATTTTTGCCCAAATTCTAGTTTTGTGAAACCATTTTGTGAAACCTCTCCAGCAAAGCCCACGGATATTGGCCAAAACCATATCCCTCGATTTGGGGCACCCCCGAGCTTTTCAGCCGATGCCTTCTGGGGTGAAATTGGCCGAAAACTGCCCTAAAACCGCACCCCTAACACATTCCGAAAAAACATTTGACAGGGGAGACGGTTGCCGATAGAATCTGCTGCTCAAGGAAGATGAATCGGCCAGGGATCAGCCGTACAAAAGGACGCAGATGATGGACCAAAACGAATTGCGCACAGAGGATGTGCGGAGCGATGTAGCGAATGAAACTCTTACCTCTAAAAAGCTTACAGCCAAGGAAAAACAGCAACTCGCCACTTATATCAACGCGGGGAACCTGATTTATAATACGCAGACCAAGGGGCTTCGGATTACCCTGAATATCTGGGAAGCCTTTGAAAAACACAGGGGCTGACCTTTACTCGTCGCCCTCTTTTTCACGCCGGGCGAGTTCTCTAGCGACCATGCCGAGAATTTCGGCACGGACGTGCTCGGGTTGCCCTGCGATCAGCTGGTTGAGACGTTCTGTGTACATATCTTGGATCACATCTGTGGCCAGTTCTTCGCCGATGAGTTCACTGGCACTGACCTCGAGCACCTTTGCAATTTTTTTGATATTGGCCATTCGTGCGGGCTGACCATTTTTGATTCGGGACAGTGTGGTGCCCGTGATCCCGATCATCTTCGCAATTTCCCCTTCGGTAGAGGGATGCTGGTGGAGCAGGGCTGCTAGCCTGGCCGTATTAACGTTGTGTCCTCGGGGCATAATGCGTCTCCATGAAAAAACTATATTTTCCCATTGACAGGAAGTAGTTTTGCAGTTATATTCTGATTATCGCGTTAAAACTATAAGCGTGTTCGTTGGATGATAGGTTCAACGGTCGGTTTTTTGAGAAGCCAGAACAGCGGAAGAGTTTGAAAGATTCCTTCTTTGGATCGATCAAAATCCCCTCATCGGGGAATTTCGCTGCCTTATGTAAAGGAATTGTAGCATAGGCACCTTTACGACGCAATATAAATCTGGAGTAAATCAAAAAATACAATAACACAATAAACCATGTTGCCCCGGCCGAAATTCGGCCCAAGCTGTTCTGAAACATAAGGCACACGAGTCTTCATCTCGTCGCGCGGCCGTCAATTGATGGCCGCTTCTCCAAGCCCCGTCAGTTCAGAACCTGGCGGGGCTTTTTATCGCCAACCGGATCAGAACCCGGTTAGGGCGGCGGGAGTCCTAAGCTCCCGTCGCCCGAGGCGACCTTTACCGTAGGAGACAGAATGAATCATCAAGAACAACTCGCGCCCACCGATTCCGCCAACACGGCGGAAATGCCGTATCAGGTCACCGTCCCCGCCGTCGTAAGCACCGCCGACATTGCGGCTTGGTTCGGCATTACGAGGACGAAGGCCTACCAACTGCTGACGAAGATGCGGGCGGCGGGCCTGAAAACCATCGGCATGCGCGGCCGTTACTTCTCGGCTGACGTGCGGAAGTTCGCCACCAAAATTGGCTGACACACCATTCAACGATAGACGAAAGGATCATCATGAACTGGAACGCAAACGACACCACGCAGCTTGTCCGTGCTGCGCTGATCGACCGGCAGGGCTCGGACGCGGTCGCAAAGATTTTCAACACCTCCGCAGAAGAGTGCGGCCGACGGCTGATCGAGCTGGCGGATATGACGGTCGAAGAACTCGGCCGAATCATCCCGCCGGATTGCATCTTAGCTGTCCACAAATGGGCCGCAAGCAAAGAAAATGCTCGTCTGCACGAACACATAGAGTTAGCTCCCGACGAGGAAATTCCCCCGGCCGAAGAACTGGCAGTCGCACCGGAGCCGATCACGGCCGGGCCTGCCCAGGTCGTGCGTGTTATCGAAGAGGCCTCCGCGAAAGTCGCGGGCCGTGGCGCGGTGTGCTGCTCGTTTTGTTGCGGGGCGAAGGTGACGATTTACAAGGATTGCCATTTCTCGCAAACGATCATTGTGCAAACTGGAAACGAACCGGTCGCTGATGCCGTGATGACCTAGCCCGCGTCTTGGGCCTGTAGTCGGTCGGGGCGGAAACGTCCCGGCTGGCTTTTACGGCGGAGCGGGGAACGATTTGATCCCTGAATCTGAACCTTCCGGGCTGGGCGGTCCAGCCTGCCTCGTTCCGCCGCGCAATAATTTTGAGCATCGTGCTCACCTACGAAGGATTCTCACAATTGCATGGGATTGATTTCCATGCGCACAGATAACTCGCTTCGGCGGCGGGGCGGGGGAGGTCGGGACACCACTGGCCAAACCTGTCCCCGCCAGCCGCTTTGAAAAGGAGATGCAATGAAGACCACGTCGAACCACGCCCGGCCGGATTGGCTGATGATTGAACCTGAGGCGGGGTACCACGCCAAAACCCATCGTGGGGAGTTCCTCAGTTCGGGCCTCCTGAAAGAAGCCCTTCGCGGCGGGCGGTTTGCTTATCAAGCGAAGCTCACCGCATATGGCGCAGGCGAAACCTTTGACAGCCGGGCGTTTCGGATCGGCCGACTAGTTCACGCCGCGACCCTTGAAGGGTACGAGGCCTATGAACGGGAACTCGTTCGCCAGGGCTACGCCGGGACGACGATGACTGACCAGCAGCTCGCGCGAATGAGTGCCGAGCTTGTTCATGCCGACCGCCTCGCGGGATCCCTTCTCGCTGATGGCTGGGCGGAGGGGGTTGTCGAGACCACGCTCCACGGTCTGCCGTGTCACGCGCGAATCGATTGGTTCAACCCCTACGCAGGAATAGTTGATCTAAAAACCACCCGGAGCCTCGACACGTTTGAGGCGGATATGATCCGCTATGGCTATCTCCACCAGCTCGCGTTTTACCGCGCTCTCGTCGAGGTTGTCATTGGCATTGCGGTCCCGTGCAAGATCATCGCCATCGAAAAATCGGTCTACCCCCGCGTCAAGGTCTACAACATCGATCCCGCCCGGATCGACGCGGCCGCTGCCGAAAACACCCGCGCCATCAAGGAGCTTGTGGCCTGAGATGAAACCTCAGTTGTTCAAATTGTTTGACATCATCAGTCCAATGTCATTTTCACAGACGACCAAGATGGTCCTGCTGTATTACGCGAACCGCGCTAATAAGGCTTCGTGTGCCTATCCCTCTGTAGAGACAATTGCAAGGCAGATTAACGCCAGCGAGTCGCAGGTGGAAAAGTCTCGTGCTTTACTTGTCAAGCAGGGGATTTTGCGCAAAGATCATACCTACAAGCGTCCAGGCTGCTACGAAATTATCTGGGTCAATATTTGTCCTTCTCTCGCGGAATATTCGGAGGAAGAAATTCGCACTATCTGCGATTTGGATTCGCAAAATATGCCAATTGAAATAGCAGAATCTGCGATTGAAAATAGCATTATCTGCGATTCAAGTTCGCAGAATCTGCGATTGGAAGTAGCAGAATCTGCGATTTCAAAAACTTGTATAAGGAAGAACCAGAACAATGAACCAGTACAAGAATTAGTACATGAACCAGTACAGTGCAAGAGAGAGAAGAAATCAAAGTTTTCAAAGCGGAAGAGGGATGCGTATTTCGACCGGTTCTGGAAACTCTACCCCCGCAAGGTCTCCAAGCAAACAGCACGTCGTAAGTTCGAGACGATCATCGAGACCGTCGAACCCGAAATCATTATCGCCGCAGTCGAAAAACAGCGCGAGACAATTTGGGCGGATCGGCTTGGCACACCCGAGGAGCAATTCATCAAGCACCCCAGTACCTGGCTCAATGGCGGATGTTGGGAGGACGAATATTCACCCCCTCCGTCGTTGTCCGATTCTACGCCCAACTCGTCCGCGCCGCTGAGTATCGCCGAGCGTGCCGCCCGGATGATCGATAGTCGAACCGCTGCTTCCAACTTTGCCCAGAAAGGTTGACCATGAACGAAGAACAAAACCAACAGTCGCCCAAAGAAATAGTCGCTTACATCGAGTCGATCTTTCCTCGCTGGATAGCCACCGAGGCAGAAATTGAAATCTGGATTGAGACCATTGAAGCGATCAAAAGCCCGACGGTCTGGATTGAGGCCGTCAAAGAGCACTACAAAGCCAGTCCGTACAACCAGCCCAAGATTGCCAAAATCCTGGA
This sequence comes from Phycisphaerales bacterium, assembly GCA_018644725.1. Lineage (GTDB taxonomy): Bacteria > Planctomycetota > Phycisphaerae > SM23-33 > SM23-33 > JABGPZ01. The sequence goes on from JABGPZ010000065.1 coordinate 41,226, forward strand.
GTTCTATCGTCAGCGGAATCATGGCGCGGAGAAGCGGGAAGTAAAAATCGGCCGTACCGGAATCTCCATCCGTTGCGTGGAACCGCCGCCGGGCAAGTCGAGCTATCTGAAATTCGAGCGTGAGCTGATCTTCCCGTGCGAGGATCAAATCCCCGGCGACCGCAATGAGCTTCGCCGCATTGCTGAGAACATGCGGGATTTCCACCAGCAAACCTATGGCGGCCGTTGGATGGTTTTCTGGCCCACCGAGGAATCAGATTACACCTACAGGGGACTGTAACACAATGGCAAACTGGAATGACATTACCCCGGAAATGCTACTCGTGAATCACTACTCGCGATTTTCTGAACACACCGCGCAAAGCTACCGCCGCGCGATGGCGTTGTTCTGCAAGTACATCGAGCAAGCGGTTGACTTAGGCGATGACAAAATTGATGCCGAGGCTGCGACGCGCCGGTTGATGGATTGCGGCCCGCATCGCGCGAAGTATCACCTCGGGCTGTTCGCCAAGTGGCTTCACACGCAGTGCGGCTATGCCGCCAATACGGTCCGCCCGCGCGTGGCATCAATTCAGGGATTGATTACTTCCGCGTTTGAGTTGGAGGTGATTGGCTGGCTCGCGCGGATCAAGCTCCCCGCGCCGGTGCCCGTCCGCGATACGCGAGGGCCAGATGCCGGTGTGGTCCGCGCCTTGCTCACTCACGTTGAATCGGTGGATCGTTTGCGAGCCTGCCGCGATGCCGCCATCATCGGCCTGTTGTTTGAATCCGCGATGCGCTGCGACAGCGTGTTGAGCATCGATGTTCAGAATATAGATTTCTACCGGCGGGAAATTAAGGCCAGGCGCAAGGGCTATTGGGGCCAGCTCTTCGAGTTTTCCATGTCAAAGCGAACCGCGCGGAATCTCCGCCGATGGATTGAGCTGGGTGAAGTGGCCAAGGGCGCGGCGTTTTGCTCGCTGGGCTCACGTCGTCGCGGGCAGGCAATGAAATACAAGGACGTAAATCGCGCCTTGAAATATTGGGCGAAACAGGCTGGACTTGATGGCCGGTTCACCCCGCACGGCCTGCGGCACAGTGGCACGACCGAGCTTCTGAATTGCACCGGGGGGGATGTAACACTCGCGATGAACTATGCCGGTCATCGCGATCCTAAGACGACGATGCTCTATGACGACCGTAGGGCGGCGGCCATCTCCGAAGCCGTGGAAATCGTCTCTCGCGGCCTCCTGACGGCGAATGCAAAGCGGACCATCAGGCCCAAAAGAGGGCGGGGCTCATAACTACTGTGGTGCCCCCCAATCTCTCTTTAGCTGTCGGCCGCTTATTCAGTCTCTAGAAAGGGCTTACAACGAAAAATTGCCCCAAAAATCCAGAAGGGTCAGCTATTTTGGCTAGGATAAAATACTCAATAAATCCGGGGGCTTCCGGCTCTGCCCAACATCAAGCCTGTATTGCCCCCAAACGCCTCTGCATAAACCGGCCCAGCGAGAAAAAGGTACTGTTCCAGAACAAAACCACCATAAGGGCGAGGGGAACAGGGCTGTCCCCGGAGAGACTTTCTTTCCCGCTGCCGGGCCGAATCAAACCGAACCTCAACCTCCTTTGAAAGGAACAAACGACTATGACCAAAATGAACCTCGAAACCCGAAACATCGACGCAATTCAACCCTACGAAAAGAACCCTCGGATCAATGAGCATGCCGTGCAATCGGTGGCTGATTCGATCAGCGCGTTCGGCTTCCGCCAGCCGATTGTCGTGGATGGTGACGGCGTGATTATCGTCGGCCACACGCGATGGAAGGCTGCGCAACTTCTTGGGCTTGATTCCGTCCCCGTGATCGTCGCGGCCGACCTCACCCCCGAGCAGGCCAAAGCCTATCGTCTGGCCGACAACAAAACCGGCGAGCTGGCCGAATGGGATATGGAATTGCTCCCCGTCGAGCTGAGCGAACTGCAAGCCTGCGGCGAGATCGATCTCACCGCGCTTGGCTTCAACCTCGATGACCTTGACGATTTATTGTCAGGTATGGACGAGAATGAGCCCGATCCGCAAGCCGTCAACGGCGAATCTTCGGGTGGCGCATCGCAGGGCGCGAAGTACATGCGGCTGGATGAATTCACCATCCCGCTCACTGATGCGGAAGTGGACCTGCTCAAAACGCGCTTGGCCGATTATCTGGATGCCAACGGTACGCTCTATGGCTTCATTGGGGAGGTGTTCGATGTGGCATGAACACTATCCAATCACCCGCCTTAGGCCCGCGAGTTACAACCCCCGCGAAATCAGTGACAAGGCCATCGAGAGACTTCGCGCCTCGATCACCACCTGCGGGATGCTCAAGCCGATCATCGCCACCAGTGGCGGCACCATCATTGCAGGTCATCAACGCACCAAAGCGATGACCGCCCTCGGTATGGAAACCTGCCCGGCGCATATTCTTGGCAAGGTGAGCTTGCAAGATGAAATCCGCTTCAACCAGTTGCACAACGCGTCCGACCTTGAACTCACCGACGGCGAGATCCGTGTCCCCGCAGGCCTTGCGCTCGGCTGGCAGACCGTGGGGCATAAAGACATCCATACCAATCGTCGCGATTCCAAGGTCGCGGCCATGCAAAATGAGATATGTCGCCTGCTCAATAGCCATGGCGCATGGGGAGGATCGGTTGCGGATGATACTGGCCGTGTGATTGTCTCGACGTTGTACGCAGACTGTTGCAGGATACTCAGGCTCCCGCTTCAGGTTTGCATTGTCCCACATGCTCTTGTCGCCACGGTCTGCGAGTTCTTTGGCCTGAAGTATGGGGAGTTCAGCTACGGCCACATTGAGCGCACAACGTGGGCGCAGTCGGCGGCGCAGATGAACCGTCTCGAAGGGACCAAGCAGCTCAAATCAACCTGCTACGAAAAAGCGGTCATGCCCTTGCTCGCCAAACATCCTCACTGGTCTATTCTTGATTTTGGCTCGGGCAAAGGTGCCTACGCCAAACGATTGCAACGCCAAGGGCGCGATTGTTTTGATATTGAGTTCTACCGGCTTTTGCGCGGCTCGAAACAGGTGGACGTTGCGGGGGTCCAACGTCGCATCGGCCTGCTCTGTACTCGGCTCCGCAAGCGAGGCCGGGTCGATCTTGTCGTTTGCGATTCGGTGCTCAATTCCACTGACCGCCAGCAGGCGCAAACCGATGTGATGCGGACGATCAATGCGTTCTGCAAGCCGGGCGGGACGGTGGTGTTTTCGGGGCGGGCGACGGAGCATGATCTGAGGATCAAATTCTCCAAGCTCGGCAACGGCAAGGCGCGGCACATCTTTTTTACCGATGAGGAAGGCTACACCGCCATGTTCCGAAGCGGCAACTGGGAATACCAACGGTTCCACACCAAAGCCCAAGCCCTTGCTCTTGCTCGAAAATTTGTTGGCGACAATCCTGCCTATAAGCGTTCTTCAACCTCTTGGCAGATCGTCTGCCGAAAAACCCGCGAGCTTCCCGTCGTCGATGTTGAAGCGTCCCTTGCCCGCGAGTTTGATTTACTTCTTCCCAAGGGCTCCTACAACCGTTCTGGCGATATGGTTGCGGCTTGGCGAAAGGTGCTGGCCATCGAAAGAGGTGAAGAAAGAATCGCACCCCCTGACAGCTAGATGTCAGGGGGGTAGGGATAGACTACCAGCATGGCATCGCCATGGGTAGCTGCGACGGGGCCTGGCCGAGAAGTCGGCCGGTGGTTCTCTGCCGCATGGCATTTGTAGGCGGCTGGCGAGAAATCGTTGGCCGCTTTGTGTTCCTTAATGCGTCTTGGGATACATTAAGCAAAATCGGAGCTGGCGATAGCGAATCAGCTTGACTGGAGTTTCGTGGGTGGTAGAGTCGTGCCACCATTAACCGCGAAAGGATTTTTATGCCCGCGACACAAACCCCGACCCGGCGCACGGCCGAGGAACTTGATGCGATCACGTCTGAGAAAGGCTGGCTTCGGCCAGTCCTTTTTGCTATTGAAGCCCAGCTCAATGGCCGCTGGGCCTACTGGCAAGCGATCCGCCTGAATGGAACATTCGGCCAGGCCGACGATCCGACATGGCGAATCCCCCAGCTGACATTCACCGCCAACCCCGCCAGCGCGAGCGGAGCAATGCCGACCTGCCTCAACGCCGCCAACCTCCCGGCCGAGATGTTGGAACTCATCGGCGGACCGGCCACCGCCTGGCGACATTTGCAATCCGTCCTCGATCCAATCTTCCGCGACGGCCAGTGCCGCCTCGACGATGTGATCGAATGGCTCCTCTGGGCGTTTGGCTCGCGCACCATCGAAAACCGACCCGCTCTCCCGCCCAAGGCTGTGGATCGACTCTACCACGATCTTCAACTCGAACGCCTCGTCGCCAATCCCGCCGATTGGGGCAGTCTGATGGTCATGGAATGGGGCGCGGCCTACGGGCGACAGAAATACAACGCATGGTTCCCCACACCTCTCCACGTTGTCGAGCTGATGACAAGCCTCACCTTCGGCAACCCAGGCGGCGACGAAGATATTCGCCGAAAAACCTTTAACGATCCCTGTGCTGGAACGGGCGTAATGCTCCTTTGTGCCAGTAATTACTCCCTGCGACTTTCGGCCTGCGATATCGACCGGCTCATGTGCCTCCTTTGCGAGCTGGCGGGGTGGCTTTATATCCCATGGCTCGTCATGCCCTCCGATATCCTCATCGCCGAATTTCAGGCAGATCGCTTCCGGTCGATGATTTCCAATCAAGACACCCTTCGCGCCTCGACAGAACCTGCCACGCCCGAGGAAACAGAAATTCCCGTCTTGCCCCTCTTTACATAGCCAGGCCTTCGTGCTACGATTTGTGCATGAACCTACAAGCATTATCCTGTGATGAGTTGGCCGAGTTGATGACCGCCGCAAGCAAAGCAACGGACAAGCCCAAAGTAACAGTTGAGCATATCGCCAAACTGGTAGCCGCAGGCTTGCCTCAGAATGCGGATGAAACATTCAATCTGATTCACGTCAACGCGTGGCTGGCGGAGCGAGTGTAAGAATAAAGCGGAGCTTGCAATTGAGGCACATCTTCGAGTAAAATCATAAGCACAAAAGCACCCAAGACGCTGGAGGGGCGGAGTGAAAACTCTGTCCTGAATGGCGTTTTTTTGTACGCAGATCGAGCGGTGAAGCTCGGTGAATAGCGTCCAAGGCGCGGGCTAGTGAACAACTAGACCCTGTATTGGACAGCTATACTTGACTGAAAACGATCAATCTAAACGCCCGGCAACGCAAGCTGGCAACGGCCAAGCGGTGGGGGATACTCCTGCCGGGAAGAGTTCGCGGCCGGGTGGGAAAGACCCGCGTCGGCTTCGCCCGGCGGAGTTGATTCGTCTGCTCAACTCCACGCCGCAGGGGACGGTGATCGACGAGCGGAAGCTCTACCGCCATCGCCAGGCGGCCGGGGCGCACATTTCGGCCGACGGCCAAACGGTTGATCTTCTTCGTTACACTGCGTGGCTGTTTCACCAGCGGCGCGAAAAGCTCGAAGCCCAGCGCGACCCGTTTCTCAACCCCAGCGGCCAGTCCCATGACACTCGCGGCGATGCCTACGCCCGCAAGCGGTCCGCCGAAACCCTCAAGCAGCGCCTCGCCGTCGATGAGGCCAGCGAAATTTCTCCTCTCCCGGCTGTGGGGGATCCGCTTCGCCGCGCTCGGTGCGAGTTCGATTTCCGCGAGTTCTGCGAAACATATGCCCCGCGCGTGTTCTATTCGCCGTGGAGCGAGCACCACCTCACCGCCATCGAGCGGATCGAATCGGCCGTCCTGCACCAGCAACTCTTCGCGCTCGCGATGCCGCGCGGCTTCGGCAAAACCCAGCTCTGCCGCTGGGCGGTGCTGTGGGCGGTCCTCTACGGCCACCATCATTACGTCTGCCTGATCTCCGCGACCGAGCAGAGTTCCAAGCGCATCGAAGCCTCGATCCGCCGGGCGCTGGAGACCAACCGCGCGATCTGCGAGGACTTTCCCGAGGCGGCATATCCGCTGGGGTGCCTCGACCGCTCGACGGTACGCGGCCGCAAGCAACGCTGTTTCGGCGAGCACACCAACGTCGATATCTCCAAGGGCATTTTGCGCCTCGGCGGGCTGTATCTCCCGCCGGATCACCCGAGCTTCGGCGGCGACAACCGCGCCGTGATCCACCTTCCCCAGACCCGCGACGGCGCGTTCGACATCCCCCGCGACTGGCGGCTCTCGAAATCTTCCGGCGCGATCATCACCTCGTGCGGCA
>JABGPZ010000102.1 GCA_018644725.1 Phycisphaerales bacterium
GGGGAAGTTGTTTTCGACGAGGGTTTTACGGAGTTTCATCATATCCTCGCGGGTGAACAGCAAATGGTTCATCTCCCAGTTGGGCGTGAAGATTTCGACCTGGACATCGTCGCCGGTGACGGCGAAATTGATGTCCATCGACGTGCCCTTATACAGTTCGCGCTGTTGGCCGCAGCCGTGGACGATCAGCCGCCGCGACGTAATCAAAATCCCCGCGTGGCCTTGCTCGAGCTCCTTGTGGCTTTGCTCGGGGACAAAATCGATGTACTGCTCGCCCTTTTCCGGGTGATACCACGTACTCATGCGCTGCTGGAATTTCCCCGGCAGGCGGTCCCAGAGCACCTCGGGTTGGTTCTCGATAAGGTGATCGATGGCATCGAGCGCGGGGGACGTTTCGCACAGCGTCGCGAGAAATTCCCGCACTCGCCAAATCCGCGCGATCTGAAGCTGGCAGAGGCTCGATCCGTCGGGCAGCTTGATGCCGCCCTGGGTGAAGACCAGATGGTACGGGCTGCACTGGTTGCACGACCAGAAGATCATCGGCTTGTTGGCGGGGTCGGGCAGCTGCTCGATGGGCTTGAGCGCGCGGACGATTTCGAGATTGCTCATCGTCGCGATTTGCTCGGGGGAGAGCGCGGGCGGATTGTCGTGAATGTCGCACTCGGCGCTGGCGGCATCGAGAATCTTGCTGGTGAAATAGACGCGGTGCAGGCCGAGGTTTTCCTCCGTGCCGCAGCGGATGCACTTGCGGGGCATCGCCGCGCGGAATTCGTCGCTGGCGAGCAGGGCCTGGGGGAATTCGAAAAGCGGGCCATATTTGCCGATCTTCAACAACGTCAGGTCGTCAATGCCCGTGTCGAGCGACCAGATCTGCCGTCGGACGCTGCGTACGGCGTCGGTGGCGTTGACGTGCCCGCCGAGCGCGCGGATGATGTCCGGATCGACGATGTCGGGCGAGTCCTTGATATCATTGTCAAGAATGGCGCTGTCGGTGAGGCTGGTGTCGCCGGGGTTGGTTTTCCCGATCCAGTCGAGGACGTCTTCTTCTTTCGGGCGAACGATCCGAAGCCCGGCTTTGCACCCTCCACAGCGAACCCGATCGCCTGTAAACGAATCGGCGACCTCAAGAATTGACTTGCACGATGGGCATTGTATCCGCATGGCTCATCCTCCGGTGGCAAAGGGTTCCTCCCCATCCTACACCACAGGGAATCAAATGCAAGCATCTCTTGAGAAATACCTTATCGTTTTTGACACTTGCGGCGCCTGACGGCAGATTTCAAAACCGGCCGTGATTTTTGCGCGGCGTTGGGGTATACTTGAAGGGAAAGGAATGGTGTATGAAACTTGCGCTGACACAGTTCAATCCGATCGTGGGCGACCTCGCGGGCAATGAGGCCCGCATGGCCGAGCAGATCGCCGCGGCGAAACAGGCCGGGGCCGATCTGGTGATTTTCGGTGAGTTGTCGCTGGTGGGCTATCCCCCGCGCGATTTGCTGAAGACCGACGGATTTGTCGCGGCGAACCTTGACGCGCTGGACCGCCTCGCGGCCAAGTGCGAAGGCATCGCGGCGCTGGTTGGGTTTGTCGCACGCAACGAAACCGGCCGAGGCAAACCGCTGCAAAACGCAGCGGCGCTGTTGGTTGATGGCACCGTTCAGCAGATTCACCGCAAAACGCTGTTGCCGACGTATGACGTGTTCGACGAGCGGCGCTATTTCGAGCCGGCCGACGAGCTGACGTGCATCGAATTTGGTGGCCGGAAAATCGGCCTGAGCATTTGTGAAGATTTGTGGGACGCAGAATCCCTCGGCCGCGATCTCTACGGCCAAAGTCCCATCGAGCGACTCGCCGCCGCCGGGGCAGACGTGATCGTCAACATGGCCGCCAGCCCGTTCGAAATGGGCAAGGCCGCCGAGCGCGAAGCACTTTTCGCCAGGCAAGCCCAGCGCCACAGTCGCGCGATTGTCTACGTCAATCAGGTCGGCGGCAATGATGAACTCGTCTTCGACGGCGGCAGCTGCGTCGTCGGCGCGACGGGCGAATTGCTTGCCCGCGCGAACTCATTCTCCGAAGATCAGCTCATCATCGACCTTGACGCGGCCGCGCCATCACGCATCGAGCCGGTCGAGTGTGACTTGGAACAACTTCGCCGCGCGCTGCAGCTCGGCATTCGTGACTACGTCCAGAAGTGTGGCTTTTCGTCCGTCGTCTTCGGGCTGTCCGGCGGGGTCGATTCGGCCATCGTCGCCGCGCTCGCGGCCGAGGCGCTTGGCGCGGAGAACGTCCACACCATCGCCATGCCCAGCCGCTATTCAACCGATCATTCCCTCTCCGACGCTGACCGCCTTGCGGCGAACCTCGGCATCACCTGCGACACCGTCGCCATCGAGCCGATGCACACCGCGTATGAATCGATTTTCGCGCAGCACGTCGCGGGCGGCAATACCGAGATCGCCGACGAGAACATTCAGGCGCGCATCCGCGGTGCGTTGGTGATGGCCTATTCCAACGCGCACGGCAATCTGCCGCTGGCGACGGGGAACAAGTCCGAACTCGCGGTGGGCTATTGCACGCTCTATGGCGACATGTGCGGCGGGCTCGCGCCGATTGGCGACGTGCTCAAGACGACGGTGTATGATCTCTGTCGGCACATGAACGACACCGCCGCCGGGCCATACATTCCCGAGCATATTATCACCAAGCCGCCGTCGGCCGAGTTGCGGCCGGATCAGTGTGACCAGGACAAGCTGCCCGAGTACGACGTGCTGGACGACATTTTGCGGCGGTACATTGAAGAGGGCAAGACGGCCGGGGAGATCCTCGCCGAAACCGACCACGACGATGCGCTCGTGCGACGCATTGTCCGCATGACCGACCTCGCCGAGTACAAACGCCAGCAGGCCGCCCGCGTGATCAAGGTCTCCGCGCGCGCCTTCGGCGTCGGCCGACGTATGCCCATCGCACAACGCTTCCGACAATAATGCAAAGGGTGCCGTGGTTTGAGAGGCCGGTTCTGTACAGAGCAGTACGGCTCTGGGGTTCGATTGGTTGGTGTAGTTCTTGCAGTTGGAGCGCGGGCATGCTACACTGGGTACAGTGGGGGCGGGCTGGAAGAATCCTCGGGGATCTAGGAATACGTTCATGGCGAGATACAGTTGTACATGCGGATACAATGAGCCGGTCAATGACGACCTGCTCGGCCGCTATGCCAAGTGCCCAGATTGCGGAAAAACCAACCTGATTCGTGCGGTCATCCCTCGCGAAAAGGTGGACCTTGCCCCCCAGAACGACCACCCGCCACGCCAGCGTCAGTTTACCCCGATGCAGGACGATGCGCCGTGGATCGATGCCCCGCTCGGAATGCGCGGATTTTTCAACCTGACGGTGGGGACCATGATGATGAACGCGTTTGTGCTTCTGTTGATCGTCAAGGAATTGACCGAGAGCCTTTTTGGAATCAATCAGGTGGCGCAGGTGGGGGACGTGTCCCATGCGGCCGACGCGGCATTGATGGGCGTGTCCGAGCTGATTCTTTTCGCGGGCGTGGTGGTGTGCCTGGTGTCCCTGCGGCGACTCTCCGGCGTGTTACGTTTGAGCTCCTGGCAAGGCGCATGTTCCCTCGTGCGGGGTGTTTTGCTGGGAATGGTCGCTCTGGCGGGAGTGTATTGCGTGGTTTGGGGCGTGGCGCAGTGGATTTCATCCGGCGCGAATTCGACACCAGAGGAAATTTCATTTCTCCGGCGCGGATTGAAGCTCGCGGGTCTGCTGACCAGTCTGGGCTTGGCGGTGTTGTGGTTTTGGTATTGGTTCAGCCTGCTGGAGATGGTGCGGCGGCTGGCTGAGGAGCTGTGTTCAGAGCGACTGGTGCCCCTCGTGGCCAAGACGCGGAAACAATGGCGCATTGCGTTTTGGACCTTTTGGATCCTATTGATTTCGGCCGGGCTGGAGTTCCGGGCCGTCGTGGGCCATGGCCCATTCCCGCTGATGACACTTCTGGTCCTCTGGGTGTTTTTGCTCGCGCTGATCGTGCTGATCGTGCGGCTGCCGTGGGTCCTCAAATCCGCCTGCACCGAACTTGACGCTTACCACCAAGGCCGCTGATCGGCCAGTGGGTACGTTCTTGGCGTAGCGGTTACTCCTTCGAGAGGATGTCGAACCCTGCGCGGCCTGTGGCGGTTCCGTCCCAAGCGTGTTGGTCGATGGCCTCGACGATTTTCTGTGCGACGATGACGGCCTGGAGTCCATTTTCGGCCGAGCAGTACGGAGCCTTGCCTTCTTCGACGCACTGGCGGAAGTCCTCAGCCTGAAGCGTCAGCGGGTCGGCCATGTTCTCGTCGGGGTGCAGCTCTTCGACGGTCAGCAGATCCTTATAGTCGCATTCTTGAGCGAGCTGGGCGATGTCGTCGACATCCATATCGCGCGCCATTTGGATCAGATCGAGGTTCTTGGCCTTCTCGACGACCAGGCCGCACTGCTTGCCATAGTCAATCGACAGATAGTGCTCTTCGGAGAAGATGCGCATTTTCCGCTCGGTCTTGATCGCCAGGCGGCTGGCGGTGATGTTCGCGACGCAGCCAGACTCAAAGCGCAACCGCGCGTTGCAGATGTCCTCGGTCTGGGCAATCACATTCACGCCGATCCCGTCGACCTCAACAACTTCGGATTGGGCATAGCCGAGCACGAGATCGATATCGTGGATCATCATATCCAGCACGACGCCGACGTCGGCGCTGCGGAAGGTGTAGGGGCTGATGCGGTGGGCTTCGATGAATTTCGGCTGAATGTTGTATTTTCGCAGAGCGACCGAGGCGGGGTTGAATCGCTCGGTGTGGCCGACCTGGAGAACGCTGCCAGTTTTCTTGGCGAGGTCGATGAGTTCCTGGCCTTGCTTGGGGTCTTCGCAGAAGGGTTTTTCGATCAGGACATGTTTTCCAGCTTCAACGAATGGCCGGGCGCAGTCGAGGTGCGCGATGGTGGGCGTGGCGACGATGACGGCATCGACGAGATCGACCACGTCGGTGGGGTTGGCGAAGGCTTTGCAGTCGCGTTGTGCGGCGACTTCTTCGGCCGCGTCCAGATTGGCGTCGACGACGGCGACGAGGTTGGCATCGGGCTTGTTTGCGAGTGTGCGGGCGTGGTGGCGGCCCATGCGGCCGACGCCGATTACGGCAACGTTGAAGCTCATAGTCGATCTCCTGTGAATTTTTTTGGCTGCATTTGGAACGTTCAGTGTAGCGATTGGGCACTACAGCGGCAAACAAAAAAGGAAATTCGTCATAACTTCTCCATGGGACAAAAGTACGAAAAAAAAAGTTTACAGGTCTGGACCCACTCGTGACGATATAATTGTCATGATGAAACGATATAAAACAACATGTATCGCGATCTTGCTCGCGGGACTTATGGCGGGGTGTTCGACCGAGCACCGTGGAAGTAGCGAATTAACCTTCAGCCCCGACGGCAAGATGGTGGCGTTCAGTTGGAACTATTCCAAGACGCGAATGCCGGCGTCGTGGCTATGGCCCGTGTACTATAACTGGGGTACCAAAAGGCAGTTCCTGTGTCTTGCGCCGACGGCGACGCCGGAGGTTTGTCCGCAGTTTGAGATCCATCGCGACTGGGGAATGCCAGATTTTATCGCACGATTTGCCATCGAGCATGTCCGCATCAGTCCCGACAGCAATCGTGTGGCGTGGGTGGATGAGGGGCGGCTGGTGGTCGCTCCCAGCCACAACCCGGACCTGTCCGCCGTGCTGACACCTGAAGATGAAACGATCGACACGTTCTGCTGGGTAGGGCGCGATGAAATTGTTTATTCGTCCCTGCGCGTGGATGAACAGCCCGAGTTGGCGGATGTGAACTACAAGGCGATCTATCGTCAGACCATCGATCTTGGCCAAGCCCGCAGCGAAAATCCGCCTCCGATTGAGCGGAGGGAACTCTATCGTGCGATGACGGCCGACGATACCGAGCCGTTTGAGGTCCACCTTGCGCCGGATAAGCGCGCTGCTATTTTAATGGGAAATCTTTCGGTGGTGTTGCTGGAATTTGACCCCGCCAAGGCCAAAACGCCCATCCGGATCCCTCGCCGAAGCGGCAAGGCTCGCGGGGTGTGCTGGGCGCCCAATTCCGAACAGGTTTTCTTGGCGTTTGGCTGGGAAGATGTGGCCGAAGGGCCAGATGGCGCGATCCTTCTTCAGCGTCAGAGCGGAAAAGTGACCGATTTTACCGACTATTTCCTCGAGATCTTTGGCACGAACCCATTCCGCTGTAATGAGTGGACGGTGGATGGTAAGTTTATTATTGCAATGGACTTGCGGATGCTCCGCGTCTATCTGCTCCAGCTGGACCCGTGGGTCGTGTATCGCTTTGAAGAGCGCTACGACAAAAAACTGCCGAAGACCAATGGGGATGTGAAATCGGTCCGGTCGCTCGTGCCAGGCTGGCTGTGGGTGAGGCCGATTGATGAGGGGCCAACCTACGCCATCGATTATCAGGGCCGACGGGTCATTCCCATCGCCGACCGCGATTGGGCGGTCAGCCCCGACTATACCCAGATCGCGGAAGTCTTTGAAAAAGGGCGCGTCGAGGTTCGCACACTCGACCTGCCGAAGCTTTCGGAATTTTCGCCCGTCGCCGCCCAGCAAACCCAAGCGGGTACGACGGCGCTCCAATCGCACAAGAAAAAATGGTGGTGGCAAAATCGCCCCGAAACGCCCGAAAAACCCGCCAAGCCCTCCGTCGAGCCCGAGGCGGAATCGACGGTTCGATATGATGTGGTGATTACGGAACTCAAGAGTAACAGGATGGTTATGGCGAAGACGCTGGAAATGTCCACGGACATGGAGCGTGAAGAAGCGATGGAAAAACTCAAATCGTTGCCAGTCGCGGTGGGCGAAGGAATGACCAAGGCCGAGGCGGAGTTGCTCCTGCGGACGCTGGAGTCGGCCGGCGGCAAAGGGGAACTCAAAGAGGTCACGCCCGCCAAAACGGACACGCCTGCCGAGCCTGAATCTGCCACGCCGAAAATCACTTCCGCCAGCGCCGGCCCAGCCCCTAAGGTTGTCACGCCCGCCAAGCCCAAGCCCGGCACGCTTTCGGCGGCGGAGGAAGCTTCCAAGCCCGCCGAGCCGAAAAAGGTGCGAAAAAAGAAGAACAAATCCAAGACCAAACCCAAGCCGGCACCCAAGCCGGTCGCGCCCGCAGAGGTCAAACCGACCGATCTCTAGCGCAAGACAGTCTCGAAACCAACAAGCCGCCGGAGTCTCTGGCGGCTTTTCTATGTGCACTGTTTTTGCTCTGGACTTGTGGGCATCTTGAAAAATACCGTTTTTCGGGGTGAGGGATGTGATTGGACGGCGAG
>JABGPZ010000105.1 GCA_018644725.1 Phycisphaerales bacterium
CACGACGGGTTCTGCCTGTGGGACACGAAGACCACCGATCGCAAAGTGGGCAATACGAAATTCCTGCCGGGCGTGGATGTCCTCGCCGAGGTTCGCAAGGCGTGTGACAAGCATGGCATCAAGCTCGCTATCTATTTTTCCGAGGGCGACTGGAGCTGGGATCCCGAGAACAAGTTTGTTCAGCGGCCTGGTAAGCCACGCCCTGAGACCAAAAAAGCGCAGCTCAAGGAACTGCTGACGAACTATGGTCCGATTGAATTTCTCTGGTTCGACCACGTCGCCGGCACGGGCGGACTGGACCACGCCGAGACGGTGAAGTTCTGCAAGACGCTCCAGCCGGGGTGCTTTGTCGGCTTTAATAACGGCACGGCTGCGGGCGATATCTGGCTGCGAGAGAGAGGTACGCCCGGAGAGCTCGGAGACCCCAAGGCCACCAACCAGCACTTTAAATGGGTTGAAAAATCGAAGCACAAAGGGTTTCGTCTTGCCGAGTTTACCTATCCGATTCTCGAAGGACCGGGGGATGGTAGGAAACTTCGCGGCGCGAGATGGTTTTACTCGCTGCCGGAGAACGACAATTTTGTGAAGTCGGCCGAGGCCATTTATAAGGACTACCTCGGCGCAAAGAAATACGGCAACATCTTCTCGCTCGATGTCGGCCCAGACCGCTCGGGCAAGCTTCGCAAGATCGACGTCGCGACGCTGAAAAAAGTCGGGCAATATATCCGTGGCGAAATCAAGCTTCCCAAGTCGTCCAAGCCTGCCGGCCGCACGAAAAACCCCAAGCCCGCCGTCAGCGCGAAAAAGTCGATCACTGCTTCGGGCGTGTGGAAAAATGGGAAACAGTACGACGCATCCAAGGCGAACGATGGCGATCCCAAGACCCGCTGGGGCGGCGATAAACCAGGGCCGGGCTGGCTGGAAGTGGACCTCGGCAAGGTGACGGAGATTTCTCAGATGAGCGTCTTCGAATTCGCGCCGCGCGTCAAGCAGTTTAAGCTTCTTACACGCAACACCGAAGCGGATGAATGGCGCGTCGTGATTTCCGGCAAAGGCCTCGGAAAGAAATTTGCCGAGACCTTCAAGCCCGTCAAGGGGCGCTATTTCCGCCTCGACATATCCCTGTGCACTGGCGTTCCATCGATCTGCGAATGGCAACTGCGGTAACTCGCATCGCCAACAAGAGCTGACAACAATAGAATCTCCCGCCGCAGGGCCGCTTGGCTCTGCGGTTTTTTTATGGAATCGCTACGAAAAACTGACAGGGTATGATCTTTCCCCCAGATTATGACCCTTTCCCCGTTCAAGGAGAATGTGGTATCTGCCGAATCGGTTTCTCGACGTGACGACAGCCGATCCGTTTGCCTCGCTCGAACAGTTCGGTAGCGCCTTTGTGTCGGCCTCCAACGGCAATAAGTATGACCACGCCAACATTCTTCGCGCAGGATTCGTGAAATAGAATCTTGACATTTCCTCCCATTTCGGATTTCATGGAATCAAGTCGCAATGGGGCGACTGGGGGAAGATGCGATGACAGATTGTCCAAGGATGATTGCGGGGGTTTCGCTGGAGAACCATTCGTTGTTCTACCAGCTTCAATTTACCATGTGCGATTCGGCGGTATTTTTCGAAATGCCCGACGGCGAGCGTGTGGCGATGGTGCGCGATTTGGAGGTCGACCAGGCCCGCCGTTTCGCGCAGGTCGACCGTGCGTTTTGTCCGGCGAGTTATCCGCCTGAGGGCGGCCCGCCGGCGGATCGCGATTTGGGCATGGCTTTGTCTGCGGTCGAGTTTCTCCGTCGCAACGGCTGGGACCGCGTCGCGGCCGACCGCTCACTGGGGCTTCTTTATGTAGATACGCTTCAGCGCGCCGGAATCACTGTCGAGTTGGACAGCGACTGGCCCGGAGCGTTGCGCCGCATGAAGTCCGAAGAGGAAATCAAGCACATCGCCGCCTCCCAGTCTGCGGCCGAAAGCGCCATGGCGCTCGCGTGCGAGATGGTCGCCAATGCCTCGGTGACCTTTGACGGAACGCTCGAGGTCGATCACGGGATTTTGACGGCGGAGTGCCTCAAGCGGGTGATCAATACGCACCTGACCTCCATGGGCTATCACAATGCCGAGTCGATTGTTGCGCCTGGCCCTCAGGGCGCGGTCGGGCATCACCATGGCGACGGCGCGATTCGCACTGGCACGAGCGTGATTATTGATATCTTCCCGCAGTCGATGACGACGCGGTATTACGCCGATTGCACACGGACGGTGTGTCACGGCGAAATTCCCGAAGAGCTCCAGACGATGCACGATGCGGTCGTTGCGGCCAAGGCAGCGGGCATTGCGGCGGTACACCCCGGCGTGACGGGCGATGCGGTTCACGCGGCTGTCTGTGCTGAAATCGAGAGCTTTGGATTCCGCGTAGACACGGCGGGCAGTGACGAGGTCGGCTGTTTCACCCACGGCACGGGCCACGGCGTCGGCTTGGAGGTCCACGAAGTGCCGCTGCTCTCCAAAGGCCAAGGTGAATTGCGCGCCGGCGATGTCGTGACCATCGAGCCGGGCATCTATCGCAAAGGCTTCGGCGGCGTGCGCCTCGAAGACATCGTTGTCGTCACCGAAAATGGCTGCTGCAATCTCAATTCCCTTCGCGAGGATCTTGAATGGCTATAGCGCCTCCCACGCCAGTGGAGGTTGAGGTCCACCCCGCGACGGAGGCGGACCTCCCGCAGGTCGAGGAGCTTGCGCGGGCGATTTGGCCCGTGAGTTATGCGGGTGTGATTTCCGGCGAGCAGATCACCTATATGCTCGATTGGATGTATTCGCAGGACACGCTTGAGGCCGAGTTTGTCCAGGGCGTGCGGTTTGATTTGTTGCGGATCGACGGCGAGAGCGTCGGATTTGTGTCCTACGGGCCGATTGAGGCAGGGGAGATTGTCAAGCTCCACAAGCTCTATGTGATGCCCGGCTGTCATGGCCAGGGGCTCGGGAGTTTGCTACTGCGTCACGCTGAGGCGGTGTGCTATTCCGAGAGTGCGGCGGCGATGGAATTGAACGTGAACCGTAAAAACGTTCGCGCGATTCGTGCGTATCGCCGCAATGGCTGGCGGCTGGACCGCGAAGTGTGTAATGATATCGGCGGCGGATTCGTGATGGACGATTTCGTGTTCGGCAAAGTGTTCGAGCGTGAAACGACTGGAGAGTAAGGCCGCAGTTTGCTGAGGCGGAGAAGTGAGAATCGGGGAACGAAAAAACAAAACAGCGCGGCGGCGGGAAATCCCATCGTCGCGCTGCTTTGTTATTATGTTTTTCTACAGCTTACAGTCTGCTTTAGATCCCGAGGTCGGATTTGCTGAGCAGAGCCTGGAATTCGTAGCCGGCGGCTTCGACATTTTCCTTTGCGCCTTCTTCACGGTTGAGCGCGAAGCACATGCGGGTGATGATCGCGCCGTTGGCGACGAGGGTTTCGACGGCCGAAAGGGCAGCGCCGGCGGTCGTGCCGATGTCCTCGACGAGCAGGACTTTTTTGCCGTCAACGGGTGCGCCTTCGATGAGCTTGTCCGTGCCATAGCCTTTTTGGGCTTTGCGGACGATGCAGAAGGGTTTGCCGGAGGCCATGGACGTCGAGGCCGCGAGGCTGACCGCGCCGAGTTCCGGCCCGGCGATCACGTCCGCGTCGCCCGCGAATTCGGCAAAACGTTTGCCGAGTTCGGCGAGGATGTCCGGCTGGGCGCTGAAGAGATATTTGTCGAGGTAATATTTGCTGCGCTTGCCGCTGCGGAGGATGAAGTCGCCTTCGAGGAAGGCTTCGTCTTTGATGCGTTGTGCGAGTGTGGCGATGTCCATGGTCTCTCCAATCGGTCGAAGGGAATGTTTTGTGGGGTTTGTTGCGGCGGCGTGTTGCCAAACCGTGAGAATACAGTATAATGATTCTCATGTCTGATGCAAATAACAACCCGCTGCCCGGTATGCCGAAAATGACGCTTGTTGGGAATATGATGCGCCTGCTGAGCGCGGGCCTCCTCGGCACGATTCTGTTTGTCGTGTTGTTTATCCTTCTGATTCCGGTACTGTTGCTGCTGGCGTTGTATGCGTGGATTTGGCGCTGGCGCCTCCAGCGGGCGGTGCGGAAGATGGCCAAAGAGCACGAAGCGATGTTCCGCGAGGGCGTTCGCGAGGCGGGCTATGCCGAGGCCGAGAGCTTTATCCACGGAGAGGCCATCGAGGTCGACGCTGACGCCGAGGGCAACCCTGCCCCAGGCCGACGGAAAATCAACGTCACCGTCACCACCGTTAAAACCGAACCCGACGACGACGGCGAATTGTAAGTCTTCGTCAAAGTCCTCCTTGCACATTGGGCGGGAATCGGTATAATTGCGCCCCTTCGGAGTGTAGCTCAGCTTGGTAGAGTACCTGGTTTGGGACCAGGGGGCCGCAGGTTCAAATCCTGTCACTCCGACGAAAAAAGAGACCAGCGTTGCTGGTCTTTTTTTGTCGGCCAGTTGCTTCGCAACTGCAACTTAAATTGCATAGCAATTTGAGTTAGTGACAGGATTCCGGCAACGAGCCGACGCCTCGCGAGCAACGCGAGTGAGCCGGTAAGGCGAGTTGGCGAAATCCTGTATATACAACCCTTCACGTTCCTACCCCACCTTCTTTCTCCGTTTCCTTCCCTCTGTCCGTATTCCTTCCCAACTGCGACGCTCCAGCGGAGCTGTTGGACTCTGTCTGTGTTTATTCGTTTCTCCGTTTTCTCCTTCCATTCCAATCCCCCGCGACCCTCTTTTTCGCACCAAGAGCCCGTTTGGACGTCTATGTACTGGCATTGACGGCCGGATTCCTATATTCTGTAGCTCGACGCAACACACACTCAGGGAGATACCCCATGGCGATGAAATTCCGCGAACATCAGGCGCTCGCAAAGCGCAACACCAAACTGCTGATCCTGTTGATGACGATCGGGGCACTGGTGATTTTTACTGAAATCTACCTTGTGGCCAATACCGTCTACACCGTGATCGCGAATCAGAAGCGTGAGGCGAAGATCGCTTCGGAGAGTATCCAGGAAGAACCGTTTTTCACAGCCCAGACGATGCCTCCGCCGACAGCCACCTATAAGAAGTGGTACAGTTGGACGCCGGAAGTCGCGATTGGGAGTTTTCTCGCGGTGTCTTTGCTGATTGGCGGTGTGAGCTGGCGGAAGATTAGTGAATTCTCCAAGGGCGGCAAGGTCGTTGCGACGATGCTTGGCGCCCGGCGGGTCCGGCGGGACACCACCGACCCGTGCGAAAAAGTCCTGCTGAACATCGTGGACGAAATGTCGCTCGCCTCGGGCGTGCCCGCGCCACCGGTCTATGTCCTGCCCGAGCGGGGGATCAACGCGTTCGCCGCAGGCTATACCGTGAACGACGCGGTGGTGGCGGTGACCGAAGGAACGTTCGAACACCTCAGCCGCGACGAGCTTCAGGGTGTGGTCGCGCACGAATTCAGCCACATTCTTTCCGGCGATATGCGCCTGAACATTCGCCTCACGGGCATGATCGCGGGGATACTCGCGATTGCGCTGATCGGGCAGATCATTTTCCGCATGGCGTGGTATAGCGGCATCGGCCAGCGCAGTAGCAAAGACGAAGGCGGCGCACGCGCGGCACTGATGGCCGCCGGACTCGCGCTGTGGATCATCGGCGCACTTGGCGCACTGTTCGGCACGCTGATCAAGTTCGCGATCTGCCGCCAGCGGGAATATCTCGCCGACGCGTCGGCCGTACAGTTCACGCGCTATCCCGCAGGGTTGCGCGGGGCGCTGGCGAAGATCAGCGGGGCCTCCAATGCCGGCCACCTCGAAGCCGAACGCGCCGGGGAATTCAGCCACTTCTATTTCACCGAGGGCGTTTCGGGCTTTGGCTCGATGATGGCGACGCACCCGCCGCTGGGCGAGCGCATCCGCCGCGTGGCCGGGCTGTCGAAGAAGTTCGGCGAAACCGCCAGCCCCTCGGGCAATACTCAAAATTTGACGATCAAGCAGATGGTCACACGCAAACCCGAACCCGCGCCCAAGGCCGCCAAACCTGCCGACGGGCCGATCCCCGGCGTGGGCGCAATTCCCGGAATGCCGGCTATGTCCGGCGCGGCGGGCGTGGGGACTGCGGCGATGGCAGTGGGCGCGTTCTTCGGTGGCGGTGGCGGCGAAGCCTCGGCCGCACAGGTCGCCAAGGCCGTCGATCACATCGGCCGACCCGCTCCCGAGCACATCGCCTATGCCCGCGCGATGATCGAAGCCATGCCCGAGTCGGTCCGCACCCAGGCCAACGACGAGGTCGGATCGCGCGCGCTGGTCTATGGCCTGTTGATGCTCGATGACGACGACAAAGAAGTGCGCAACATCCAGCAGGCGACCCTGCTCAAGCGCGTTGGCCGGGACAACCTTGCCCCGCTCGCCGCCGTCCAGAAAGAGCTGGTCGCCTTGCCGCCCGCGAGCCGACTGGCGCTGCTGGACCTCGCCGCGCCCGCGCTGCGGGACATGACCCCCGAGCAGTTCGAGCTGTTTGACTCGGTCGTGGACGAGCTGATCGCCGCCGACGGGAAAATTTCGTTGTACGAATGGGCCGTCCAGCAATTGCTCACTCGCCGTGTAGCCGCTGCGTTCCGCAAGGTCGACGACCACCGTCGCGATCTGCCGCTGATCAATTTCGTGCCCGAGGCCACCGCCGTGCTGTCGCTGTTTGCGCGCATCGGCGCCGACGACGAAGCCGCCGCGGTCGATGCCTATGACAAGGCTCTCGTTCATTTGCCCACCCAGGTGGTGGCGGGCGAGTTGCTGGGCGCGAAAGAGTGTTCGCTGCCGAAAATTTCGCCGGCGCTGGCAAAGTTGCGCTCTGTGCGCGAGGATGAACGGGTCAAGGTCGTCCAGGCTGCGGCCGAGGCCGTACTCGCCGACGGCAAGGTGACCCAGGAAGAGGGCGAACTCCTCCGCGCCGTCGCCGCCGGACTCGACTGCCCCATGCCGCCAATCTTCTAACCTTAACATAGGGCAAGAAATAGCCTGCCTACACGGCTAATTGCACAGGGAGCGAGTGAAATGGTTATATGGTTATATAGCCTGTCGTTCGATTAATACTTTGGTAACCATTTCGAAGAGTTCCTGAGCATTGTTTGTGCATCCTTGTCCACCGTGTTTGTAGGTTTCTATTTTGTGTTCAGGAGCGTTCGATGAGGCGTAGAAGAAAAGCGGTGTTTGGTCACCATTATTGCGGAGTTGGTCTAGCAGGACATATCCTTCGCGTGGCCCCTCGCGTCGGCCCATGTCAGAGATGATTGTGGTAAATTTTGTTTGAGAAAGTTTTTCGAATG
>JABGPZ010000039.1:0-5106 GCA_018644725.1 Phycisphaerales bacterium
CATGAAACATCTCATCCCACTGCTGATTGCAATCGCGATTCTGACCCCCGCTGGACTTCTTGCCGCAGAGACCCCCAAGCCCAAGGGCACGCACAAAGAGCGCCACGAAGCGCACAAAGAACGCCACGAAGCGCACAAAGAACGCCACGAAGAGCGCAAGGAAAACCGCGCCGAGCGCAAAGAAGAACACCAGGAACGTCACGAAGCGCACAAGGAAGTGCACGACAAAGACTGCAAGAAAGACCACGAAGCACACCAAGAGCGCCATGAAGAGCGCAAGGAAAACCGTGCGGAACGCAAAGAAACCCACCAGGAACGCAAAGAAGTCCACCAGGAACGCCACGAAGCGCACAAAGAGCGTCACCAGGCCCGCAAGGGACAGCGCAAAGGTGGCCAAGGCCGTCGGTAACCCGCCGCCCTCTCTACAAAATAAAACGCCGAAATCCCATTGCGGGGCTCCGGCGTTTTTCTATTGCGGGTCGGTTCTATTTTCCTCTGGGCGGGATCGCCTCGAGCCCGAAGCGGAAGGTGTAGTCCTGCTTACGCCACAAGCAATACTTCGCGTGAACGGGCAGGCCCCAGGAATTGTCGCCCCCGACGCCCATCTGCTGGAGGTCTACCTGCAGGGTCATCGTGCGACGCTTGGGCAGCTCGGCGTTGTGCTTGGTCACGGTCAGGTCCCGCTGGGTATATGGCCAGGCGGTCATCTGCATTGGTGCGTCGAGCGCGACCAGGCGCAGCCCCGCGCCATTGTCGGCCGTATATTCGGCGAAGCGCACGTCGGCGCGTTGGCCGTTTTCCTGCGGCCTGACATACGGCGTGATCATCTGCGAAAGCGTCGAGCGGTGCAGCCCGAGAATCGAGCCCGTCTTGCGGTCCCAATACGTTTCGTCGCGCCGGCCAAACCAGCGCACCCGGTCATAGGCGTCGTGGCTTTCGAACATCCAACCGATGCGCGGAATATTACCCATCTTCTTCTTCGGCGAAGGAGCGAGCTTCATCGCCACCTCCAGCCGCCCTTCTACGCTCAGGCGATAACTCGCGCTCACGCCGCCCCGGTTGTTGGGAAGCGCCCAGAGCACATCCACGCGCTTGTCGACAATTTTGGCGGACTGCTTGGTAAGTTTTGTGGACGCGGCTTTCCAAGGGCTGGAATGCTTGGGCATATCGTTGCCTTCGTCGTTGTCGGTCGGTACGCGCCAGAAATTTGGCCGGATCGGCGAGCACAGCAATTCCTCCCCGCCCTGAGTCCAGCTCGTGACTTGGCCCGTGCGAGTGCTGACGGTCACCGTGACCTTGCGTGCGCCCTTGCCCGACTCAAACACGAACGTGTCGCGGACGGCCTTGGGCGGAACATAGCCGATCATCGACTCCGGCGGCGCAAACTTGGCCAACGCAAATTGGGCATGGGCTGCAACGTGGCCTTCGACACATGCGGGTGAGGCCAATCGCAGCGCCGAGCTCTTGCTGGCCTTGCGGGTCAAATGGACTTCGAGGTGATATTCGTGGTTCGGCTTGGGGGTGTGGTCCTTCAATGCCAACGTCACCGTCGCCTGGGCTCCGGGCGCACACTCCAGCGTTTCGACGACATCGCTGGTGACGACCCGGCCATTTTCGCGCAACGTGTAGCGCAGCGTAAACTCCTTCAGGTCGGTGAAGTTGTGGCGATTCAGCAGGAGCACTTTGGGCTTGGTGGGATCGGTCACATCGCCCAGAGAAAATTTCACTGGCTGCTGGACATACTTGACCTGCGCGAGCATTGGGTTGGGCTTACGGTCGGGGTTCACCAGGCCGTTGCAGCAAAAATTGTCGCTGTTGGGAGTGTCGCCAAAGTCGCCGCCGTAAGCATAAAACCATCCCTCGCGCAGTCCCGGCGCGGGCAATGCGGGGCGGCCAAGCGGGTCTTTGTCGGCGTCGATTTTTTTTGCGCGCAACCCTTGGTCGACCCAGTCCCAAATGCAGCCGCCGACGATCATCTTGTGCTTGTAGATCGTTTCCCAATACTCATCGAGGTTGCCGCCAGAGTTGCCCATGGCATGGGCATATTCGTTCATCAAAAACGGCTTCTTCGTCGGCTGCTTGCCGTGCTGGCGAAGGGCGGTTTTTTCGCCGCGTTCGCCTTTGCGCTTGGCCTTGCCTTTGGAATATTGCGTGAGCCATTGAAGCGTGGGATAGGTCTGGCTGTCGAAATCGCCGACGGAGTTCATGTCCGCATACTGCACAGGCCGCTTTTGGGGGTCCGCCGCAAGGAGCGCCTTGCGCGCCGCGACGTAAGCGCTTCCCCAGCCGGCCTCATTGCCGAACGACCACATAATAATGCATGCGTGATTGCGGTCGCGCAGGGCCATCCGCTCAACGCGGTCGACGGTCGCGTTTCTCCACTGGGGCTTGTCGCCGGGGAGGACACACCGGTGATAGCTCAGGCCGTGGGACTCGACATTTGCCTCGTCAATCACGTACATCCCATACCGGTCGCAGAGGCGATAGAACTCGGGATGGTTCGGGTAGTGGCTCAGGCGAACGGTGTTGATGTTGTTCTGCTTCATTAGCAGGATGTCTTTTTCCATGATCGCCGTCGTCATCACGCGGCCTCGATCGGGATCGTGCTCGTGGCGGTTGACGCCCTTGATTTTGATCGACTTGCCATTGATCCACAGCTGCCGGTCGCGGATCTGAATGTCGCGGAATCCAAAATCGGAAGCAAAGGTTTGGCCGAGGCCTTGAATCTCCAGCGAGTAGAGGTTCGGCTTTTCTGCCGACCAAAGCGCGGGGGTTTTGACCTCGAAGGTGAACGAAATCGCTCGCTCTTTTCCGGGCGCAAGCGGACCGGCCAAATGCTTGTGGCTGGTGGCGGCGACTTCGTTTTTGCCTTCGCGGAGCGTCGCTTTGTACTCGCCCAGTCCGGCATCGACCGGCTTGGCCGAGTCGTTCTGGACGTGAAGGGTTACATGGACCGTCGCGAGGGAATAGTCGGCATTGAACGTCGCATGGGCAGAATAATCGCGGATGTGAACCTCGGGCGTCGTGTAGAGATACACCTCGCGAAAGATGCCCGCGAAACGCCACATGTCCTGATCTTCGAGATAGCTGCCGTCGCTCCAGCGGTACACTTTCACCGCGAGAAGGTTGGGCGTTTTGCCATCGTTGAGATAGGCGGAGACGTCGAACTCGG
This sequence comes from Phycisphaerales bacterium, assembly GCA_018644725.1. Classification (GTDB taxonomy): domain Bacteria; phylum Planctomycetota; class Phycisphaerae; order SM23-33; family SM23-33; genus JABGPZ01. The sequence continues at coordinate 3,173 of JABGPZ010000039.1, forward strand.
CCGGGAGCATGCTGCCCTGGCTATAGCCGACATACTTGCCGTTGAAATAGACTTCCATCGCGCTTTTGACCGCGCCAAAGTGCAGCACCGTGCGGCCTGCGGTCTTCTCCATCGGCGGGAGCGTCGTGCGATAGCAACCCACGGGGTTCGGAATTTTGTTCTTGGTAAACTCTTTCGGCGCAGGGAGCATGACGTCGCCACTGTCGGCGTCGGCCTTGAACGGATATTTGATGTTGGTGTAGATCGGGATCCCGTGGCCATGGATCTGCCAGCACGAGGGGATCGGAATCGTGGACCATTTCGAGTCGTCAAAATCGATGGCCTGGAAATTCAGCGGTGCCTTGAGCGGCGAGGGCGACCAGAGAAATTTCGCGCGGACAAGTTCGCGCTGACCCGCGTCGGCCGAAAGCACACTCGTGCGGGCAGGAAGCTTGTTGCGGGAAATCATTTCCGGGTTGCGCCAGTCGGGCTTGCCCGACTCGGCGGGGTCGGCCAAGACGGTGGGCGCAAGAATCAAACCGACCATGTAAAGGGTGCATGCCATGCGTTTCATTGAATTCTCCTTCAGTGTTTGCGATAGAAAACCATGTTCCTATTCTACCGATGAAGGGAATCCTCGGCAAGGCACAAAATGCGAAGGCCCCGCCGTAGCATCCTGCTGGGCGAGGCCTTGCTGGAGTCGGAGCTTGGGACCGTCAGGTGTGCGCACCTCCCTGGCGAATCGTAGGTCGAGTTCCGATCTCGTTCTGTTGTCTTCTCGGCGGGTTCTAGAACGCCCAGTGCCCTTGGAGCATCCAGGCGCAAGCTGCGTCGGAGTTTCCAAAGGTGCCGAAGTTCCCGTAGCCGATGGTGAGGTTGCAGTTGTCGTTGGCGCGATAGGTCGCGGTGAGCGCGTGCCACGATTCGGTGGTTTCGAAAACGCCGGACATCTTTTTGTAGCTGTCGGGCTTGAAACGGTATTCGTAGCCGACGGTCAGGCCGTCGCACACTTCATAGCTCACGCCCAATTCGGCGCCGAGGTGGTAGGCCTTGTCGAAGCCGAAGATGCCCAGGTCGGCCGAGTTGCTCACGCGCAGCCCACCCGAAACGCTCAGCGGGCGATTGGCGACGAGCCAGGTCTTCGACGCGGTCAGCGAGAAGTCCATGCCCCAGCTGGCATCATAGCCAAAGCCGGTGAGGACTTTCTTGAGGCGCTTGCGGCCCATGTTGTATTTGACTTGCACGCCAGCGGTGATGGCCGGGTGCGTCTCGGTTTCTTGCATCAGGCCATAGCGAACCGAGAAGGTGTGCGTGCCGGAGTAGTTCGCGCCGAGCGACGTCTTTGCCTTGGTGGTGACGGCGCTGTTCATCGAGTCGAGGTTGGTCCACAGCAGCGCGTAGCCCAGCTCGAAGCCGGATACGGTTTTGGTTGCCGAAAGAACTGCGGCCTGCTTGCCGCCAACGGTGAACAGGCGAGCGCTGGCCACGAGCGGGCCATTGTCAGGGTCTTCGACGGTCGTGCCGAGAAGGTAGGCGCTGGAGGTGAGCCAGCCGCCGCCGGCACCTTCCATGTTGGCCGTCTGCACGGGGCGCACCATTTTTGTTTTGGCAACGGGTGCGGGCGTTTTCTCTGCGGCGACGGCCTCGGGAGCTGCGGGCGTGTTGTTGGCCCAGGGGCTTTCAATCGCCTTAACCGATTTGGTTTCCGGAGCCTTCATCGCGACGACCTGTTCTTTGGCCTCGGGGGCCTTGACGATCGCGGGAATCGGCATCTTGATTTCGGGGGTCTTTGCCACGACGACAGGCTTTTTGACTTCAGCCTTCTTGACCACGACGACGGGCTTTTTAATTTCAGGCTTCTTCACCACGACGACGGGCTTTTTAGCTTCAGGCTTCTTCGCCACGACGACAGGCTTTTTGACTTCAGCCTTCTTGACCACGACGACAGGCTTTTT
>JABGPZ010000039.1:5206-46647 GCA_018644725.1 Phycisphaerales bacterium
CCACGACGACAGGCTTTTTGACTTCAGCCTTCTTGACCACGACGACAGGCTTTTTAACCTCGGGGGTCTTCACCACGACGGCGGGGGTCTTTACTTCGGGAACTTTTACGCTCTCGGGAAGCTTCACCACGGCCGCAGGTTTTTCAATCTGCTTGGGCGTGATGGCCGCAATGACAGGCTCGGGCTTGGAAGTGTCCAAGACGGCCTTGCCGGGCGACGTTTGATCTTTCGCCCAAGGGCTTTTAATTGGCTTGACCGCCAAAACAGCCTTGCCGGGCGATGCCACTTGCGTGACCTCTTCAGCTTTGGGCTGGGCCTTGACGATAGGCGCGGGGGAAATCGCAGCGGGCTTGGGGGCTTCGCTTTGATTGGTACTGTTAATAACGACGACGACCGCTAAAGGCAAACCGAGGGCCAGTGCGATCCAGAAAGGCTTATGCATGGTTCCGACTCCATTTCATGGCCAATCTGACCGAGGGGAAACGCAACGATGGCGCTTCATTCGATCAATATGATTGTGGGGGTATCCCGTTCTTGCCGCAGTCCTTCCGCGACAAGACTCCATAGAGTACACGCGTTTTGTAGAGAGTAAAGCCGGAAACTTTCTCCCCCTCCCCTCGCCCAGCAAGATAGTTTTTCCCCGCGCAAACAAGGCGGCTGGATGCTTTTTCTCGCGCAGGTTTCTCCTGTCAACACGCGGCCGTTTCCCTGCGCGATTATTTTGTCAACAGGCCGGCAGCGCTGTTGATTCTTTGGCGCGGAGTGGGAAAATTATTTTATTTTTTCGTTTTCAACAGGGCGGCTCCGTAGCGCCTTTCCCCCGTTTCGCCCAGGCCGTCGCGCGAGCGTTTTGCTCGTTGCAGTCGCCTTGGCCGCGCGGTACAATGTGGCCATGAATACCCCTCCCCTTCAGCCTGACGACCCGCGACTTGTCCGCCTCGGTTCCCTGCGCGATCGCGATCTTCGCCGCGAAGGGCTCCTGGTCGCGGAAGGGCGCTGGCTGGCCAGGCGATTGCTCGAGTCCTCCGCCGCAGAAGCCGTCGCAATTGTCGCGCCGCGCTTTGCCGACGAATTTGCCCCTTACGCTGACCGAGGTGCGGAGATTCTTGTCGCGGCCGAGGAGGCTCTTTCGCAGGTCGCAGGGTTTGCGTTCCATCGCGGTGCGCTGGCGGTGGCGCGTCGGCCGGCGCTGGCAACGGTGGAATCGGTCCTCGCGGATCCGCGGCCTCGCCAAACGGTCGTCGTGTTGCCGGATACCACAAATGTCGAAAATCTCGGCGCGATTTTTCGCTCCGCCGCCGCGCTGGGTGTCGATACGATTTTTCTCGGCGAACAATGTTGCGACGAATTTTCCCGGCGCACCCTCCGGGTTTCGATGGGCGCGGCATTGCAACTGCGCCTGGTGCGCAGCGGCAACCTCGCGGCCGACCTTGACGCGCTGCGCGACGCAGGGTTCTCGATCGCCGCGACGGTTCTCGACAGCTCGGCCACGCCGCTGATGCAATTTTGCCCGCCAGAAAAAACAGCCCTCCTCTTCGGCTCCGAGGCCGACGGGCTCGCCGAGCACTGGTTCCACGCCGCCGACACGCAACTCACAATTCCCATGGCCGAGGGGGTCGACTCGCTGAATCTTGCGGCCGCCGCTGCAATCGCTCTCTGGCACGTCCAGCAAAATTCGCTTCACACAGACCCCCCTCGCCTCTCCAAAGAACCCAAAATTCTGCCCAATCCTCCAAAATAAAACAAAAAAAACGGGCCCTTTTACTGACACTGCCTTAAAAGTAAGGAATTCTCCGAATTTCTTGCGGATTCCGGCCCCCTCGCCCGTTTTCGCCCAAACAATCAACAGGGTTTTGGGGAGAACCTGTGGATTTCCTTTCGGTTCCTTGTTGGCGCCCGGCGGGATTATCGACAGAAAAGAAAGCAAACGTTCGCGATTTTTCGCGCCTGTTCACAACTCACCGCTTTTCCAACAGCCAAACAACCACCCCGCCGACACCTTATCCACAAACCCAAACGGCCTCTCGCGCCCACAACTGCCCCAGAAGCAAGATGTTGTGTCGCCTCAGAAAACAATCAACAGAACTCACAGGGCCTACCAATACTGCGACTTGTATTCTATATTACTATATAGAATAGAAAGGCCGCCATCACACAAGCCCTTGCAGTTTTCCTCAAAGGCGTGTATTATGGCCTAACTCATTCAAATGACCGAATCGCCGATTGTGGATAACCTGCGGTTCATTTCGCCCTAGAGGAGAAACTTATGCAAATCGAAAAACAATTTTCCATCTTTCTGATCAACCGGCCCGGCGTTCTAGCCCATATCACGGGACTTTTGACCGAGAACGGCATCAATGTGCAGGCTCTGTCGCTGAGCGACTCGGGCGAGCATGGCGTGCTTCGAATTGTTTGCCAAGATGTCGACAAGGCTCGCGCATGTCTCACCGAAGCGCATGACCGCTGGACCGAGACCGATGTGCTGGTCATTCCAATTGACAACACCCCTGGCGGGTTTTCCCGTTTGGCTAAAACGCTCACCGATGGTGGCGCGGACATCGCCTATGCCTACTTCAGCGCAGCCGACGATGGCAAAGCCACCACGGCCGTGTTCAAAATCAAAGACCTCGAAGCCGCCAAGGCACTTCTCGAAGGATAAGACCGCCGCGCACTGTTCTGGGACTCCGGATCAATGCACATGGTGAGTGTCTCGATATAAACAGGTTCATAAAAAAGCCCGAGCGATTGCCCGGGCTTTTTCTTTTGTCTTGGTCGGCCAGCTATGCTTTGCGATTCAGCGCAGCGACGATTGCCTTGACGGCGGCCTGGTCGATGTTGGTGTCCACGCCCACGCCCCACAGCGTTTGGCCATCGGCAAATTTCAGCGGCACATAGGCAATTGCCTGCGCGTCTGCACCTTGGCCAACGGCTTGCTCGTGATAGTCCAGCAGCTCGAAGGGGTGATCGTCGACCATGCGCATCGCCTGGACGAACGCGTCGATCGGACCATTTCCGTCGGCTTCGAGGACGGTTGATTTTCCGTTTGCCTCCAGTCGCACTTCGCCATGGATTTCCGTGGGATTTGTGTTGTCGGGTCGCGGCCAATATCCCACCAGCGTATACGGCCCGGCGGGGTTGACGAACTCGGCCTGGAACACGTCGTGAACTTCGTCGTTGCGCAATTCACGATGCAGCTCGTCGGATTTGCCCTGGACGGCCCGGCCAACTTGCGGATGCATCGCCTTGGGCAGCTCGAGGCCATATTCCTGTTCGAGCACCCACGCCACACCGCCCTTGCCGGATTGCGAGTTGATCCGGATCAAGTCTTTATATTCTCGGCCGACGTCGGCGGGGTCAATGTGCAGATAGGGAACTTTCCAGCCCATGCCAAATCGCTCGCCGGCGGTGTCGCGAATCGACATGCCCTTGCGGATCGCGTCTTGGTGGCTGCCGGAAAATGCAGTGAACACATATTCGCCCGCGTATGGTGCGCGGTAATAAATGTCCATGCCCGTCAGCCGGCGAACCGTTGCGGCGATGGTGTCGAGATGGGAAAGGTCCAGGCCCGTTTTCACGCCGCGGCTGAGGAGGTTCCCCGCCAGCGTCACGATGTCCACATTGCCGGTCCGCTCACCGTGGCCAAAGAGCGTGCCTTCGACGCGGTCGGCGCCGGCCTGAAGAGCGAGCTCGCTTGCGGCGACGGCCATGCCTTGGTCATTGTGTGCGTGGAGCGAGACGACAATTTTATCGCGCTGGGAAAACCGTCGGCAGAACAATTCGATCATGTCCGCATAGTGCGTCGGCGGGCGACGCTCGACCGTTGCGGGCAGGTTGAAGATCAACGGCTTGTCCACCGTCGCTTTGCCCCACGCCTCGAAGACGGCTTCGCAAATTTCCAGAGCGAAATCGAGGTCCGTATCGGTGAATTCTTCCGGGCTGAATTCGAAGCGAATGTCTCCGCCGTGTGCATCGGCGAGTTCGCGGATTTGTTTCACGCTTTTGACGGCCGCCTCGATAGTCTGTTCGCGTGTGAGGTTAAACACCTGCTTCATGTGCAGGTCACTCGTGGCGACATAGGCATGGACGATCCCGCGCGGCAAGCCTTCGAACGCTTCGAAGGTGCGCGCGATGAGGTGCTCGCGACATTGCACAAGACCCATGATGAACACGTCGTCGGGAATGAGATTCTCGTCGATCAGTTTGCGGCAGAAATCGAAGTCGTCCTGCGACGCGGAAGGGAATGCGATCTCGATGTGCTTGAATCCCATCTCGCAGAGCATCTGGAAATATTCGAGCTTCGCCGCAGGCGTCAGCGGGTTCGGCAGCGACTGGTTGCCATCGCGCAGGTCGACGCTGCACCAGGCGGGTGCGACGGTGACGGGATTGTCGACCCAGGTGCGATTTTCAATTGCGTAGGGTTTTGCGTGTGTGTATTTGGGATAGTCGGTCATTGGATTTCTCCAGTATGAGAGAGAGGTGTATTAAAGCAGGATGTCAGCGACGAGCAGGAAAAAAATTTGGGGTAGTCGGTCATTGGATTTCTCCGGTATGAGAGAGGTGCGGCCGAAGGGAGGCCGCGGGTCGGTAGTTCTATTGTATCGGCTATTTTGGCCTTGGGCAGTGATGAAAAAACGCCTCGCGAAGGTCGCGAAGCGTTGAGTGAACAAGCGGGGATTCGCGACGACGTTACAGCACAAGACCGTTCAAGGGCGAGAGTAGCCCCAGAAGCGAAAGTCGGCGGAGATTGGTGCATTGTGTCGTCATGAGTCTTTCATCATACGCGGTTTTCCGGGGCGTGACAAGTTTTTTTTGTTGTCTCGGCCGGAGCGCTCGTGCATACTGGGGCCATGTGTGGATTCATCGGAGAATATCGGCTGGACGCAGCGCGCGCGGATCTCGACGCGCTATGCATCGCGCGGGAAGCAATTCGACATCGCGGGCCCGATGGCGACGGGGAATTTCTCTCCGCCCAAGGCCGCTGCGCGATCGCGTTTTGCCGGCTCGCGGTCCAGGATGTCTCTCCCGCTGCCAACATGCCCATGACCGATTCTGACAGCGGCATGACCCTCGCGCTCAATGGCGAAATTTACAATCATCTCGAGCTGCGAAGTCGCCTCGGCGAAGGGGCGAGTTTTTCCACCCACAGCGACAGCGAATCGCTTTTGGAGCACTTTGTCGCCAACGGCGGCGCAACGGCGGACTCGCTCGCAAAGGCCGACGGCATGTTCGCGCTCGCGCTCTATAACGAAAAAGAAGAAAGCTTGACCCTTGCTCGCGACCGAATCGGCCAAAAACCGCTCTATTATATTGCTAACAAAGAGGTTGTGTATTTTTCGAGCGAAATTAAGGCCCTTCTCGCTCACCCGGCATGTTCGGCCATCAAAGCGGACAAAAAGAACATAACTCGATACTTGGCAACTGGTTATATAGAAAACAGCACGGGAAGGACGGCATACGAGTCGATTCGCGCACTTCCTCCCGCGACGATGATTTTTCTTTCGCCAGGCCGCGTGTTCTGCGAGGAGCGATACTGGGAGATCCCCGCCGCACCGGCCAAACTGGCCCCTGCAGGCCTGCGTGAGAAAGTTGCCGGCCGACTGGCTGATATCATGCCAGGATATCTTCTATCGGACGTGCCAATCGGAGTCTTTCTGTCCGGCGGGATCGACTCGGCCGTGGTTGCTGCGATGGCCGCCAAGGCGAACCGGCTGGCCGGGGATGACTCTCCGCGGCTGCGAACCTTCACCGCCTCGTTCGACGATCCGCGCTATGACGAATCCGCCCAGGCGCAAGCGGTGGCGGACCACCTTGGCACCGATCACACCGTATTGCGTATCGCGCCCCCCTCACCCGAGGAAATCGAGCAGATCCTGCTTCAATACGATCAGCCGTTTGCCGACAGCAGCTGTATCCCGACCGCCCAGCTTTGCCGCGCCGCGAGCGAGCATGTGACCGTCGCGCTGGTTGGCGACGGCGGCGATGAGGTGTTTTGCGGGTATGACCGCTACCGGGCGATGCGGCTGGGCGAAACGATGACACCGCCGCGATATTTGCTGTTGCGGATCGCGGCTATGCTTGCGAAGGGTGTCGCGCCGCGCAACGAGCGAAGCCGCTTGCGGAGATTGATCCGGTTCGCCGATTCGCTCCGCCACACGCCGCCGGAGCAATATTTCCGCCTGCGCAGCCTTGTTGCGCCCGAAGACCTTTCGCGGCTGATCCCAGCCGACGCGCTGGAGGGCGAAGACGCTGCCTGGGTGGTGGACGAATTTCTGGCCCAATATGACCAGGGCGAGTTCGAGGATGAGCCAGCCTATGCCCAGGCGCACGACATTCGGAGCTATCTGCCGGACGACCTGTTGGTGAAAACCGACATTGCATCGATGGCCAGCTCGCTCGAATTGCGCGCGCCGCTGCTCGACCATAAACTGGTGGAGATGATGTTGGCTTCGCCCATCGAGGCCCGGCTGAGCAAAAAGGCCCGCCGCGGGAAGGTGTTGCTGCGGGAGCTTTTCGCGGCCGAGCTACCGAAATCTGTGTTCTCCGCGCCGAAGCGTGGCTTTGGCGTGCCGCTGGCGAGCTGGTTTCGCGGCCCGTTGCAGGAATTCTTGGCCGACACGATCACCTCGCAGGCGTTTCTCGACGCGGGCCTGGTCCAGCCGGAGGCCGTCGCGGGTATGTTAAATGATCACTTTTCAGGCCGTGCGGACCTGCAGCACCCGTTGTTCGCGACCCTTTCTTTGGCAATCTGGGCAAAAAACCACCCCGAAGCCATTTCGTAGCCCCCGCCAGTCCCGCCGCCTTTGGCCGTCGTTTTCGCGCCACCCAGCCGCCTGCCCTGTTTTGTCCGGTTTTCAAATGTTCCACGTGGAACAATGTTTTGGCAACGCGCGGCACCTTGTTGCGATCCCGCGCCGCCCCGGCCGTCTCCTTCGGCGATCCCGCGCGGCCCCCGGCCATCGCTCGCTGCGACCCCGCTTTGCCTTGCCTGTTTTTATATGTTCCACGTGGAACAAAGCTTTTCCGCAACAGCGCATGGCCGCCAGTGGAGGGCAAAATACCGGCCAGCGGCATGACAGGCAACATAAGGCCGGCGGCGCAGTGCGCCTTGTGGCTCCTGGGCGCGGGTGGGCTGGCGGGTTGCCGGGTGGGCGGAGTGGCGGGAAGATAAGTTCCGCCTGTTTTCCAGGGCACTTGGTGGAGATGGCGGCTTTGGGCGATAGGGAGCGATGCTGCGGGCGAGGCAAAAAGATGCTCGGTCTGCCGGAAGATTGTTACCGGCGAGGCGAGAAGATTTTGGTCAGCTGGTGGGAGAGGTGGCCGTGTTTGAGACAAGCGGGCGCTTGGCGGGGCGGGGGAGCTTGTGTCGCCGCCGGAGCAAAACAGACAGCGTGAACAGGAGAGGGTGGTGGGTTCGGGTAGACCGGCGGGGGAAGGCGGGCGTTGTTTTCCATGCCGGCCGATAAGAGACCGCGCGCGGCCTGGTTGGCTTGGCCTTGGGAGACGGAGCGATTTGTGGCGGGGCCGGCCTGGCTATGGGCTGCGGGGCGGTCTGCAACGGAGCGGGTTTGGCCACGGACGGCGGTGCGAATTGCTGCGGCGTGAACCGCGGCGAGGCGACCTTGGCTGTCCAAGGCCGCCTCCAGGTGTGTACCGCGGAGCTCCCTTGCTGGCTGTCCACCTGCGACTGCGCTGTTTTAAATGTGTGGCAGTGAGACATTTTGGCGCCCCCTTTTAAATGGTTCTTGTCTGAACTACTTTAGTTTAGGAGTAAACAGACCGAAGGGCAAGGGAAAAGTTATTTTTTTTACTGGGCCGTTGAACGCGGGCCTGTTTGTTCTCCGCGCTCGAGCTGGCGAGCGGCGGTGGCCGGGCGGTGGCGGGCTTGCATGAATCGCCACGCGTTGGAAGCCAATTTCGTTACGGTCTCCGGGGCCAGAGGAATTCGTGACGGGACCGGTTTCGGTTTTGCACAGGATAAGCCGTGTAAAAAACCGGCAGAAAATGGTATCATGACGCGGAGGGATCCCACTGCATCGATGCCCGTTTTTTAAGGAGACACGATGACTCAAACGCGCCGAACATTCCTTCAGTCCGCGGGCCTGTGTGCCGCAGGTGTCGCCGCCGGCTGTAACGCCGAAGGCCCTGGGGCCAACGAGGCCGCGCCCAAGGCCAAGCCGAAGCACAACGTGCTATTTATTTTCACGGACGACCAGCGCTGGGACACGATTCACGCGCTCGGCAACAAGGAGATCATCACGCCCAACCTCGACCGGCTCGCGAAGCGCTCGTTCGTTTTCAGCCAGGGCTTCTGTTTTGGCGGCAACACTGCGGCGGTGTGCATTCCCGCGCGGAACCAGGCGATGAGCGGCAAGACGTTTTTCCGTTTTCCCAAGCGTGGCCGCCGGGCCTGCTTTGCGGATCCCAAGTGGGGCAATTTCCCCAAATCGATGAAGGCCGCCGGCTATGAGACGTACTACCGCGAAAAGTCGGGCAGCTCGAATTTGCCGGAGATTCGCATGGACTTTGAGCACCGCGAAGACGTTCACCAGGTCAACGCGTTGCGCACCGGCCGGCCCGCGCAGGGGATCGTCGACGACGCGATCCAATTCATCACGAAGGACCGCGACACTGACCGGCCATTCTTTATGTACCTTGGTGTGCCCGCGCCGCACGACCCGCGCTGGTCGCTTAAACAATTCCGCGCGATGTATGACCAGACCAAGCTCACGATCCCGCCGAACTATCGGCCACAGCATCGCTGGAACATTGGCGACATGACTGTCCGCGATGAATGTCTCGAAGTCTGGCCGCGCACGAAAGAAGCGATTCAGCGCCACCTGTTCGACTACTATTCGATCATGACGGCGATGGACCATGACCTCGGGAGGCTGCTCGATACGCTGGAGAACAAAGCCCTTTGGGAGAACACAATCGTGATTTTCTCTTCCGACCAGGGTCTCGCGATGGGCAGCCACGGCTTGCTCGGCAAGCAGAGTATTTACGACGATGTGATGCGCGTGCCGATGCTTTATGCTGGCCCGGGGATCAAGCCGGGCACCTCCGACGCGTTCACCTATACGCATGACATTTACCCGACGGTGTGCGAGATGGTCGGCGCGAGTTGCCCAGGCGACCTCGATGGCCGGAGCGTGCGCGGGATCATGGAGGGCAAGGCCAAGAGCGTCCACGACTATATGGTGATGGGGTACACCAGCGCGCAACGGTCGATTTCGGACGGCGAATGGAAGCTGATTATTTTCCCGCTGATCGGCAAGAAAGAATTGTTCCATGTGAAAACCGACCCGTTTGAAACGAAAAACCTGACCAAGTCGAAAGCCCCGGAAGCCGTCGCAGCCAAGGCGAAATTGCGCAAGGCCCTCGAGGCCGAACTCAAGCGTCTCGGAGACAAATCACCGCTGGTGGTGAAGAGCCCCAAGTCCGCCGCATTCAATGCGCCAACGAAAAAGCGCGGCACTCGCTATCCCGCAGGGGGGCAGGCGCCAGACGAAATCGAGGCCGAGGAAAAAGCGGCCGCGAAGAAAAAATAACGCGATCAGGTAAAAAAAACACCCGACCAATTGGCCGGGTGTGTTTCTTATAATCAAAACGAGGAGTGCTAGTTGCCCCTGTTGATTTTGCTGATAAGCCACGCGCCATCCTTTTTCACCAGATCAAACGAGGAGGTTTTGCTATGGCCATCTTTGGTGGCTTTGAATGTACAGACCGCTTCGCTGCCGCAGTCTGCAATGGTTACGTTCGTGACCTCGAGCACAATGGACTTATACCCGTTGACGAGGTCTTCCTTGAGTTCCGGAGGAAAGTTATGATGGCTTTCCAGGGCTTTTTCGTTCAGGGCTTTTGCTTCGCCGTCACTTAGGGCCACCATCGTTTTCAGGTCGAAGAGTTTGGTCGCACCAAGATAGTTTTGTGCAACTTGCTTGATTGCGTCGGCCGGGCCAGGTGTTGCTTTTGGCGTTTCGGCCTCGGCTTTGACGACGGTCTCTGTTTTGGTGACAGCGTCGGCCTTGGCGATATTGTTGTCGGGCGCGGCCTTCTTTTTCTCGCCGCCGCAGCCCGCAACCAGGGCTGCGCTCATCAGTGCAACCAATGTGATTGTAATCAGGTTTGATTTCATTGTTTTGTCTTTCTTTCATGGAGAGGGGATTGTTTCGTTCCCACAAGATACACGATTGCGGTCCGGGTTTCAATCCGTAGCTGTTGCGATTGGAATTGCGGCGGTATCGAGTTTGATTTGTTTTGTGAGGCTGGCGAGGAGGCCAAGGCGACCCGCACAGAACCGTTCAAAATGGCCGCGATTCGCGTCTCGCCCTTGCGGGGTGCGGAGGTTTCGGGTACAGTGCAGCGATGGAACGAATGGACGGACAAAGTGTGCTGCTGGCGATGAGCGGCGGCGTGGATTCTTCGGTGGCGGCAGCGATGTTGATCGAAGCGGGCGCGACGGTTACGGGCGTATTCATGTGCCTCGGCACGGCCGGGGGAGAAGGCTCGGACCGGGGGTGTTGCAGCCCCCAGGACGCTGCCGACGCGCGGCGCGTGGCCGAGAATCTTGGCATGGATCTCCACGTGCTGAATTTGCAGGACGCCTTCGCGCCGATTATCGACTATTTTCTCGGCGAGTATGTCGACGGCCGCACGCCGAATCCGTGTATCCGGTGTAACGCGATTCTAAAATTCGGCCGCCTCGTCGAGCTGGCAGACTCGCTCGACATCGACTTTGTCGCGACCGGCCACTATGCCCGCATGGGCGAATATGACGGCCAGCGGTGTATCCGGCGCGGGGAAAATTCCCACAAAGACCAGTCTTACGCCCTATTCGAAATTCCGCCGAAGAACCTTCCGCGCATGCTGTTGCCGATTGGCGAAATCGACGACAAAGCCCTTGTCCGCGACAAGGCGCGACAGGCGGGACTAAACGTGGCCGACAAACCCGACAGTCAGGAAATTTGCTTCGTTGAAAACGACGATTACGTTTCGCTGCTCGCTGACCGCGCGCCAGCCGCGCTGACCCCCGGCAACATTATCAACGTCGAGGGCGACATTCTCGGCCAGCACGAAGGCTATGGCCAGTTCACCATTGGTCAGCGGCGCGGGATCAATGTCGCGTGCGGCGTGCCGATGTATGTGACGAAAATTGACCCCGCTACGGGCGAGGTGACCATTGGCACGCGCGAGCAATCGTGCAGCCTGGCGCTGACGGCGGAGCGAAGCGTGTGGCATGTCCGCCCGCCAGCGGCCGAGTTCAAGGCCGACGTCCAAATCCGCTACAACCATCGCGGCGCACCCGCGACGGTGCGAATCGCCGAGGACGAGACGTTCACGGTCGAATTTGACGAACCGATCCACGCCATTACCCCCGGCCAAGCCGCCGTGGTGTATATTGACGACTGCCTTCTCGGCGGCGGCTGGATTCAATAAACAAGAGACCCCCATTTTTCGGTCAAACGAATTGGAGATTAAGATGATGAAACGAGCAGAGTTTATTCAACTGAGCAAGGCCATGTCCCGCGCGCTTCGACACGAACCGTGGGAGTATGAGCTCGAACTCGATTCCGAGGGCTGGGTGGATGTGAACCAGCTGATCGCCGCTATGGGAACGGTGTCTCCCAATTGGAAAGACCTGCCAGTGGCACGCATTGAGGAGCTGATCGCCAAACCGGGCCCGGTGCGCTTTGAACTCGCGGACGGGAAAATTCGCGCGGGCGATACTCGGTATTTTCCTGGCCGGCTTGCTCTGAAGCAGGCGACGCCTCCCGAAACCCTCTATCACGGGATCGCCTCTGAAATGCTGGAGCAGGTTCAGCAGAACGGCCTGCTTCCTGCGGGTCGGCAATATGTCCATTTGTCTGTAGACGTGAAGATGGCGATTCGCGTTGGCAAGCGCAAATCCGCCGCGCCGGTGATTTTTGTGGTGGACACCCAAGCCGCCATGGCCGAGGGGAGCAAATTCTACATTGGCAACGAGAAGGTGTGGCTGGCGGATCGCATCCCGTGGTCCTGCCTGTCGGAAAGAAAGACGCTCCACGGGTAGCCGAGAGGGCAAGGCGACACGTGGAAGATTCAGCAGCGAAACAACGCCTCTCGCAAGAAATCGCCCCCGCTTTCGTTTTACAAGAACACGAACGTCCACATTTCCAGCAGGAGATTCTCATGCAACATTTGACTCGTCGCACATTTCTTCAGACTTCCGGCCTGGCACTGACGGCCGCATCGATTTGCCCCACGGTCTCGGCCGCGAAGGCGGACCCCGCCCAGCCCAACATTCTGATGATCGCGGTCGACGATTTGCGCCCACAGATCCACGCGTGGGAAAAGAAGTTCATGAAGACGCCGAACATCGATGCGCTGTGCAAGCGCGGCGTGCGGTTCGAGCGTGCCTACTGCCAGATCGCAGTGTGCGGCGCATCGCGGGCGAGCCTGCTGACGGGTCTGCGGCCGACGCGAAAGCGGTTCCTCAGCTATCTTAGCCGCGCCGACAAAGACGCCAAGGGCATCCCGATGATTCCCGCAACGCTCAAGGCCGCAGGGTATACCTGCGTCGCCAATGGAAAAATTTCTCACCACCTCGACGACAACGAGGCGCAGTGGTCCCAGCCGCCTTGGCGCTCCACAGGCCCTAACTGGGTCACGAAGGAAAATCTCGACATCATGGCAGAGGGGCGTAAAAATGGGGTCAATCCCAAGAAAAATCGCGGACGGGCCTATGAATGTGCCGATGTCCCCGACAGCGCCTACCGTGATGGCAAAACGCTCGCACGGTCGATCGACGATCTGCGTAAGCTCGCCAAGGCCGACAAGCCGTTCTTCTTTGCGACGGGCTTCGTCAAGCCGCACCTGCCGTTCAACGCGCCGAAAAAATATTGGGACATGTACACCGAAGCCGGCATCGTCAAACTGCCCGACAACTATTACAAACCCAAAAACACGCCCGCGCGCTATACGCGATACGGCTGGCACGAAATGCGCAGTTATGCCGAAATTCCCAAGCGTGGCCCCGTCGACCGCAAGACCGCGCTGAAACTGATCCACGGGTATTATGCCTGCGTGAGCTACACCGACGCGCTGATCGGCAAGTTGCTGGCAGAGCTGAAAACCCTCGGCCTTGATGACAACACGATTGTGTTGCTCTGGGGCGATCATGGCTGGAAGCTCGGCGAGCACGCGATGTGGTGCAAGCACACCAACTACGAAATCGACTGCCATGTGCCGCTGGTGATCGCCGCGCCCGGCAAGGACTTCCCCAAGGGCACGAGCTGCCCGTCGCTGGTGGAATTCGTGGACATCTATCCGACGCTGTGCGACCTGACGGGCACGAAGAAGCCCAAGCACCTCCAGGGCGATTCGCTGGTCGGGCTGCTGAAGAAGCCGGCCACGGCCGATTTCAAAAAGGCAGCCTTCAGCCGCTGGCCAGGTCTCGGCGAGAGCGTCAAAACCGACCGCTATCGCTACACCGAATATCGCGGCAAATCCGGCGAGTCGATCATCGACATGGTGCTGTTCGATCACAAAACCGACCTTGCCGAAAATCAGAACGTCGCGAACAAGCCCGAATACGCCGACGCGCTCAAAGAGATGCAGGCGATCCTCAAAGCGGGCTACCAGGCCGTCCGCCCGAAGAAGTAGACCCAGCACCCGCGGCAGGGCCCTTTTTGTCGTTCAGGGGGTCTCCCAAAGAGGCCGTGAAATGAAAAAAACTTGGCCTGTTGCGGCCTGTTGGCAGTTTCGAGAGAAGGGGCTCGTCCGCGAGAAAATGTCCCCAAAACAGGCCCGGCGGGCGCGTTGGCGGGTGGAAGAAAGTTTTTTTATGGCGCACCCCCGCCCAATCGGTCTAAAATGGCTACCGGGAGAGTTGACAAATCGCCGAAAGCGGAGTACTCTCTACCCTCAAATGGAATCGGAAATGATGGACTCGGACCCTCTGCGTACACAGAGGCGTATCTTCTTTATCGGCCAGGTAGTGAAGAAACTTGAGTTCATCGGCCAGAACATGCCGGCATCGCCGGCCAAGCTGCGAAAGGGATTACTGTGATGAGTCGGAACACACAGAATCGGAGCGCCCTGTTGGGCCTATGTATCGTATTGATGTCAGCCTCGCTGGTGCTTGCTGCGCCCGCGACGGTCCTCAAGGTCACCGTCAGCGGCAACACCCAGACGCCCACCCAGACCGTGTTGGGTCACGTCAAGACGCGCGCCGGCGAACCGCTGAACACCAAGATCGTCCAGGACGACCAGAAGAGCCTGCTCTCAACGGGTAAGTTCGAGACGGTTGTGATCACCACCCAGAACACCCCCGCCGGTGTGATCGTGGCGATTGCCGTGACCGAAAGGCCGCAGATCAAGACGCTCACGCTTCTTGGCAACAAGGCGATCGCCAGCGACTCGCTCACCAAGGACATCGGCATCAAAGCCGGCGACCCGCTGAGCGAACCCAACATTGAAGCCGCACGTCTCGCGATCGAATCGCGCTATAAAGAAGAAGGCTTCCCGCTCGTGCGCGTTGGCACAGATGCCGCCGCCAAAGCCCGTGGCGAAGTTACCTACCGCATCGTCGAAGGCCCCAAGGTCGTCGTCGATGACGTCGTCTTCAATGGCAACACGTTCCGCAGCGACACGAATCTCTCGTTCAAGAGCGAGACCAAGGAAAAGCTGTGGGTGCTGGTCTCGGGCGTATTCAATCAGGAAAAACTCGACCGCGACGCGATCACGCTGCGCCAGATGCACGTGGACGAAGGCTTCCTCGATTGTGAAGTCGCCGCCAAGGTCGACTACCTCAACGCGGCCAAGACCCGCTGCAAGGTCACCTTCGAAATTCACGAAGGCCCGCGCTATCGCGTTGGCACAGTGACGTTCAAGGGCAACTCGATTTTCCCCGCCGCCGACCTCAAGCGCCGCATGATCCTCAAAACCGACGGCTACTTCCTTGCCGACTCGCTCCGCAAGGACACCGAGACCATCAAGGACACCTACGGCGAGCTCGGCCACATTTATGCGACCGTTACCGCCGCCAAGCGCTATCCCGCACCGACCAAGGCGCCCGCGGGCACGGTCAACCTCGTATTCACGATTGGCGAAAGCGACCAGTTCCGCGTCGGCCGCATCCGCGTCAAGGGCAACGACACCACCCACGACAATGTGATCTTGCGCGAATGCCGCTTCTATCCCCAGCAACTCTACAACGGCCCGGCCGTGAAGAACTCGAAAAACCGCCTCGAATCCCTCCGCCTGTTCAGGCCCGGCAGCGTGAACATCACGCCCGTGGACTCCAAGCAAAAGGGCATCAAGGACATGGTCGTCGAAGTCGTTGAAGATCGCACGCTGGACCTGATCCTCGGCGTGGGTGTTTCGAGCAACGACGGGCTGATGGGCAACATCTCGCTCACCCAGCGCAACTTTGACATTTCCAAACTGTGGGACGCCAACAGCTGGCGACACTTCACCAAACCCGGCACGTTCAAGGGCGCAGGCGAAACGATGAGCATCGTCCTCGAGCCCGGCACGGTGACCAGCCGTGCGACGATTTCATGGTTCACGCCGTACATCAACGACAAGCCTTACTCCGCCGGCGTCAGCCTGTTCTATAATCAGCGCGACCAGGAAGACTACGAAGAACGCCGCGTTGGCGCGCGCGCTTCGGTCGGCCACGTGTTCCGCAATCGGTGGTACGTCGAAGGCGCCGTGCGTATCGAGAACATCACCCTCAAGTCGCCCGCCTCGTCCGCCGTCGAAATCAAGGCCGACGATGGCAGCCACTCGCTGCTGGGCCTCAAGGCCCGCTTCGTGCGCGACCATACGATCAACGAAGGCCGCCGTCCCGTCTCGGGCGACAAGTTCTCCTTCAGCATCGAACAGGTCGTCGGCACCGAGTCGTTCACCAAGTTCGAAGCCAACTACAACAAATACTGGACCGTTCGCACCGACGCGCTCAACCGGAAGCACGTTGTGATGGTCCGCGGTCAATATCGCGCCATCGCAGGCGACGCGCCGGTCTTCGAACGCTACTACGCGGGCGGGCCTGGCTCGGTTCGCGGCTTTGCGTATCGCGGCATCAGCCCGCGCGGGCACAATGGCGTGGGCATGGTGCTCAGCGACGCGATCGGCGGCAAATCCAGCGCCGTGATCAGCGCAGAATATCACATCCCGCTGATGACCGACAAGGTCACGGGCGTGCTCTTCTTCGACGCGGGTACGGTTGATGCAAATTATGCCCTGGGCGATTTCCGCGCGTCGGTGGGCTTCGGCCTGCGGGTCCAGGTGCCGATGCTCGGCCCGGTCCCGATGGCGCTGGACTTCGGCTTCCCGATTTCCAAGCAGGGTGAAGACGACAAGCAACTCTTCAGCTTCACCATCGGCTACAGCCAATAATCACGCCACAGAGAACACACGACAACGTCCGGTCATTTGGCCGGGCGTTTTTTTATTGGGAGGCCGAAGTGCGGAAAAAGGTGTCCAGCGCGGGGAGATAAACGTCGATGGACTGGAGATAGCCGCCGTTGTGTGGGCCGGAAATTTCGCAGAACGTTTTGGGCCCGCGCGCGGCTTCGAATAGCCGTTGCCCCATCGAGAAGGGAATCATTTCGTCCTCGGGGGAGTGGACTACCAGCAGCGGGCATTTCACTTGGCCGATGCGGTCGATGGAGGGGTAGCGGATGTAGAGCAAATGCCGCAGGCCGGGTAGCCACCAGTACATGTTCGAGGCCATGTCGCCGGTGGAGGTAAATGCCGATTCGACGATCAGCCCGCCTGCGTCGGGGTGGTGTGTGGCGAGTTCGATGCCCACGGCCGCGCCGAGGCTCCGCCCGAAAAGAACAATTTGCGACGGGGCGCACTGTTTGGTCTCTACGAGATAGTTCCACGCCGCCTGGGCGTCGAGATAGGTTGCGGTTTCGCCGGGCGAGCCGCCCGACTGGCCATAGCCGTGATAATCGACGATGAAAACGGTATGCCCCAAGCCGTTGAGCATGCGGATGGTTTCGATGCGGTCGGAAATGTTGCCTGCGTTGCCGTGGAAAACCAGCACGGTTTGCGTTGCGCCCTCGGCCGGGATGTACCAGCCGTGGATTTTCACGCCGTCGGCGCAGAGTAGTGTGACATCGTCATAGTCCAGCCCCATCGCATCGCGGGGAGAGATTTCGAGGGTGGCGCGGGGGTGATAGATCAGCCGGCTTTGGCAGCCCGCGAGGATCGCGACAAACACCAGCACGCCGATCCCGACAGCATAGAACATGGAGCGCACCTTTCGCAAAATGAATTGGAGTCGTGGTTTCATCCTGTCGAGTGTAAATCCGCGCGGGAAAAAAAGCAACGGGGGTGATGAAAAACGTTGCCGTTGGTCGATAAAAAAGCAGACAACTCACTTTCTCTATTGCCACGGAGGGCACGATGCAATATCGCTATACATGGATGTTTCTGCTGTTTTCAACCGTCATCGTTGGGTGCAACGATCCGGCGGGGTATTTGTCCGACCCGGCCGATTATATCAAGCCGACAATCGCGGTGATCCGCTTCGACAATCGCGCGAGCGTTCAGACCCAATGGTCGCTCGGCGACGGGTTCCAGTCAGTTCTCGTGGATCGCCTTGTGGACTCGGAGCGCTTTGTTGTTCTCGAGCGACCAGAGCTTGGCGCGATCGTCAGCGAACAACAGCTTCAGGCTTCGGGCCTTACGCGCACCCAGCGGCAGGCGAAATTGCGCAATCTCAAAAACGCGCAGTACCTCGTCAAGGGCAGCATTACCGAGTTCAGCGTGACCCAGGGCGGCAGCGCGTATGCCAATTGGAATGACTGGTGGCGGATGCTGGGCGTGGGCGCGAGCGGCTCGGCCGAGAAGGCCATCGTCGGCGTGACGCTCAATGTCGTGGATGTCGAGAGCGGCGAGATCGTCGATTCGGCCGCGCTCGAGGGCAGTGCCTATGCCACCGCATTCAGTGCGCAGGTCGATTACAAGAAGATCAATTTTGGCGGGACCGCGTTCTATCGTACGCCGATGGGGCGGGCGGTGAAAGACGTGCTCGAGGACGGCGTGAAGCATGTGGTGCGCGTGATTGCGTCCCAGCCATGGCGGCCGAAAATCGCGACGCTTGAACCCGACGGCACGGTGCTGATCAATGGTGGAACCAACCGCAAGCTGACCCCCGGCATGTTGTTCGAGGTGTATCAACTCGGCGACCCGATTATGGATCCCGACACGGGCGACATTCTCGGCCGACGTGCGCGGACCGTTCTTGCCACCGTCGAGATCATCGACGTCCAGCCGAAATTCGCCGGCGCGAAACTCCTCACCGGCAAACAATCCCTCCTCGAAGAAGGCCAGCTTTGTAGCCCCTACAAACCCGTTAAAAAATAATCCGCCGCAGCCAGGCTGTGAGCACTATCCATAAAAGAACCCTCGACGGGAGTACTCCTGCCGAGGGTTTTCTATGTCTTCTGTCGCAGGGGCGCGGCATGCTGCGCCCTTGTTTTAGTGATTGAAGTGGCGGGTGCGGGTGAAGATCATCGTCAGGCCGAGCTTGTTGGCATAGTCGATGACGTCCTGGTCTTTCTTCGCGCCGCCGGGTTGGATGACGGCCGTCGCGCCCGCGTCCTTGGCCCAGTCGAGCGAGTCGGGGAACGGGAAAAACGCGTCGCTCGCCAGCACGCAGCCGGCCGTGTCGGCGTTGTCTTGCGCGCCGCCATAGCAACCCGCGAGTTTGCCCGCGAGGAACGCGGAATTCACGCGTGACATTTGTCCCGCGCCCGCGCCCAGCAGCGTTTCGTCCTTGGCCAGCACAATCGCGTTGGACTTGACGTGCTTGCAGCACAGCCACGCAAATTTCAGATCGCGCAGCTCGGCCTCGCTCGGCTGACGCTCGGAGACCACGTCCCAGTCGTCGGTGTTCAGGCCGACGAGGTCGCGGTTTTGCACGAGCATTCCGCCGACGATGTATTTCTGGGCGAATTCGGCATTGCGCGCGCCAGCGAGGTCGCCGGTTTCCAGCAGCCGGACGTTCGGGCCCCAGCCCTTGCGCGCCTGGATGATCTCGACCGCGCCGTCGTCGAAGCTCGGGGCGACGACGATTTCCGCGAAATAGCCACCCGCGCCGCGGTCCTTGCCCCAGCGCGCATAGGTCTCGACGATGGCTGACGCGAGTTCGCACGTCACCGGGCGGTTGACTGCGACAATGCCGCCCATCGCCGCGTTGACGTCGCCAAAGTAGGCCTTGCGATAGGCCTCGACGAGGTCGGTGTCGATGGCGCAGCCGGCGGGGTTGGCGTGTTTGATGATCGCGACGGCGGGTTCGGGGAACTCTTTGACGAGTTCAAGCGCGCCGTTGGCGTCGAAGTAGTTGTTGTAGGAAATTTCGCGCCCGCCGAGGAGTTTCGCGCTGCCGATGCAGCCTTCGTTGGCGGCTTGGGACGAGGCATAGAACGCGGCGGATTGGTGCGGGTTTTCGCCATAGCGCAGCTCGGCCTGTTTCTGATAGCTGAAGCTGATGCGCTCGGGGAAGGTCTCGCCCATTTCGCCGGCGAGGTAGGTGCTGATGGCGGTGTCATAGGCGGCCGTCAGCGAAAAGGCCTGACGCGCAAATTTCTGCCGCAGCGCAAAGCTGGTGTGGCCGTCGGTCGCGGCCATCTCGCCCAGCAGCTCGTCGTACTGGCACGGGTCGGTGACGACGGTGACATAGCGGTGGTTCTTCGCCGCGCCGCGCACCATGGTCGGCCCGCCGATGTCGATCATCTCGACGGCTTCGGCGAGTTGCGCATCGGGCTTGGCGATCACGTCTTCGAACGGATAGAGCGAGACGCAGACGATGTCGAGCAGCTCGAGGTCATACTTCTCGATGTCGGCTTGGTGGTCGGCATCGTCGCGCGTGGCGAGGATCGCGCCGTGGACCTTGGGGTGAAGCGTGACGACGCGATGGCCGAGCATCTCCGGGAAGCCGGTCCACTCTTGGACATAGCGCACGGGAATGCCCGCGGCTTCGATCACCTTGGCCGTGCCGCCGGAGGAAATGAGCTCGACGCCTTGGGCGTGGAGTTTGCGGGCGAAGTCTTCAATGCCGGTTTTGTCGAACACGCTCAGCAGCGCGCGACGAACTTTGACCTGGTCCATGTGGGTTTCTCCAATGGGAAGGGGTGTGTTTTGTGAGGCGGAGCGCTATTGTACGGATTTCGCGCCCATCGGTCAAATCGGGCTAGACCAGTACAAGGTTGTCGCGGTGGATGACTTCGTCGTAGGGGCTTTCGCCGAGGATGGCTTCGATGGCGTCGGAGCGCTGGCCTTGGATTTTTGCGAGATCGCCAGCCGAGTAGTTCGTCAACCCGCGCGCGATTTCTGCGCCGGAGGAATCTTGCACGCGCACGACATCGCCTTCGGAAAAGTCGCCTTCTGCGCTGGTGACACCAATCGCGAGCAGGCTTTTTCCGTCGTTCAGCAGAGCGTGTGCGGCGCCGGCGTCGACGAGGAGTGTGCCGGCCGGTTCGCTGGGCCCAGCCAGCCAGCGTCGGCGGCTGGAGAGTTTTCGCTCGGCCGGGACAAACACCGTGCCGAGGGGCTCGCCGTCGAGCAGGCGCGGAAGGATGCGCGGTTCGCGAGCGTTGGCGATGACGGCAATTCCGCCCGCACGAATCGTCAGGCGCGCGGCTTGGAGCTTGGTGCCCATGCCGCCCGAGCCGAGTGCGGACTTGCTGTTTTCCACGAGCGCCATTGTCTCGTCGTTGACCTCTTCGATCACGTCGAGCGGGCGGCCATTGTCGAGCACGGCATCGACCGTCGTGAGCAACACCAGCGCATCGGCCGAGAGCATTGCCGCGACGTGCGCGGCGATCAAATCGTTGTCGCCGCAGCGCAATTCATAGACGGCCGTCGCGTCATTTTCGTTGATGATCGGCAGCACGCCCAGGCGGTGGAGCGACAGCAGCGTATTGCGAATGTTGAGGAAGCGTTCGCGCAGGGGGAAGTCTTCGGCCGTGACGAGCACCTGCCCGATATGCAGCCCTGCCGGCGATAGGCGCTGGCCGAAATCCTGCATCAGGACGCGCTGGCCAACGGCGGCGGTGGCTTGGAGGGTGGGCACGTCTTTGGGGCGCGTTGCGAGGCCCAGCTCGGCCATCCCTGCGCCGACCGCGCCCGAGGCGACGAGCGTGACCTGGACATCGCGTTCGCGCAATTCCAGTAGCTGGCTGCAGAGCGATTCGACGGCCGCTTCGTCCAGCCGACCCTCCGCGTCGCACAGCGCGTTCGTGCCGACCTTGACCACGAGCGATTTCACTGCGGGCAGGACGTGTTGTCGTAAGTGTGTAGCTGTCATGCCGTCTCCGTGACCGCGGCGACGCGTTCGGAAATTTCGGCGACGGTTTCTTCCACGGTTTTGCCGGTGTTCGTCACCGTCACGTCCGCGTATTGTTCATACAAAGGGAGGCGCTGGGCGTAGAGTTCGTCAAGGCCCATTCCCGGCTGAACGGCCACGCCGCGTTCGGCCATGTTCCCCAGCCGGCGCTTCAGCTCGTCGAGTTCGGTTTCGAGATAGACCATCACGCCGCCTTGGCCAAGGTGCGCCATCGCCTCGGGCGAATAGATCACGCTGCCGCCCGTGGCGACGACCGTGGCAATTGGCGACAGGCCGAGGAGCGTCGTCTTTTCAATCGCCAAAAACGCGTCCATCCCGCCGGTGTCGAGAAGGGTTTGCAGCAGCTGGCCCTGCTGGGCCTGGATCACCACGTCGGTGTCGAGAAAGTTCAGTCCCATCGCCTTGGCAAGCAAAATCCCCGCAGAGCTTTTGCCGGAGCCAGGCATTCCAATCAAAATGACATTTTGTTTTCGCATTGTTCCTCACAGTGTATCGGATTTTGTTCAGCGAGGCCACCTTGTACTTGAAAGAACGATAAAATTCAGCGGACGGGGGATGGTTGCGGGTCTACAAAAAAGGACCGCGCGGAGTCCCTTCTCTCCTAACGCGGCCTCTAACGCGCACGAGGCGCGAATGTGTTTTTCTATGTTCTACTCTCGCCGGCCTACCGGAAGAGACCTTTTTCGCAGGCGACGACGAACC
This sequence comes from Phycisphaerales bacterium, assembly GCA_018644725.1. GTDB lineage: Bacteria > Planctomycetota > Phycisphaerae > SM23-33 > SM23-33 > JABGPZ01. Next base: position 27,252 of record JABGPZ010000039.1, read on the forward strand.
CTTCGGCCTGTTGCTTGAGTTCTTGCCATTGGTCGCGGATTTCCTCGGCTTCGAACGGATAGACCACGCCATCGTTGAGCATGGCCGCCGACATCGAATCCAGCAGCGACGAGAATCCCTGGATCATTTCCTGGGTGCGGGCGATGTAGTTTTCGGGCATGTGGTCGGCGTCGGGCGTGAAATCTTCGACGAAGGTTCCCCCGGCCTGGCGACAGATCCAATCGATCATGGCGCGATTTTTTGTGCAGTCCCACAGCGCCTTGACGCGATCGAGGGGGTTGCGCGTGCCGCTGTCGTCCTCGGCGAGCGCGGGCGCACACCACTTGTAAACGAGCGAGGCCGAAAGGCCCAAGTCGGCGGCGGTGCGCTTGACGCCCGCCTCCTGCACGGCGGTGGCGAGTATTTTATGCGATTCCATTCGTGTCTCCTTTCAAGTCGAAAGAGGTCCAACTCCTTTGACAGGTAGAGCATAGGGGGTCGTGGAACAAATGTCAGTTATAATTTCAGGGAATTTTTGTACTCATTAGTAGTTGGCAGGGGAAAAAAGTCTTTCTTGCAGGAAAATTGAAAGACACAACCCCGTGAAACGTTGTACAATAGACGACTCGATACAACAAAAAGCGAATTGAACCCCATCCCAAGGAGAATTTGATGAAACGCGCACTCTGTTTGATGCTCTTGCTGACGTTGCTGGTGCCGCTGGCATTGGCTGTCCCCAAAACCAAAACCAAGGCCAAAGGCAAAGCCAAGGCCAAGACGGCTAAGGTCGTCGCGCCCGCAAATCCGGCCTATCCCGAAGAAAAACTGGGATTGAAACTCGGGCTGCAATGTTATACCGCCAAGAAGATGACCCTCGTGGAAACGATGGATCTTGCCCAGCGCATTGGCATGAAGCACCTCGAGCTGTACTCGAAGCAAAAAGTCTGCAAAGACAAGTCGTGGATCACCGCGCCGGGCATGAGCAAAGAGGCGATCGCGTTTATCCGCGCCGAGTTGAAAAAGCGCGGGCTGTCCGTGATCGGCTATGGCGTGATCAACACGGCAGACAAAAAGACTCTTGCCAAGGCATTCGCCACGGCCAAGGCCCTCGGCTGCGACACCGTCGTCGTCGAAGGCGACGCGAAGGTCATGGGCTATGTCGACGCGCTGTGCACAAAAAACAAGATGCGGGCCGCGATCCACAACCACCCCAAGCCCAGCCGCTATTGGGATCCGAAGTACGCCATCAAGCAGACCAAAAAGAATATTGGCCTTTGCGGTGACATCGGCCACTGGACGCGCAGCGGCGTGGACCCGATCTCTGGCATCATGATCGGCCAGCCCCACAGCTTGCATGAAATTCACTTCGGCGACCTCGACAAGCACTTCACCGACAAAGACTGCCGCCAGGGCAAGGACGTGATCTGGGGCACGGGCAAAATGGACATCGCCAACGTCATCCGCACGCTGCACGACAAGGGTGTCTACACGAATATCGTTATGGAATATGAAGCAGGCTGGAAAGAATCGGACCTGAAGACCTCGGTCGAGAACTTCCGCAAGATCTGTGAAGAGGAATATGCAAGCGTACCCAAGGTCGTCACGCCCGGGCCGCTCAAAGACGCCCCGGCCCCCGAAGGCGCAACCGTGCTCTTTGACGGAACGGAAAAAACGTATCACGCGAATTGGGTCAAGGCCGATCGCAAGAACTCCAAGGCGCACTGGAAACTCGTTGACGGCGTGCTCGTGATGCAACGCGGTGGCTATATTCAGACGAAGCAAACCTTCGAAAGCTGCCAGCTTCACCTCGAATTCTGCACCCCTAAGCCCGCCAAGGGCGATGGCCAGCATCGCGGCAATTCCGGCGTGTTCTTCGGCAACTACGAAACCCAGGTCCTCGACAACTACAAAAACTACACCTATCCCCAAGGCCAATGCGCGTCGATCTACAAGCAGTCGCGCCCGCTGGCCAACGCCTGCCGCCCGCCCGGCGAGTGGCAAAGCTACGACATTACCTACACCGCGCCCGTGTTCGACGAGGACGGCAAGTGCACCACCCCCGCGACGCTGACGGTGATCCACAACGGCATCCTTGTGCAAGACAAGACCGAGCTCAAGGGCCCGACCGAGTTTCGCGGCATCCCGAGCTATAAAGCCCACGGCCCGCTGCCGCTGCGCCTCCAGGACCACGGCAACCCCGTGCGCTACCGCAACATTTGGATCAAGCCGATCAAGTAACCGCGGCCACCGTTCGCAACAGAACGAAAAAGTACGCAAAAGAAAACCGCCGAGTGGAACCATTCCGCCCGGCGGTTTTTTGTCAATCAGTTCCGATATACATCTTTGCGATGCTGAATGCGAAGCACCAAAACAGCAGTATCCAGAATTACATAAATTACGCGATAGTTGCCAGCGCGCAATTTTCGCATGCCAGCAAATTTGCCAGAGAGAACGGGAAATCGATCTGGGTGTTCTACCAGTTCAGCATCCACCTTATCAAAAATCTGTGCGACATCCTTCTTTGGGAAGCGCTTACAATCTTTGGCCACAGAGCTTTTGTAGGTAATTTTAAATCCCAAGGGAAGCTCTCATGTCATCACTGGAAACGACGGGGTCGCTCGTGTCTCGCAGGCGGTCTAGTGCAATTTGGAGATCCGCGGCGTTTTCAAGATAGGCTTCGATCGCTTTTTGGATCACAAAAGACCGCGACCGCTCGGTTTCCTTGGCCACGCGGCCAAGTTCTTCTGCAACACCGTTGGGCAATCGAACTGAAATGGCTGTGCTCATAGTGGGCCTCCTTCTTTCTGTATTACAGTGTATACACAGTAAACAAAGTAGTCAAGCGTAATTTTCTTTCCAGATAGAGAAAAACCGCCGAGTGGAACAATTCCGCCCGGCGGTTTTTTTATTGTGTGGCGGTTTAGTACAGCGAGTTGCCGGCCGGGTCGGTGAGGATGAAGGCGGGGAGTTTGTCGACGGTGATTTTTCGGATGGCTTCCATGCCGAGGTCGTCGAAGGCGAGGGTTTCCGCGGCAGTGATGTGCCGCTCTGCGACCAGTGCGGCCGCGCCGCCAATCGTGCCGAGATACACGCCGCGGTTTTGTTTGCAGCTTTCCGCGACGACGGGCGTGCGATTGCCCTTGGCGAGCATTACGCGCGACGCGCCGAGCGCTTGGAATCGCGGGACATAGCTGTCCATGCGCTGGGCGGTGGTCGGGCCGAAACTGCCGGAGGGTTTGCCCGCGGGCGTCTTGGCCGGGCCAGCATAATAGACGGGATAGTTCATCAGCGCGTCGGGCATCGCGTCGCCCGCGTCGAGCATGGTCGCGATGCGTTTGTGTGCGGCGTCTCGTGCGACGACCAGCGGGCCGGACAGCAGGACCATCGTGCCGACAGGTTGGCGCGCCAGCTCGGCCACGAGATCGTCCATCGGCTGATCGGTGGACACTTCGACGGCCGTCGGGCTCGTCGCGGCGAGGTCCCCGTAGCGTGCGGGGTTCGTGTCAAGCTGTTCGACGAACACGCCGTCGGGGGTGATTTTTGCGTAGAGGTTCCGGTCGGCGTTGCAGCTGACCCCGACCGACACGCACACCGTTGCGGCGTGGCGCGGCAGGCGAACGCAGCGGACTTCGCTGGCGAAATGTTCGCCGCCGAACTGTGCGCCCAGGCCGAGCTGTTGGCAGGCGGCGAGTAGGGTCGCTTCGAGTTCGGTGTCGCGAATGGCATAGCCGTCGTCGTCGGGCGACGCGGGGAGCGATTCGAGGTCGCGGCAGGTCGCGAGCTTGAGGGTTTTGAGATTCGCTTCGGGGCTCGTGCCGCCGACAACCACGCCGATGCGATAGGGCGGGCAGGCGGCTGTGCCGATCTCGGCGATGGCCTCGACGAGGAACGCTTCGAGCGCGTCGGCGGAAAGGATCGACGGGTCTTTCATGAACAGGCGCGTCTTGTTCGTCGAGCCGCCGCCCTTGGCCGCGATCAGAAATTCGTAACCATCGCCCGCGCCGACGGAAAGATCGATCTGCGCGGGAAGGTTGGTTTTGGTGTTCGTGCCGACGTACATCGACTCGGGCGCGATCTGGCTGAAGCGCAGGTTGCGATTCGCGAACGCGGCGGCGACCCCGGCCGACAGTGCGGCGGATTCGTTGCCCGTGGACAGCACGCGGTTTCCCTTGGTGCCGCAGATCGTCGCCGTGCCCGTGTCCTGGCAGAGCGGCAGTTCGCCCTCGGCCGCGATGATCGCATTCGCCAGTAGCGAGGCCGCGACGAACCGATCGTTCTCGCTGGCGGTTTCGTCGGCTGCGATGGCCGCGTAGGAATCCAGCACGGCGGGGCGGAGATAAAATTCGACGTCGCTACACGCCGCCTCGGCCAGTGCCGCGAGCGCATCGTCGCTCACGCGCAAAAACGTCTCGCCGTCAACCGACACCGGGGCAACGCCCTCGGCCGTCACCAGTCGCATCGGAACCTTGGACAAATCCCGCGCGGGCAAAATGGGTTTGTATTCCATCATGCGAACACTGTACCACAGGTAGCGATGACAATCAATATTCGCTATTTTTTCACAGGCTCGAAGGCCTCGTTTTAGAGAAGAAAAGAAGGAGGATTTTTGCGCTTTTTCGTTGCGGGGATGTTTGTAAATCGTTAGAATGTGTTCCAAATATGGAACCCTTTCGTTACAAACCGCCTCATTTGGCGGAAACAGAGCGAGTTGAGACTTCAGCTTGCCCAAAGGAGCTTTGCTATGGATACGCTTTTCAGCGTGAAAGACAAGACGGTCGTTATCACTGGCGGCGGTGGCGTTCTCGGCGGCGAGATGGCCAAGGCCCTTGCAGGCCGTGGCGCGAAAGTTGCGATTTTGGACTACAATCTCGAAGCGGCGCAGGCTGTTGCCAGCGAAATCGTTAGCGCCGGCGGCGAGGCCTTCGGCGTGGAGTGCAACGTCCTTGACCGCGCGGCCGTTGATGCCGCGACGGTGCAATGTCTCGACGTGTTTGGCCAGATCGACATTCTCATCAACGGCGCGGGTGGCAACAAGCGCGAAGCGACGTGCGTGCCGCCGGAATCGACGTTTTTCGACCTCGACCCCGAGGCCGTCCGCTGGGTGATGGACCTGAATTGCCTCGGCACGATTTTGCCCTCGCAGGCAATTGGCCAGGCGATGGCAGACGCGGGCGAGGGCGTGATCATCAACATCAGCTCGATGAACGCGTTTCGGCCTTTGACGCGCATCGCCGCCTACTCGGCCGCCAAAGCCGCTGTGAGCAACTTCACCCAGTGGCTCAGCACCTACATGGCGCAGAACTGTTCCGGCAAAATCCGTGTCAACGCCATCGCACCGGGCTTTTTCCTCACCAACCAGAACCGCTTTTTACTGACCGAGGACGACGGATCCCTCACCGCGCGCGGCCAGCAGATCATCGACCACACGCCCATGGGGCGCTTCGGCGAATCGGATGAGTTGATCGGCACGTTGCTGTGGCTGGTCACCGATGCGGCGAAATTTGTCACGGGCATCGTCGTTCCCGTCGACGGAGGTTTCAGCGCCTATTCCGGCGTATAATTCAGGTCGAGGCGTTAGGCTGGAGGCTGTAGGAAACAGCAAACAAAGAAAACACCTGGGCGAAAGATTTTTCGCCCCTACGACAAAAAACAACATAGAAACCCATTCAAGGACAATTCATGGACCACATTGAAACACTGAAATCGTTGCCGAAATCGAACGAGTTCTTCATCGGCATTGACTCCGACGGCTGCGTGTTTGACACGATGGAGATCAAGCACAAGGAATGCTTCATCCCGAACATCATCAACTCGTGGGGCCTCCAGGCGGTCAGCCGCTTTGCGCGCGACGCGGCCGAGTTCGTCAATCTGTATAGCCAGCAGCGCGGCTGCAATCGATTCATCGCGCTGGTGAGCATGTTCGACCTCCTCGCCGACTGGGATCAGCCGATCCGCCGCGGCTTCGTCCGGCCGGACATCAGCTCACTGGAACAATGGATCGCCGAAGAAACCCGCTTGGGCAATCCTGCCCTCGAAGCGAAAGTGGCCGAGACCTCCGACGCGATTCTCACCAAAACCCTTGCCTGGTCCAAGGCCGTCAACGCCACCGTCGACGACATGGTCCACGGCTGCCCGCCGTACCCGTTCGTGCGCGAATCACTTGAAAAAATTGCGCCGCTGGCAGACCTGCTCGTCGTGTCGTCCACGCCCGAAGAAGCGCTGACAAAGGAATGGAACGAGCATGACGTCGCGAACTATGTCATGCGGATTTGCGGCCAGGAAGCGGGCAGCAAAAAGGAACACCTCGGCTATGGCGCATGCGGCAAATATGACAACGACAAGATTCTGATGATCGGCGATGCGCCCGGCGACATGAAGGCCGCCAAGGCCAACGGCGTGCTCTATTTCCCGATCATCCCCAGCTACGAAGAAGACTCCTGGCAGCGCTTCCACGACGAAGCGGCGGACCGGTTCTTCGCGGGGACCTATGCCGGCGAGTACGAGCAGAGCCTCATCGACGAATTCATGCAACACCTGCCCGCGACCCCGCCCTGGAAAAATTGAAATAGAAGGACGAAAGAGATTTCGCCCCCGAGATGCAGAATAGAAACAGTAGCCCAGGAATAACCATGCACGAGAACGAACTCCTTGCGAAAGTTGAATCGCCCCAGGCCCTCGAGGTCGTCGAGGCGCAGTCTGTGGTGCGCAGCGCCCTGGACGGATTTGACGTTGCCAACCAGCGCGTGTTGTGCATCGTTCCCGACTCGACGCGGACGTGTCCGCTGCCCGCGATGATCGAGGTTCTCACCAGCGAGGCCGAAGACGCTTCTGCGCTGGACTTCATCGTTGCCCTCGGCACGCACATGCCCATGGACGACGTGGCGCTCAGCAAGCTCGTCGGCCGGGATGTAGTCAACGGCGAATTCGACGGCCATCGGATCTACAATCACGAGTTCGACAACCCCGCCGAGCTTGTGCAGGTCGGCACGATTCCCGCGAGCGAAATCGAGCGACTTTCCGGCGGGCGCATGTCGCTGGACGTGCCCGTCACCGTCAATCGTCACGTCACCGAATATGACGCGCTGATCGTCCTCGGGCCGGTCTTTCCGCATGAAGTGATGGGCTTTTCCGGCGGCAACAAATATTACTACCCTGGCTGCGCGGGCAGCGAGATGATCGACACGACGCACTGGCTGGGCGCGCTGCTGACCAGCCGCGACATCATCGGCACGATGCACACTCCCGTGCGCGAAATGATCAACCTCGCCGCAGACATGATCGACGCTCCCAAGCTGCTGCTGGCGATGGTGATGCACGGAAAAACCTTCCGCGGCCTCCATGCCGGCGGGATGATTGGCGCGTGGCGCTCGGCCGCAAAGCACAGCGAATCGCTCGACATCATTTTCGTCGACGAGCCCTTCCAGCGCGTGATTTCCTGCGTGCCGGAAATGTACGACGATCTGTGGACTGGCGCGAAGGGAATGTACAAGCTCGAGCCCGCCATCGCCGACGGTGGCGAGGTCGTGATCTATGCGCCGCACATCGACGAGGTGAGCTATGTCCACGGCAAGCTGCTCGACGAAATTGGCTATCACGTGCGCGACTATTTCCTCGCGCAGTGGGACACATTCAAAGACTACCCGTGGGGCATTTTGGCCCACTCGACGCACCTGCGCGGCGGAGGAACGTTCGTCGACGGCGTGGAAACCCCGCGGATCAAAGTGACGCTCGCGACGAAGATTCCGCGCGAACGCTGTGAGCAGATTGGCCTGGGGTACATCGACCCCGACACACTCAACCCCGACGAGTTCCGTGGCCAAGAGGCCGACGGCGTGGTCGTCATTGACCGCGCGGGCGAAGTGCTGTACCGCAAACAAACGGAAACGAAGGAGTAATTTCCATGGCACCCAAAAACGTACTCGTTGCCCAATCGGGCGGCCCCTCGGCGGTCATCAACAATTCAGTGCGCGGCGTGGTCGAAGCGTGCTTCGACTATCCCGAAACGTTCGGCACGGTCTATGCCGGCTACCACGGCATCGAAGGCGTGCTCAAAGAAGAGCTGCTGAACCTGTCGGCGCAAAATCGCGAAGAAATTTCGCTGCTGCGCACCACGCCCGCTGCGGGCGCGATCGGCACGTGCCGCTATAAAATCAAGTCGCACATGAATGAAGATTTCGACCGCGTCGTGGATGTTCTCCGCGAACACAACATCGGCTATTTCTTCTACAACGGCGGCAACGACTCGATGGACACCGCGCACAAGGTGGCCGAGCTGGCCCGTGAACGCGGCCTCGATGTCGTCGGCGTCGGCGTGCCGAAAACGATCGACAACGACGTAGGCGACAGCGAATTCAAGCTCGTCGACCACACGCCGGGCTACGCATCGACGGCGCGGTACTGGGCGCACATGGTCCAGGGCGCGAACGAAGAAAATCGCGGCTCGTCGCCGGCGGACCCGGTGCTGGTGATGCAGGCGATGGGGCGGAAGATCGGGTTTATTCCCGCGGCCGCGCGCCTGGGCGACCCCAACCGCGAAATGCCCATGCTGATTCTGATGCGCGAAAGTGACCTCTCGATGGAGCAGGTCGCCGACGCCGTCAATGACAAGCTTCGTGAACGCGGGCGATGCCTGATCGTTCTCGGCGAAGGGTTCGACGTGGGCGACATTGGTCAACGCAGCGACAGCTTTGGCCACGCCATGTTCGGCGCGTCGGCGCTGACGGCCCAGCAGGCGATGGTGAACTATCTCAACGAGTCGGGCCTCGCCGCCAAGGGCAGCGCCCGCGGCAATGTGCCCGGCACGGAGCAGCGTCATAACATGATCTACGCCTCGACGGTCGACCTCGAAGAGGCCTATCGCTCTGGCCGGTACGCGGCGGAAATCGCCCGCACCGAAGGCAGCGGCTGGATGAGCACCATCCTGCGCGCGCCGGGCGAAATCTACACGGCCGTCTATGACAAGGTGCCGCTCAAAGAGGTCGCGAATTCCGAGCGATGCTTCCCGAAGGAATGGCTGTCAAAAGACCGCACCGACGTCACCGACGCGTTCGTGAAATACGCGCGCCCGCTGATTGGCGAAGACTGGCCGAGCGTGCCCCTCGTTGGCGGCATCCAGCGGTTCACTCGTTTTGAGAAAATTTTCGCGGACACGAAATTGCCCGCTTACACTCCCCAGGGCGACCGCGAATAATCGCACCCTGACACACACAACCACACCATTCTTGGAGACAGATATGACAACTGCAACCGCAGACCTCGGCCTGATTGGCCTGGCCGTAATGGGCCAAAACCTCGTGCTGAACATGAACGACAATGACTTTGTGATTTCGGTGTTCAACCGCACCGTTTCGAAGGTCGACGATTTTATGGCCGGCGGCGCGGCCGGGACGAACATCGTTCCGACGCACTCGATTGAAGAATTCGTCGCCACGCTTAAGCGTCCTCGCCGCGTGATGCTGCTGGTCAAGGCCGGCGCACCCGTCGACGCGTTCATCGACATGGTCCTCCCGCACCTCGAAGAGGGCGACATCATCATCGACGGCGGCAACAGCAACTTCCACGACACGATTCGCCGCTGCGACTATGTCGAGTCCAAGGGGATGCTGTATGTTGGCACGGGCGTGTCCGGCGGCGAAGAAGGCGCACGGCGCGGCCCGAGCATCATGCCCGGCGGCAGCGAAGCGGCTTGGCCTGCGGTGAAGGACATCTTCCAGGCGGTCTCCGCCAAGGCCGACAGCGGCGAGGCGTGCTGCGACTGGGTCGGGCGCGGCGGCGCGGGCCACTTCGTGAAGATGGTCCACAACGGCATCGAGTACGGCGACATGCAGCTGATCTGCGAAGCGTACCAGCTGATGACGGCGGCGGGGATTTCCCCGGCCGAGCAGTCCGAAATTTTCGGCACATGGAACGAAGGCGTTCTCGACAGCTATCTCATTGAAATTACCCGCGACATTCTCGCGAAAACCGACGACGAAACCGGCAAGCCCATGGTCGATGTCATTCTCGACACCGCCGGCCAAAAGGGCACGGGCAAATGGACCGGCATCACCGCGCTTGACCTCGGCATGCCGCTGACGTTGATCGGCGAGGCCGTCTTCGCGCGTTGCCTCTCGGCGATGAAAGACCAGCGCGTCGCCGCCGCCGGCCCGCTTGCCGTGGAGCTTCCCGCGCTCGACGCTGCCGACAAGGCCGCCTTCGTCGAAGACATCCGCCAGGCGCTCTACGCGTCGAAAATCGTCAGCTATGCCCAGGGCTATCAGCTCATGCGCGAAGCGTCGAACGAAAACGACTGGGGCCTGAACTATGGCGGCATCGCGCTGATGTGGCGCGGCGGCTGCATCATCCGCAGCGCGTTCCTCACGAAGATCCGCGAAGCGTTTGTCGCCAATCCCGAGCTGGACAACTTGCTGCTCGACGAGTACTTCCGTGGCGAGATGGCCAGCTGCCAATCCGGCTGGCGCACGACCATCGCCAAGGCCATCGCCTCGGGCATTCCTACGCCCGCCTTCGCGAGCGCCTTGGCCTACTTCGACGGCTATCGCAGCGAACGCCTCCCGGCGAACTTGCTCCAGGCCCAGCGCGATTACTTCGGCTGCCACACCTACGAGCGCATTGACAAGCCGCGCGGCGAATTCTTCCACACCAAGTGGATCGAAGGCGCCGGCGACACCACCGCCTCGACCTACGACGTCTAAGGAAAGCACACCATGGCATTCATTCACGACGACTTTTTGCTCTCGGGCGAATCCGCGCAACGGTTGTATCATGACTATGCGGCAGTGATGCCCATCGTCGATTATCACTGCCATCTGCCCGCGGCAGAAATCGCAGGCGACCAGCGCTGGGACAATCTCGGCGAGGTGTGGCTGGCGGCGGATCACTACAAGTGGCGCGCGATGCGGTCCAATGGCGTGGACGAATCGCTGGTCACGGGTGATGCGTCGTGGCGGGACAAGTTTGACGCTTTCGCGGGCACGATGGACTATTGCCTGCGCAATCCGCTGTATCACTGGACGGCGCTGGAGCTCAAGCGCTATTTCGGAATCGACACGCTGTTGTCGGCGAACACGGCCGGCGAGATTTTTGAGCAGACGGCCGAGACGATTCGCGGCGACGGGTTTTCTGCGCGACAGCTGATGCAGACCTCCAACGTCGTGTTGACCTGCACCACCGACGACCCGATTGACACGCTGGAGCATCACGCGGCCATTGCGGCGGACGCGTCGTTCGACGTGCAAGCCCTGCCGACCTTCCGGCCGGACAAGGCGATGGCCGTCGACAATCCCGCGCTGTTTCGGCCCTGGATCGAAGCGCTCGAAGAGCTTTGCCCGGGACGAATCGAAACCTTTGACGCGCTTCTCGCCGCCCTCGATGCGCGGCACGAATTTTTCCACAGCCTCGGCTGCCGGCTGAGCGATCATGGCATGGTGACGGTGGAATTTGACGCGGGCGGATCGCCGGCGACGCTGAATTCTGTCGTCCGCAAAGCGCGCGACGGTGAAAGCGAATCGATGTCTCACACGGATCTCGTTCAGTTCCGTTCGGCGCTGATGGTCGAGCTTGGCCGCATGAACCATAAACGCAACTGGACGCAGCAATATCACTTCGGCTGTTTGCGGAACAACAATTCCCGCCGCTTTGCCGTCGCTGGGGCGGATGCCGGGTTTGACTCCATCGCCGACCCGGTCAACACCGCCGCGCTGGGCAAGCTCCTCGACGCGCAAGACCTCACCGACGAGCTGCCGCGCACGATTCTTTACAATCTCAACCCGGCCGAGAACTATGCGATGGCGACAATGATCGGCAACTTCCAGCAAGGCCCCGACGCGGGCAAACTTCAGCTCGGCAGCGGCTGGTGGTTCTGCGACCAGCTCGACGGAATGAAGCTCCAGCTCGACGCGCTTAGCCAGCTCGGCCTGGTTCGCCGATTCGTGGGCATGCTCACCGACAGTCGCAGCTTCCTGAGTTATCCGCGGCACGAATATTTCCGCCGGTTGCTGTGCGAAATCCTCGGCAGCGACATGGACGCGGGGCGACTCCCGCGTGACTTCGACCTCGTCGGCGCAACGGTCCGCGACATCAGCTACAACAACGCCGCGCGCTATTTTCAATTTGATCTTCCGACGCTGTAGGAACCATGCCGAGGCCATTAGGCCGCAGAGAAAACCAAAAACTCCCACCCCCGCCGGGCAAACGCTCGACGGGGGTTTTGTTTGTCGGGGGGAAGAAATTCTGTAAAAAGTTGGCGCAAATCATGCGGCGGCAGATATAGGCGGGTAGAAACTTTTACCCCAAGAAAGGACACGACAATGTTACTTCAATCCCCCCATTCCCTCAAACGCGTTTCCTGTTTTCTCGTCGCCTTGTTCTGCCTCGCGTTGGTTCTGTCCGGGTGTCACAACCGCTCTTCGTCGGGCTTCGCTTTGCGTGAGGCGCCCCGTTCGTCCTGGCATCCGGCGTCCTCTCGACCTTCTCGACCATCGGTCTCTTCTCGGCCTCGGGCCAAGGGCTATCCCATTCGTTCGGACTCGCCTCGCCCGCAGGATCTCAGCTCCAAAGGGGGGTTGCTCACTGGCGGAAGTCTCGACGATTTAGCTGGCCTTGCTTCCTATTGGGCGTTGGCCGAGACCTTGTCCAACCGGTCCGAGTCCGTTGCAGACTATTCGCCCGTGGTGTTTCAGATCAATGACCAGCGAGGCAAGCCCATCGGGGGCTGTGAGGTGCAAATCGACGGCCTGAAACGATGGAACACGCTCCATGCGAAAACCAAATCAAATGGCAAAATCATCCTGCTCGACACGCTCGACGGGGTGCGCCATGGGAGCGAAAAAGAGCTTACGCTTCGTCTGCGCCCGCCGCAACGGCAAGTGTGGACAACGCATCAAATCCGGGTCCATGCCCAAAGCGGCACACCTCATGTCGTGCAATTGCAACACTACCGCGCCGAGGCTCCGCAGAAAATGGACCTCGCCTTTGTCATCGACACGACAGGGTCGATGGGAGACGAATTGAAGTATTGCCAAGTTGAAATTCAGGGAATCGCGCGCGCTATCGCCCGGCGGTTTCCCAACGTTCAACAGCGGTACGCCTTGGTCGTATATCGTGACCGCGGCGACGACTATGTCGTTCACAAATATGACTTCACCGATTCTCTTCAGGCGTTTGAAAGAACGCTGAGTCAATGTTCAGCCTCTGGCGGCGGCGATTATCCCGAAGCCGTGGAGCGCGGCCTGGAGGCTGCAGGACAATTGCAATGGCAGTCCGGCAATGTGGCCCGGGTCTGCTTTCATCTCGCCGACGCGCCTCCTCACGACCGTGCCATCGAGCGCACCTTCAAGGCCGTTTCCGCTTTGCGCACCCAGGGCGTTGCGCTGTACCCGGTCGCAGCCTCCGGCGTGGACAAGCTCGCCGAGTGGACCATGCGCACCGAAGCGCTGATGACCGGAAGCAACTACCTGTTTTTGACGGATGACGCGGGGGTCGGAAACCCGCACGCAACGCCCACCGCCGGGCGCTTTGATGTCGAAACGCTGAAAGAACTGATGATCCGCATGGCGGTGCAGGAATTAACGGGCTTCAAGCTGTCCTCGCGCCGAGGCGAAGTCCTGCGCACCGCGTGGGGCGAAGACGGCCCGTAACAAGGCCGGATATCACATTGAAAACCACCCCCGCCGGGCTGACGCTCGATGGGGGTGGTGTTGTGTAGCGGCGCTCGCCAGGCTTTGGGCAACCTGTCCGGCTTCGTGGCTGGCGGCGCGGGCGATTCGCGTCACCTTGATTTTGGGCGGCATTGTAGATTTTTTTATAGGGCCGTCGTCGCGGAATTGGCCCTGTATTCAAGGGGTTTACGCGATGGCCCCAGCCGCGGGAAGAAAAATGACATCATTTTCATGTTTCTCTCATGCGGGTTTTGATATTGTTGAGAGTGGACCATGGCATAGGGCTGTGGTCTGGCCAGAGGGATTCCCTCTAAGGAGAGAACTCATGATGAAAATGATGAAACAGTTCGCAATACTCGCAGTCGTCGCCAGCGCGTCGTTGGCAATGGCGGAAGGCCGCGCTCCGGCCAAAGCGGCCGATGCCCGCCCCGAAGCGACGGTGATGAATCGCGCCTTCACCGGCAAAGGCAAGCTGCGTGACGAATCAACATTGCTGATCCTCACGAAACCGAAGATTCTGATCAACGAAGAACAGTCGCGCACGGCACCCCCTGCGGCCCGTCGTGGCGATGCCCGCATTGCTCGCCTCGAAGCAACGGTGATGCGCCTGTCGGGCGAAGTGCGCAGCCTGCGCGCCGAGCTTGCCAAGGTCAAAGCCGCGAAGGCCACCGATCGCGCTCCCCAGCGCGACCACGACCGCAAACCGCCCGCCGCCAAAGCACCCGCAAAGCGTAGCTACGAGTCGCATCGCGCGGAAATGATGAAACGCATTCAGGAAAAGATGGCCGCACTGAAAAAGGGTCCTTCCCGCGTCCAGGCCGCCGCAAAGCCCGGTTGCCCCAAGGCCGCCGCGCCAGCCAAGAAGTATGCGCCGGAAACGCTGAAGAAAATGGTGTTGGCCGCCAAGGACAACCCGCGTGCGTGTGCCCGCGTGATCGCCGCCGCCAAAAAAGACCCCATCCTCGCGAAGAAACTCGGCTGGATGAAAGAACAAATGGCCAAGGGCGCGACGATCACCCCCCAGCAGGGCGGCCCCAAGTGTGGCTGTGGCAAACCCCAGATGGACCAGCCCCAGCGCCGTCGGCACCATGAAGAAGACGACGAAGACGATGAGCGGGAACGCCATCGCCGCTGGCACGAAGAAGAAGACGAAGAACGCGAACGCCATCGCCATTGGCATGATGATGACGACGAAGATTGTGATGACGACGATGATGACGAACGCGAACACCGCGGCCGTCGCTGGCATGACGATGATGAAGATGACGACGAAGATGACGATGACGACGAAGATTATGATGACGACGATGAACGCCGTGGCCGTCGCCGTCGTGACCGCGACGACGATGAAGATGAAGAAGACGAAGACGACGAAGACGATGATCACAAGAAGCGCAAGCGCAAAACCAAGCGCGATCGTCGAAGCCGGAAGTAAGCGAAAATCATTGAACGGTTCCGTCGAGCCGTGTCGATAAATCGATAGACGCACATGCCGGCTGATGGGAGACCGTCGGTCGGCC
Source organism: Phycisphaerales bacterium (assembly GCA_018644725.1). GTDB lineage: Bacteria > Planctomycetota > Phycisphaerae > SM23-33 > SM23-33 > JABGPZ01. The sequence goes on from JABGPZ010000039.1 coordinate 42,409, forward strand.
TGTGTCGTTATGGACCACCCCACCCTCACCCCGAGGACACTATGCGAATCCTGGTTGTCGAAGACTATCCGCCTCTGCGCGACTCGCTCGTGCGGACGCTCGAAGACGAATCCTACGGCGTCGACGCTGCCGCCGATGGCGAGGAGGGGCTGTGGTATGCCCAGGGCAACGACTATGACGCGATTGTCCTCGATATCATGCTACCGAAAAAAACGGGCATCGAAGTGCTCCAGGCCCTGCGCGCGGAGGGCAACGAAATCCCCGTCCTGCTCCTGACGGCGCTGGGCGCGAACGAAGACGTCATCCGCGGGCTCGACGCCGGAGCCGATGATTATCTCACCAAGCCCTTCAACGTCGAGGTGCTCCTCGCGCGGGTGCGCGCAATGGTCCGGCGCGGCTATCAACAACATTCGCCCAAGATCGAGATCGGCGAAATCATTCTCGACACCGCCGCCCAGAGCGTGTCCGCTGCCGGGCAAGATGTCACACTGACCGCCCGCGAATATGCGCTGCTGGAATTTCTGGTCCGCCGCGTGGGCGAGGTCGTTTCGCGCAGCGAGATTTGGGAACATCTCTACGCGTTCCATTCCGAAGCGACCAGCAACGTCGTCGACGTGTACATCGGCTACCTGCGCCGCAAGCTCGGCGAGGCCGGCAAACAAATCAAGACCCTCCGAGGCCGAGGCTATCGGCTGACGACAGGCAAGGACGCATGACCCCATTGACCTCCAATCCGGACCGGGCCTCACGACGCGGGGCGCCATCGATCCAGCGGCGATTGCTGCTGGGTGCGGGGGTGTTGTTGCTGTTGGCGCTGCTTGGCCAGGCGGTGGCGGGGGAATATTCCCGCAACAAACTCTGGCAACAGGAATTTGACGCGCGGTGTTTGCGCTCACTGGCGAGCTTGAAAAAACGCCTTCCGCCGGTGTTGTTCCGCCGGATGGTCGAACAGCGCCGCGCCGGGAAAGAGGTTGCGCCGGACCAGGTGTGGCCCCTCGACGGGGAGGACGGGCTGAACATTGACGGGCTGGTGTATTACCGGCTGGTGATCGAGGTCGACGACACTCCATATACGCTGTCCTCGGCCAAGGTCGCGCCAGAGCTTCGCGAAGAGCGCACGGTGTCTGCCCCGCCGCACACCACCATCGAGGCGGGCATTGCCGAGATCGACGGTGCGCCTCTTGCCGTTCGGCGCTACACGACTTCGCCCGCCAAGCAGCGCGAGTGGAAACGCGAAGAGTTTCGCCGTCCCGGTGAACCGGACCGCCCAGGCCCGGGATCCCGTCGCGAAGAAGACCGTCGCGAACGCGGACCGCGCCGAGGAGGCCCCGCGCGGATGGAAGAGTATCGCGAGCGCATCGCCAAGCGCGTGCCGATGATGCGCGAGCTGGTCGTGTGCTTCGACGCGTCGGAACTCGCCGCCCAGCGCCAGGGCTATCGCCTGCGGGCGTTGGGGATCACGGGCATGGTCGTGGCGGTGACGTCGCTCTTATTGTTGTTGCTGGTGCGCGGGTCGTTGCGCGGCGTACGCAAATTGTGCGAGGAAATCGACGGTCTCGACGCGAATCAACTCGCGCCGGTCTCGGCCGAGGGCTTGCCGCAGGAACTCCTCGGGGTGACCGAAACTCTCAACAGCGCGATTGCGCGCGTGGACGAATCGTATCGCCGCGAAAAAGCGTTCAGCGACAACGTCGCCCACGAATTGCGGACGCCGATCGCCGTCGTATGCAACGAAGCCGAGCTTGCACTGCGCAAAGAGCGCAACATCGAGGCGTACCAAGCCTCGCTCGCACACATTCTCGACAGCGCGTACCTTCAGCAGGGCCTGGTGGAAAAATTGCTCCATCTCAGCCGGCTCGAAGGCGGAAAAATTTCGATCTCCCTTTCGCCCGTCGATCTGGGCGAACAGGCGCGGCGGAATCTCGACGACGCGATGACCGTCGCCAAGCGCACAGACGTGCTCGTCGAGACCGATCTTCAGCCCGCGCCGCTGGAGACCGACCTGATTCTTCTGTCCCAGGCCGTGGGCAATCTGCTGGACAATGCGCTGGCCTATGCCTCGCCAGAGACGACCGTTCGCGTGCGCACCGCCCGCGTCGGCGACAAGGGCGTCTTTGAAGTGTCGAACACGGCCACGGGTCTTTCGGCCGGGGACCTGTCCCATCTCACCCAGCGCTTCTGGCGCAAGGACGAGGCCCGCAGCGAACTCGCACTCCACGCGGGGCTGGGGCTGACGCTGGTCGAACAGCTGGTCGCCTGCCTCGGCGGGGACCTGTCGTTCTCCCTCGATGGCGACACCCTTTCCGCGCGGATCGAACTGCCCACCACATAGAAATTGTAATTCCTCCCCTTGTAGAAATGGAGATTCGCGGGTATTTTTGTTTGCGTCGAAACGGAGCAATACTCTTGTAGAAATGGAGATTCGCGGGTATACTTCCGCGGCTGAGTGTGCAGGAAATCGCGGCGGCTGAAACATGCCGTCGAGGAACGTCCGGGCACCACGAACCACGGTAGCGGGTAACGCCCGCCCCGCGAGTTGGCGACGACTCGCGGCGAGCCAGTGCCACAGAAAAGAAAACCGCCGCCCATCGGGCCCCCGTCAATGGAAGCCTGGGCGGTAAGGGTGAAACGGTGCGGTAAGAGCGCACCGCGCCGGCGGTAACGTCGGCGGCATGGTAAACCTTACCGGGTGCAAGGCCAAGCAGCAACGACTGGCAGGTTCAGCCAGACGCTTCGGCGTCTTCGTTGCGGGTAGGCCGCTACAGCGTGTCGGTAACGGCGCGCGCAGATAAATGATTTCCACTCCGCAAGGAGGACAGAACCCGGCGTATCGCACACCCAGCCATTTTAAAGACAGCACCAAACGGTGACTTTCATAGATCACACAACTGCCCTGCGCGCTCCGCATCCCCACTTCGCGCAAGGCGCAGTGCATGCGGTTTGACCATTTTCACCCGCCAGAATTGGCGGGTGTTTTTTTGTCTGGTTTGGGCCGGCTTTTCGGACCGGTTTTTGGGGCACGCGCGAGGCTGCCCCTTTTGGACTTTGGCTTTTTTTGCGGGCTACCGCGAACTGTTCTTGGTAAGTTGTTTTTGATACAGGAATTGTGGGCTTTTTGGGCCGAGTGGGGGGCGGCCGGCGAGTTCCCAAAACGGACTATAGTTTTTTTATAATAGTTCTTGCGGAAATCTATATTGTCGGTTTTATTATAAGCCTACGAGATTTAGGCGATCTCGGAACAGAAGCTCGCTCAACTGAACAAGGAGATGAATCATGAAACGCACCGCACTACTTTTACTCGTGGCACTGGTTGCCCTTCCGGCGTCGGCTGCGACAACGATCCTGTCAACCGACTTCGAAAGTCTTGCCGTGGGAGCTGCTACAGCGACTTCGCTTGATGGAGTTACGACGGGTGGAGCGTGGACGCTCCCGACGACTCCTACAGACTTGAATGTCAATAACTACGACACCGCAGTTCCAGGAAATCGCGGCCTGATTGTCTGGGAAGACGCCGTTACCAAGCGCACAACCCACGAGTTGGTTTCGGTGACTCTCACAACCGCGGCGGATTTTTCTGCCCAAGAGCAAACCTGGAGCCTCGACACGCTTCAACAAGGCGCGGCCACCTCGCAGATCAAGAACACCATCTACGAATTCCGGGGTAATGATGGCGCGGTTGTCGCGCAATTCCGCTGGCGGTCAAATTCCGGATTGTTCCAGTATGGCGATGGTATTGGCGGCTGGACCGACATTGGGAACGTGACGACCCCCGCAGTCGCCAGCACGACTTGGGATCCCACCCTGCTGAGTACGCTTTCGGTAACGTTTTCGGGAACGGATGTCGATGTGACGTTTGGAACGTTGACGACGCCGACAACAATTGCTGCGTTGAATTCGACAACCAATATTGAATCCTTTCACCTCACGATCCAGAACACGGGTACCGCATCGAAGACCAATTTGGGTGGTCACATTGACAACCTCACGGCCTCGGTGGTTCCCGAACCCGCGACGATGAGCCTGCTGGCCCTCGGCGGCATGGCGATGCTTCGACGCAAAAAGAAATAGAACACATGGGCGAATGATTATTCGCCCCTACGACAGAGACAGAAACACAAATCGAATCTTGTAGGGGCGTCCTTGATGGGCGCCCTTTTTTTGTACTCTTTCTTTTCTGTCCCCTTTTTTTATGTGTCATCCTGAGCGAAGCCGAAGGACCTCCCGACGTGTGGAACCAAT
>JABGPZ010000077.1 GCA_018644725.1 Phycisphaerales bacterium
GAACGAGCCACCTATGACATGACAAAAAATTTACAGAAAAAAACTTGCACAGCCATCATCGGGAAAAGATTCCTATAGTCCAACTTCAACGTATTCTTATGACAGTGTATCCGAGTATGACAGTGATACTGAATCTGATGCCCCAGTGTCAAGTTCTGAGAGAAGGGAGAAGGGAGGAGTAATTTGGGAGCGCTATAAAAAGTATAGTGGTTCGGAGTCAGCGAATTATGGATTATCTTACCGCGACATTCAAGACATTTCCAAAATGTATGATATTACAGAAGATGAGGCATTGCAGATAACAAACGATGCCATAAGGTATGGAAAATCCATGAAAGCGATATCTGACGCAATGAAAAACGAGTAGCCATTTTAAATTTTGGGATATATGTTGCCCTTACGCCAGTTCGACTTTGAGTTCTTTGCCGAAGACGGCGGAGATTTTTTCGAGTGTTTTGATGGTCGGGTTGCACCGTCGCGGGTTTTCGAGCTTTTGATAGGCCTGCGGTGAGACGTTGAGTGCGCGGGCAATTTCGGCCTGGCTGCGACCCTTGCGGAGTTTGCGCAAACTCACGGCGATGGCGATGTGCGGCGCAAGGGCGATTTCGTGAAACGCTTTGCCGCGATGGCGGACGGGTTCGGGTAGATCAAATCCGCGCTCGAAGTCGGCCTCGATGGACCCGTTCAGCGCCTCGGCCGCATTTGCCAAAGCTTCGCTCCGTGTTTCTCCGTAGGTGTTGACGTTGGGGAATTCCGGAAACGATACGAGGTAGTAGCCGTCGTCCTTCTCAATTTTTGCGTCGTAGGTCATCATGCTCGTATTCCTTTCAAGCCAGCTTGTTTCAAAATTGCATTCGCGAGCCCCTTGGGAATGTCCCGCTTCCCATGGACCGGGACGGGGATACTGCGCTGGCCCTCTTTGACCATGATATGGTGGCTACCGTTGATTCGGTCTTGCTGCCAGCCATGTTTCTTCATGATCTTGATGAGTTCCCGTCCGTGCATCAATCCATTATACAACCTAAAGGTTGTATGTCAAGGATGGGGTTCCAGTTTTTCATTGAAGCGGGGGACGGGATTGGGTAGGCTGTAGGCCATGAAGATTCGTTGGATCCAACTCGGGTTGCTCCTGCTGGTTGCCGCATCGGCACCGGCGGCCGTGAGCGATGCGTCTCTCGACAAGACGATCGCCAAAAGCAGTCAATATCTTCTCAAACGGATCGATGCGAGCGGCTCGATTCCGGCCAGTCACTATCGCATGCAGGACTCCGTTCTTGACGCGCTGGTGGCCTGGGCACTGGTGGAGTCGCCGGCGGCTTCTGCGGCCGACTGCGAGAAGATTTTGCGCAGCCTTTCGACCAAGATATCCAAGCGGACCAGCTTCTACGCATTCCGCATTTTGGCCTATCGCAATGGCAGCGATTTTCAACGCCAACAGCTTCTCGTCGATGGCGCATGGCTGGCCAAGGCACAAAATGCCGACGGCGGCTGGGGGCTGGAGAGCACCTCGCCGAGCAATCAACTCGACACGGCCTTTGCGATGTACGCTCTGCAATATGCCCAGACGCGCGGGCTGAAGATCGATCCCAAGACCCTCTGGGGCCCGGCGGCGGGCTATCTTCTGCGTAGCCAGAATTCCGATGGCGGGTTTGGCTATCGCTCGGGTGAGGTGCGTGTTCGCAGCAAAAGCTATGGCAGTGCGACGGCCGCAGGTGCCGTTTCATTGGGTGTGCTGGTCAACCGGCGAAGCGTCTATGACATCGCCGATCGCGAAGTCAGCACCATGAGCAAAGAAACCCTCCCGCCAGAAATCGAGCGCTACGGCCGGTCGATTACCTGGCTGTGGAAGCAGTTCGACATCTCGGCCAATCCCAAGTGGGTGTGGGGCGACGCGCCGCTGGGGCGCTATTGGCTTCTCGCGGCGCTCTCGGGCGAATGTCTCTCGCCGATGCGCCTGGTGGAACACGATCTGGACATCGCCTTTGCGACCAAGCTTCCGGCATTGCAGAACATCGATGGCAGCTTTGGCACGGTGACGAACCTCAACGAATCGCGCCTCGAGCGGACGGCCTGTGCGCTGATTGCCCTCAGCCGCGCCCGCCAACCCGTGCTGATCAATAAAATGAGCGTGGGCACACTACCGCTGGCAGATTATGGCGATGCGTGGCATCTCACGGATTATGCGTCCCAGACCCTTCGCACCAGTGGCACATGGCGACGGGTGACGGTCAATGCGCCGCTGAACGTTCTGCGTCGCAGTCCGATGCTCCTGATTGCGGCCGGGCCGAAATTTCATCTCAACGAGAAAACACTCCACCGGATTCATCAATACATTTACAACGGTGGTGTGGTGGTGGTTCAGCCGCTCTGCGGGGACCCGAAAATTGCCGGAACGGTTTCGAAGGTCCTTCGCCGCATCAGCGACAGCTATACCCGCGAGCCGCTTCCGGCCACAGCCAAATTGCTCCAGGCGGGCGGGCGGCTTAAAACCATCAAGCTTTCGACCATCGGCGATTTGAGTTTCCGCCGTATCTATGTTGTTGGCACCGACCTTGGCGGCCAGTGGCACAAGGGGTATACCCCAGCCCGCCGCGAGGCCTATTCGCTGATTTGTCGCCTGCTTCCGAAGACGGGGCAGCTGGCACTGCGGAAGAAATTCACATTGCCCATGGCGGCGGAAGTGATCAAAAAGGTCAAGCCTCGCGTCGAGCTTCCCATCCTCGGCCAACAGCTTCAGCGGACCCCAACCCTCGGGCGGGCGATTTCGCGGATGAGCAATGCGATGGCCTCGGCGATCAGCGTTGGGCTGAAGCTGAACGTGCCCGTCGGCGAACGGATTCAAGCGCCCCAATCCAGCTCCCTTTGGATTGACGCCACCCAGGGCGACCTGGCGAAGCTGCGGATGAAAATCCCGATGGAGTGGGTCGTGCGCCGCAATACGCTTCTGGTGATCGATGTCGGTGGCGATTCCAAGCGCTTGCACGATCTGGAACAGCGCCTGAAAACGAAATATCCCAAGATGAAGCTGACCTGCAAAACGCTCCCCGCGACGCATCCGCTCGTGACGGGGAAATTCGCCGGTGCGCTGGGGTGCGACCTGCGCAACCTCGGGTTCGGCCCGGCGGCGGCGAAATATTATGGCAACGCAACAGGCCCGGCGCAGCTGCGCGGGATTTATGATTCCAGCCAGAATCTGCGCGGCGTGATTGTGGCCGTGGAAGTGCTTTCGACGCTCGCCAACGGCAAGCCCGACCCGGCCGTGCTGAGCTACAAAACGTCCGACGACGCGCTGGGCGTGGCGCTGAATCTTGCTTTGTACTCCTACGCCCGCGAGCAAAGCGCACTGTAAAACGCGAGCGGGAAGCGTTTCTGCTGGCCCGCATTCGTCGCGGTGGGCGGATGGCGCTGGACAATCGCCCAGGCCGCTTCGCTTGATTCGGTTCTCCTTTTTTCGTTCTGTGGATTGCGGAAGGCTGCGGGCGGGGGTATAATACGCCCTGGACAACCCACGACCCTATCCCGTGCGGCAGACGATGTCGTTGCATGGTTTATATGCCATCCCCGGCCCGGCCGAGGGACGCGAAGGAGTGCATCATGGCAATGAAAGACTGGATCATCGACCTGGAGTTTGAGCGGATTTCTGCGCCGATCAAGGTCCTCAAAAAATGTATCATCAACCCGCTGGCGAACTACTTGCCGGCCGGGCTTCTCAAGGCATGGCTGCGCGCGGGCAAGAGTGAACTTGCGCTGGAAAACTGGAAAGATCCCGGCGGCTGGCGCAGCATGGTCATCAGCTACAATGCCGATCCCAAGCAATCCATCGACCGGATGCTCATCAAGTCCGGCGCGATTCCCATGGCGTTGCGCAACCGGCGCAAACTGGCCGCACGGCTGATGGCGCGGCTGATCGATCTCGTTCCCACGCCCCCCGCGCAGGTTCTCTGTCTCGGCGCTGGCCCGGGCCACATCGTTTCCGATGCCATGCTCGAAGCGCGCCACGATTCGCGCGCGACGCTGGTGGACATCTCGTCCGACGCGTTTGATTATGGCCGTCAGCTCGCCGAAGACAAAGGCCTCACCGAACGGATGACCTTCATTCAGGGCGACGTGCGCGACGTCCACGATCAGCTGCCCCCGCATGTGGATCTCGTGAAGATGATCGGCATTTGTGAATATCTCGAAACCCCGCAGATCGCCGCGATCGCCGAGTCGCTCGCCGAGGTCATGCCCGCCGGCAGCAGCGTCGTGTTCAACTCGATCTCGCCGCTGCACGGCACGGACCGCTTTTTCCGCCGCGTGCTGGGGCTGAACATGATCTACCGCACGCCCGCCGACCTCCAGGCGATTTTCGCCGCACACGGCTTTGGCGAATTCGAAACCTTCGCCGAACCGCTCGGGGTCTATAACGTCGTCGTCGCCAAGCGACTGGGAGGCGCCGAGTGAGTGCCGAGCCCACCATCGTTCAGGTCCCTTGGGGCAGTGGCTCGATGAACATCCCGCTCCCGGATCGCTGGGAGCTGGTCCAGGCCGCCACGCCCGAGCTGCGCAGCGCCCCGAGTGACTGGCCAGACCGTCTCGCCGTGGCGCTCAACAAACCCGTCGCGGGTGATTCGTTGTCGGAGACCCTGCGCGGCCTCGAACCGGGAGCGCGCATCAGCCTCATCATCGAGGACCTCACGCGCCACAGCCCGCTGCACGAAATTCTGCCGATCCTCCTGCGCGAGTTGCGCCACAATGGCGTGGACGATTCGCAGCTCGAATTCGTCATCGCCGCGGGAATGCACCCGCCGATGAGCTATGAACAGTTCGCCGAGAAGGTCGGCCCCGAGGCCGCCGCCATCGCATGGCGCACCAATCCCTGGGACGATCCGACCGCCTATCTCGAACTCGGCACGATCAATCACATGCCCGTGCGCATCGACCGCGGCGTCGCCACCAGTGACCTGCGCATCATCGTCTCGAGCGTCTCGCCGCACCTTCAGGCGGGCTTTGGCGGCGGGTACAAAATGTTCTTCCCCGGCTGCAGTGAGCTGTCGTCGATTCGGCTGCTGCATCGCTTCGGCATCAAGAAGCGCAGCATGGATCAGCTCGTCGGCCTCGACCCCAATGCCAATGCGATGCGTCGCGCGATTGACCAGGCGGGCGAACTCGTCGACCGCTATCACGGCCAAACCTTCGCGATTCAATATCTCCTCGACGGCGACGACCTGCCGGTGTATATTGCCGCAGGCACGCCCACCGCCGCGCACACCATGATCTCCAAGCAGTGCGCCGTCGCGTGTGGCATCATCCCCGAGCAACCCGCCGACGTGCTCATCACCAACGCATACCCGCGTGACCTCGACCTGTGGCAGTGCTTCAAGGCGATCCCGAATACCTGCTGGGCCGCGCGCGAGGGCGGCGTGGTGATCTGTCTGGCGCGGTGTCCGATGGGCGCGAATGAGATGAAGATTCCGCGGTGGGGGCTTAGCCCCTATTGGACGCGCCAGCTGGTGAAGTTCATCGGCCCGAGCAACATTACCGCGCTGGTCGACCGCCTCGTGGCGAACGTCGCCGGCGACAGTCAGTGGTTCATTCGTCTCGCGACGCAGATTCTCCAGCGCAATCATTTGCTGATGGTGAGTCCGACGCTCGTCGAGCAGGGCGTGAAGTTCCCGGGCATTTCGCTGTTCTATTCGGTGGAGGACGCGCTGAAACACGCGAAAAAGCTCCTCGGCCGCAAGTCCCAGCGTCTCGCGGTCTACACCGCTGGCGGCTCTAGCTATCCCGTCCTCCGCTCGGCAAAATCTCCCAAACCCACGGAAGAACCCGAAGAATAGCACGGTGGGGGATTTTCGGTAGAAATATTTTCAAACGTCTTTACTTTAGGGGAACGTTCGGGTATTGTTCTTCTTGTATACGGTTTGAGCATTTAGAAAGTGGACTATTTTCCGTCGCCGTGAAAATGGTCGGGAGAAATCGATGAATCCATCACAGATTACGAAAATGCAGAGCCAGTTTGATACCCTTGCGCATGAAATCCCTGGTGAAGAAGTCAAGTTTTGGTTTGCGCGAGAACTTCAGCAACCATTGGGTTATGCGCGATGGGAAAATTTTGTTATAGCCATCCGGAGAGCGATAGCTTCTTGTGAAACAACAGGTTACAATGCGTCCGATCATTTTCGTGGCGTCACGAAAATGATCGAATTGGGAAAGGGTGGGAAACGAGATATTGAAGATTATATGCTGACTCGCTATGCATGTTATCTGATTGCCCAGAATGGGGATCCTCGTAAGGAAGCAATTGCATTTGCACAGAGCTATTTTGCTTTACAGACGCGAAAGCAGGAGTTGATCGAGGACCGGATGCGCCTTCAAGATCGTATGGAGGCGCGTGATAGGCTTCGGGAGTCAGAGAAGGAGCTTTCAGAGAATATCTATGAACGTGGCGTGGATGATGGTGGGTTTGCTCGGATTCGTTCCAAGGGTGATGCCGCCTTGTTCGGTGGAAAGACGACGATGGCGATGAAAGAGAAATACGGAATTACCAAGTCGCGGCCATTGGCGGATTTTTTGCCGACTCTGACAATTGCGGCGAAAAATCTTGCGACGGAAATGACGAATCACAACGTCCAGCAGGAAGATATGCAAGGCGAACCAGCCATCACCCACGAGCATATTCAGAATAATCGGGGCGTTCGTGAAATGCTTGGCCAGCGTGGGATTCAACCGGAGAATTTACCAGCCGATGAGGACATCAAAAAGATTGCGCGTCGTGTGAAATCGGATGAGAAAAAATTGGAGTAACAATCTGGTAAACTTCCCAAACCCGCGGAAGAACCCGAAGAATAACGGTTGAGATTTCTATTGTTTTTTGATTTTTCCGATTTTCGGAAAATGTGGTGAATGCGGGTTGACTTTGGCGCGGGAATGAGTATAATCCTCCTCCCTTGGTTGCTTCGGCCGCCGAGGTTGACAACTTCATACACCACGATTGGCGCGACGGGATTCGGAGTCGGATCCACCCGGGCGCTGCCGATCGACCCTATTGATCGCGGGGTAGAGCAGTCTGGTAGCTCGTCGGGCTCATAACCCGGAGGTCGCAGGTTCAAATCCTGTCCCCG
>JABGPZ010000095.1 GCA_018644725.1 Phycisphaerales bacterium
CCCCGCGACTGGCGGCTCTCGAAATCTTCCGGCGCGATCATCACCTCGTGCGGCATTACGTCGGGCTCGATTCGCGGCCAGTTTATCGACATGCCGGACGGCTCGGTCGCGCGGCCGACGCTGGTGCTGATCGACGACCCGATGGACAAGCGCAAGGCGAACTCGGCGGCGGAGATCGAGTCGCGCATGTCGATCATCGACGGCGACATCATGTACCTCTGCGGGCAGGATCAGGTGCTCTCGGGGTTCGCGGCGATGACGGTGATTCGGCCGGGCGACGTGGCCGACCAGCTGCTCGACACCGAGAAGCGGCCGGAGTTCAACGGCCTGCGCACGAAGTTCCTCGAATCGTTTCCCGACGACATGGAGCTGTGGGAGAAGTGGTACGACGTGCGCCGCCAGGAGGGCATCGCCGCGAGCAATCTCTTCTACGACAAACACGCGGTCCGCCTTGAAACCGGCGCGTCGGTCGCGTGGGCGAGCGCCTTCGACCCCAAGAAATACCGCAACGCGCTCGAAAAGGCGATGGACCTCTATTTCCGCGTCCCAGCTGAATTCTATGCGGAATTCCAGAACGACCCGAGCGAAGGTCTCGCGGCTGCGACGATGGCCACCGTCGATGAAATCCTCGAGCATTGCCCCGAGCCGAGCCTGCCGCAACTCACCGTCCCGCTCGCCGCGACGCACCTCGTCGGCCACATCGACATTCACGACAAGCTGCTCTACTACACGCTCTACGCGCCGGAGGGCACGGCCGGGAGCGGCACGGTGATCGACTACGGCACGTGGCCGCGCCAGAAGCTCCGCGAGTTCCGCAAGGACACGATCCGCTACACGCTCAAGTCGAAATACCGCAAGCGCAAATCGGATGAACGCGGCCTGAGCGTCGAAGACCTCATCACGCGCGGCCTGGGCGACCTGCTCGACGATCTGTGTAATCAGGAATATCGTCGCATCGGCGGCGGCGCGGTGAAGATCGACCGACTGTTGATCGACGTGGGATATCAACAGGCGACCGTGGAGGAGGTGATCGCCAAGAGTCCGCATCGGGCGATTTTGGCTCCGGCGTGGGGGCTGGGCATCCGGGCGCGGAACGAGCCGATCTGCTCGCGGCTGAAGAAGGGCGAGTTCGGCGGGGACGAGTGGAAGATGCTCGCGCCGAGCGGGCCGTGGCGACTGCGGCGGGTGCGGCATGACACGAATATGTGGAAGACGCGTGTGCATCAGTCGATCTCGTTGCGGACCTCCGGTGCGAAGAACGGCCTGCGGTTTTATGGCAAGCATCGAACCGGGCGGCCGCTTCATGGGACGTATCACCGGATGATTGCGGATCACTGCCTTGCGGAGACCTTTGTGGAAATGACGTCCAGCATCGGGCGTCGCTGTAACGAATGGGACGAGTTGCCCGGCCGCGATAACCACCTGTTCGACAACCTCGTGGGGAGCTTTGTGGCCGCGAGTATGGAGGGGTGCCGCTGGTCGAATCCTGCCGCGCCGAGCAAGGCACCGAACATCGATCAATCCCGACCCGCCAAGCCCGGCCGAGGAAAACGTAAGAAGAAAATCATCTTTGCCAACTGACGAAAGGAGTCAATCATGGTCAAGTCAAAATCCAAACCAACCGAAACGAAATCCCGCGCAGGCCGCCCAGCCGGAACACCCAACAGCGAGCAGCCTGTCGTTCTTGTAGAGGCACCCCGCTGTCGGCGGTGTGGCTGCACGAAACTTAGGCACGTCAAGAAGATCAAACAGAGCGACCGCCCCGGCCGGATCGGCGGGACGGATAAACGCTTCACCAAAACTACCTGGACCCGCCGAAGGTGCGACTCTTGCAACCAGCAACAGATCATCATCACTCGGGAGTATGAACCTTCTGCATGGAATGATTGAAAGCCCGAGTTCTGAAAACCTGAATCATAAGCATAGGAAATCGCTTGCCATGAGGCGAGATATCTCATTACAATTTCATCGAGGCAACAAGACACGGTTAGAACTTTTCTGCAGGGCGATTTTTGGAAATAGTGCCTAATGTGCTGGGGCGGTTGTTTGGCGAGGGCGTGCAGGCCACCGATTCGCATCGCCCGTGACAGAAGGGGTTTGTCGAGTAGACCAATGGCCTTCTGCGAAGAGATTTGCCAAAAGGCTTTGCCACAGTGCTCAAGAGATGGTTAAATGAGGTAGAAGAGCGGCTGAATAATCGGCCGAGGAAATGCCTTGACTTCATACCGCCCAAAATTGCATACTATAGCCGTGCGCGATAGCCCCGCACTCTAACATCGCACGTGTCACGGTAGCGACTTGAATTCGCCGAGGGAAACCACAGATGAAGCTTAAAACAAAAATAGCTTTGATTATGGGCCTAATCGTAATGGCTGCGTCCGCGATGTTTTGCGTATCCTTATATACGGTGAAAAAGAAAACGCTTATCGATGGCATTGACTCGGAATTGCTGGCTACAGCACATCTCGCCAGAGAGATTCTGTCGGTTGACTATCACGACAATATTCGCGGCGGCGATTCGGTGTCTGAAACCGAGTATCTGCGGATCGTCGATCGGTGGAACCGTTTGTGCAAAAAGCTAGACCTGGAATACATCTGGAGCCTAATAGAAATTGACGGGCAAGTTTATTTCACGTCGGGTTCCTCAACGAGCAAGGACGTCAGGAAGGGTGATCACGCGCTGTTTTTTGAGAAACACAGTAATCCGGAGTTATATAAAACGGTCTTCACAACCATGGAGCCACAATACCAAATCAATAACGACAAATGGGGGAAGATCCGGGCCGTGCTGGTTCCGTTCCGGGATGCTCATGGACGACCTTATCTCTTTGGTGCCAGCATGAAAATGACGGAGATCGACGCTCTGACAAAAAAAACGCTCTGGAAAGTGCTCGAAATCAGTGTCGTAATCTTCGGGCTTGGCATGCTCCTCACCTTTCTCTTGGCAGGGACACTGGTTCGCCCGCTTGAGGCCTTAACGTCCGTTGCGAAAGACATTGCCAGTGGCAACTACGATCATGATGCGCAGCCTGGCGGAGGAGCGGAAATCGAATCCCTCTCGCAAAGTATCAGTGCGATGAGCCTCTCTATTTCGCGGGACATCACCGCCCGCAAGCAGGCGGAAAAGCAATTGGAAGCCATCGCAAAATTCCCCTCCGAAAACCCATACCCCGTCTTGCGAATCGATGCGGATGGAACCTTCCTTTATACCAATCCCGCCGCAACGGCACTGCTTGGAAGTCATGACGAGCTTTCCGGCGAACAAAATCACAATCGCTGGAAAGACTGCACCGCGATGGCCTTGAAATCAAACAAGACCATTCACCGAGAATTCCAATATGGTGATGTCACCTTCACGTTCCACTTCACGCCGATTCCGGATGAGGGCTATGTCAACGCCTATGGCAAGGACATCACCGAACGCAAGCGGGCGGAGGCCGCCTTGGAAAGTCGCATTGTCGCGCTGACCCAACCTCTCGACAGCGTTACGCCCATTGCCTTCGAAGACCTGTTCGATCTCGAGGAGATCCAGGCACTTCAAGATTCTTTTTCCAAGGCCACAGATGTCGCCTCGTGCATCAGGTGCCCAGATGGGAGCCCAATCACCGAACCGAGCAATTTTTGCCGACTGTGTAAAGACATCATTCGAAAGTCCGAACTCGGCAGTGTCCATTGTCATGAATCCGATCTTGCCGCCGGAACCTTCAACCCCGACGCCCCGATGATCCATCCTTGTTTGGCTGGCGGTCTGTGGAAAGCGAGTGCCTCGATTTCTGTCGGCGGAAAGCACATCGCAAACTGGCTGATTAGTCAAGTTCGTGACGAACACCTCCCCAATGAAGCCATGCTCGACTATGCCCGTAAAATTGGTGCTGACGAAGAAGAATTCCTGTCCGCCTTCCGCGAAGTCCCCTCCATGCCGCATGAACAATTTGAGGCCATCGCCCAATCCCTGTTCACTCTTGCCAAGCAACTCTCCACCACCGCCTATCAAAATGTTCAGCAAGCGCGATTCATCACCGACCGCAAACAGGCCGAAGAACACGTTCGTGAGAAAGAGGAAAACCTGCGCGTCACACTGAACTCCATCGGCGATGCCGTCATCGCCACCGATACCCAGGGCGAAATCACACAGATGAACCCGATCGCCGAAGACCTCACCGGCTGGCCACTCGGCGAGGCACGAGGCAAACCCCTTACCGACGTATTCCACATCATCCATGCCCAGACTCGCGAGTTCGCCGCGAACCCAGTCGTCAAAGTCCTCTCCTCAGGCGAGATCGTTGGCCTCGCCAACCACACCGTACTCATCGCCCGCGATGGCACGGAATACCAAATTGCCGACTCCGGTGCGCCGATTCGAAACACCGCTGGTGAAACCATTGGCGTCGTGCTGGTTTTCCGCGATGTGACCGAAGACTACGCCCTGCAGGATCAGCTCCGCCAGGCACAAAAGACGGAAGCCGTGGGCCAACTCGCCGGCGGCATCGCGCATGATTTCAACAATCTGCTGCAAGCAATTTTGGGCTACGGCGAAATGGCCATCGAAGAAACCAAGGCCGACACCCCCGCCCGCGAGTTCGTCCAGCAGATGGTCAAAGCGGGTACCCACGCCAAAACACTGACCAGCCAGCTGCTGGCCTTCAGCCGGCAGCAAGTGCTCGAAATGGAAGACCTCAATCTCAACGAGGTCATCTCGGATATGATGAAGATGCACGATCACCTTCTCGGCGAACACATCAGTATTGACATCATGGGCGGACACGATCTTGGCATTGTCCGCGCCGACCGTGGGCAAATGGGACAAATCCTGACGAACCTCTGTGTCAACGCCCGCGACGCGATGCCCGATGGCGGCGCGATCACTATTGAGACCGAGAATATCCGAATCGATGAAGACTATTGCAAGGTTCACACAGAGGCCACACCCGGGCGCTTTGTGCTTCTGAGCGTGACGGACACCGGCTGCGGCATGAACGAGAAAACCATAGCACGCGCATTCGACCCGTTCTTCTCGACCAAAGAGGTTGGCAGAGGGACCGGCTTGGGCCTATCGACCGTCTATGGCCTGGTCAAGCAGCATGGTGGCATGAGCGAAATCTACAGTGAAATTGACAAAGGCACGAGCTTCAAAATCTATCTGCCCATCGTCGAACGCTCTGCGGCCACCATCGACAACAAGATCGAAGGCGCCATCCCCTCTGGCACGGAAACGATTCTTCTGGCCGAGGACGACGAGATGGTCCGCGCGGTGTGCAAAAGGATTCTGAAACAGGCAGGCTACACCGTTCTGACAGCCTACGACGGCGAAGAGGCATTACGCGTGTTCGAGGAGCACGAGGCCGAAATCGACATGGCCATTCTGGACGTCGTCATGCCCAATCTCGGCGGTAAACAAGTCTATACCCAGATCCACGAGAAATGCCCCGAGATGCGATTCCTCTTCGCCAGTGGCTACAGCCCCAGCGCGATCCACACCAACTTCGTCCTCTCCGAAGGGTTGTCGCTGATCCAAAAGCCTTACCAGCGGGCTCAACTGCTCCGCAAGGTGCGTGAGATATTGGACCAACCACAGAAAGGCTGAGCAAGGATCCACATACAATCCAATTCCCGGTTCGCCTTTTTGAGGGTCTCGTTTACGAACCGCGCATCTCGCTTGGTACACTGACAGCAAGCGAGTTTACTGTTGCAGTTCCCGAACCCGCGATGCTGAGCTTGCTGGCCCTCGGCGGGTGGATGATGTTGAGGCGTAGAAGGAAATAGACAGGGTGTAGGGCCCTGAGACGTAGAGGAAAGGTATTGAACCGGCGGCATTGGTCGCCGGTTTTTTTGTGCCCGTGCAGAAGAAATCCGTTTTTCGGATTTTAAGTGTTTTTGTGGGTTGCGGGGGCTGGGTGGTTTGGCGAAGATAGAATCTCACAAGCGGCAAGAGTGCCGCGCTTATCAAAACAACCAAAGACGCGGGCGACGAAGACGAGGCTGATCCCCTCGACTTCGGAGCCACAAAAAGACAGGCCATTACGGAGGCCGTAACCTCCGGCGCGGTCTGTCTTTTTTTGTGGACTGTCCGCGCACGAAACCACCCATGACCCAAGCCGAAGACATCCAGTTCGCCATTGAGATGGTTACGACACTCCGCGACCGCATCCGCAAGGGCGCGGGGTTCACGGAGATCAACATCGACGGCCAGACGGTGAAGATGACCGACCTCAAGAGCGACCTCGCCTACTGGCAAAAACAGCTTCGGCAGCTTCAATATCCCAACTCGGGCGGCAGTGTTCGCCCGCTGGACCTTTCGACCTTATGACCCCAGACGCTACCACATTCCGGGCGGTTCGCCGCCAGCGCCAACTCCGCGCGATGCGCAGTCGCATGGAGTTCGTTAGTCGTATGCCCAGCCGGGTTCGCCAGGCGGGCTATGACGGCGCGAAGGACACTGGCAAGCGGCGGCGCAAGTCTACGCTCCTCGCGAGCGAAGACACGATCCTGCCGATTTCCAAGCGCCGCAAGCTGATCGCAACCACGCAAGACCTCACGCGCAATTTCGTGCTGGTGGCGTGGGTGATCCGGCGGCATTTGGATTTCGTAGCGTCGTTCAGCTTCCAGTCGAAGATGAACGAGGAGCAGTACCCCGGCCTGAATGAGCGGATTGAGGAGCTGGTCGAATGGGCCAGCCGCCGCGAGAATTTCGACGCGGCCGAGCGGCATGACCGTGATTCGTTCATGCGGACGGCCGAGGCGGTGAAGACGGTGTCCGGGGACATGTTCGTATTGAAGATTCGCCGCACGGGCCAGCTTCAGGCGATTGAGGGCGACCGCGTCCGCAATCCGTCGAGCTTCGGCGATCACGATATCCAGATTGACAATCCCGACCGCTGGACCTCCGGCGTGAAGACGACGGCCTCCGGTGCGGCCCGTGCCTACGCGATCCACAAGCGCAACCGCTTCGGCGGATTCGAGCTGGAGCGCATCGTCGGCCACCGCGCCGTGTGGCATCTGGCGTACCTCAATCGCTTCGACCAGTATCGCGGGATTT
>JABGPZ010000062.1 GCA_018644725.1 Phycisphaerales bacterium
ATTGTCGGCTAAGACTCCCATTCAACTTGGTACATATTTTCGGGGGCACGTCAGCCCCACGTTTCATTTCCATGAGCAATTCCATAGAGCAACCCATCTTCTCCAAGAAGCATGGAACTGTTTGGCTTGGCCCCATCCCCGGTTTGCGCGGAAAAATCGTGAAGGACTTCGTAGGCATTGGTTTGAATATTCAGGCGGAACACTACGCCCTCATCGTCCAGCCCGGCCGCGCCATAGTACCCCAATGTCGTGCCATAGGCCCACGTCCCGCCATCCCATACCAGCGAATCATACGGATAGCCGCCCGAGGTCGTGCCCGCAAAGCTGTGAACCACTTCATAGGTGTCATCCGAAGGCTTGTAGCGGAAAATATTCCCATAGTTGGTGCTATTGACGTGATCACTCGTCATCCCATACAGCCACTCGCCAACCGGGGTCAGCGACCCAAAGGGACTCGCGCCGGGAGAGGAAAAACTGTGAACGATCTGGGTTTGCGCAGTAGCGAGGTCATGCTCATACAGTGTGCCAACGCTATTCGTGCCGCCGCTGTACGTCAGGCCATACAGCTTGTTATTGTACAATGCCGGAGCGCTGTATGGGTTCGCGCCATCACTCCCACCCGCAAAACTGTGCGCGAGAGAATAGTTGCTACCATCCGTCCCCAACTTGAAAAGCGTCCCCAGATTATTCGCACCGCCAATGCGAGTGATTCCATACAACGTCCCGCTCACAAGCGTCAGGCCATTGTACACGTTCGTCCCATCGCTCGAAGCCGTGATCGATTTAAGCGTTGTAAAATCACTGCCATCTGCCTTCAACGAAAAAACGGTCCCGTACGTTTGAGTTGCATTGGTATTCACGGTCGTGCCATACAACGTGCCATTGTCCAAAATCACCGAGCCATAGGGCACAGCCCCATTGACACCGTCAAATTTGTGAAGGGTCGTGAACTCACCTGCCATGGCCTGTGACACCACAAACAACATCCCCGTCAAAACGAGACATTTATTGAACATCGGATTCTCCTGTTCTCGAAGCATCGACAATCATTGGATTGGGAGCCGACTACTAAGCAGCCCTGAGCGAGCCGTTTCCTGCGCGCCTATACGCAGTCCCTAGTCCCTACAAATTTCATTATGAGTATCCGACCATGAAAAGCAAACTGTTTTTCGGCCGACCCTTTCTTTGTGTTCCTGTTTCGTAGAGGCCTACTCCACGGCGAATTTGAAGACGGTGGTGTGGCGGTAGGTTTCGCCGGGGCGCAGGACGATGGTCGGGAAACTCGGCTGATTGACGCTGTCGGGGAAGTGCTGGGTTTCGAGCGCGACGCCGTAGTGCTGGCGATAGGTCACGCCGCCCTTGCCGGTTTCGCCGCCGTCGAACCAGTTCGCCGTGTAGACCTGAATCCCCGGCTGGGTCGTGAGGACTTCCATCGTTCGCCCGCTGGCGGGGTCGGTCAGCTTTGCCGCCGGCGCGAGCCCTTCCCCGTCGCGATTCACTACAAAATTATGATCGTAACCGGGCATATCACCCTCGGCCACCGGCAATTGTGGAAGCAGATCACCGATGCGCGTCGGTGCGCGGAAATCGAGCGGACCCTCGACGGGCGCAATCTCGCCGGTGGGGATCATCTCCACGCCGGGCGTGTAAGTATCGCAGTGCAGCTGGAGAACGTGGTCGCAAACCGTCGAGTCCGACGCCTCGCCCGCGAGATTCCAGTAGGTGTGGTTCGTGAGATTGCAGATCGTCGGCGCGTCGGCCGTCGCGGTATAGTCGATGCGCAGCTCACCGGCCTTGCTCAGCGTGTACATCACCTCGACGCTCAGCTCGCCGGGATAGTTTTCCTCGCCGGCCGGGGATGTGTAGCGGAATTTCACGCCGACGTCGCCATCGTTTTCGCCATGGCCACAGTGCGACGTCCACAGCTTCTTATTGAAGCCGACGTCCCCGCCGTGCAGCGAGTTCGGACCGTTATTCACCGCGAGCTGGTAGGTCTCGCCATCGAGGGTGAACGTGCCGGCGGCGATGCGGTTGGCGACGCGGCCGACGGTGTTGCCGTGGTACGGGCCGTTCGTGAGATACTCGTCGAGTGACGAAAAGCCCAGCGCGACATCGGCCAACATGCCGTTGCGGTCTGGCGCGAGAACATAGACCAGCGACGCACCGAAATCGGTCACGGCGACAGTCACATCGCCGCACATCAGTTCATAGAGCATCGCCGTCCGGCCGTCGGGAGTCGTTCCAAATTCGCGCGTTTTAATCGGCATGAGATTCTCCTGTCGCAGTCATCAAGTCGTATTGGTTCTGGTGTTCCGAGATCATAGTGTCCACATTCAGGCGCTCGATTGCAACCGTCTGGGCAGATTCTTCCAGGCGATTTCGCAGTGGCGCGTCGCCAATCAACCGCTCCAGCGCGTCAGCGAGGGCGGCCGATGTGCGCTCGGGGAGCAGGCCCGTCGTTTCGTTCGTGACAATTTCGCTGATGCCCCCCACTGCCGGCGCGATCACAGCCCGCCCGGCGGCCATCGCTTCGCACATTACCAGCGGGAACCCTTCGATCTGGCTGGTGAGCAAAACCGCGTCGGCTGCCGCGAGAACGCCCGAGGCCTCGACGAATCCCGGCGCGAGTACCTTCGCACCTTCGGGCGCATTGGCGACGACCGCACCGAGCCCTTCGCCCGCGACGAGCCATGTCACCGGCCGATTCCGTCGGGCCATTTCGGCAATGACCTCGCGAAGCAAATCGACGCCCTTGTCGGGGTGATTCCGGCCAACCCACGCGACGACGAATTCGCCCCCGCCGACAGACCATTGCCCGCGCCACTGGGGCCGCAGCGCGCTGGCGTCGGCAAAATGGGCCACGTCTACGCCGTTGGAAATCACGGCATAGTCCGCCGAGGTGCGGCGATTGCGGCGAGAATGAAATTCGGCGACACTCTGGGCAACCGCGATATGGTTCGCACGGCACGGGCCAAGACGGCGCGGCTCGAAGGTATGAATCGTGTGGCACCACGGCACGGATTTGCGCGCGAAGAGATTGACCGCCTGCCCGGCGCGGAAGAGGTGGGAGTGGATCAGATCAAATTCGCGTAGCCATTTTCGCAGCCGCCAAAGACGCGCAATGTCAAACCGGCATCGCATCTCACAGCAGCGCACTTCAATCCCGGCGGCCTCAAAATCGGCACGCATCGCTCCCCCGCGCAGTGCGATCACCACCGGCTCGAAGCGGCTACGGTCCAGCCCGCGCGCAAGGGTCAACACGCAGGCCTCGGCGCCGCCGCGGCCAAGAGTCGGCAGGATGTAGGCGATGCGAAGTCGGGTCATGGGCCATCCAAAAAAAAGACCCGCACGGTGGCGGGTCGAGTGATCGAGAATTATTCCCAGGTGGTTCCCGCCGCTTTGTCGGTGGCATTCGTCGCGGGTGCGGGCGAGGGAATGGGTGAGGGAATGGGCGAAGGAATGGGCGCGGGTGCGGCCGAAGGCGCAGGCTCCACAACCGGTTCGGCCGGCGCGGGCGGCGCAACAGGCGCGGCGGGCGGGGGCGTCGGTTCGAGTGCAGGAGGCGCAGGGACGGGCGCGGAATCGGCGGTCCAGATTCCAAACGGGTCATACCACGGACGAGCCGCATTGGTGGGCGCGGAGGTCGAAGCCGCCGTCGCTCTGGGGGTAAAGAGGCCAAACTGGTCGTACCACGGCATCGTCTGCTCGGGATTCACGACGGGGAAATTTTCCGGCCGTTGGTCCCAAGGCTCTTCGCCGGGTTCGAAGCAATCTTCCGGCACGGTCTTGCCCTGGCGACGAAGGATATCTTCGATTTCGCGGATGCGCTGGAGGCTGTAGCGGTAGTTGCCATTGGAGTTGAAATAGGGTTCATACTTCACGGTCGCGCGATAATAGCGCAGTGCCCGGGCGCGTTCGCCGAGATTGAAGTCGTACTGCACGGCCGTCTGGAATCGCACCGGCAGCGAGATATTCGGGTCCCAGTGGATCGCGCGGTCGTACCACAGCGTCGCGAGGTGGTACTCGTGGAAATATTCCTTGTAGATCTCACCGATGTAGAACGCCGCGTCGGCGATCCGTGTGGACGTGGGATATTTGTCGATCATCGACGTGAACAGTTGCAACGCTTCACGCTGCTTGTCGAAATCGGCAAAGGCGGGGATGAGACGACCCTTGTTGTAGAGCTTGAGGCCCTTTTCGTACATCTCGGTGGCTTCGGGGATAATCGTGCTGGGCTTGAGCGTCAGCGGCGGCAGCTGCGACGTGCGGACATAGCGATAGGTCTTCTCGTTGCGGAAGCGGTCCTGCACGATGTGAATCACATAGGCCTTGAAACGCCCCTGCTCGCTCTTGTTCTTCTCATAGTGCTGGGCGAGCTGGTCGATGGAACGGAGATAGACCAGGCGCGATTCGAGGACATCTTCAACAAGAACGCGCTCGTCGGTTTTGGCCGTCACGGGGTGAGGCTTGGCGGGGCCGGCGGGCTTGGCGGCGGGGACAAACACGAACGTCTGGGCCTTGTCGAGGTTGGTGCGCTCTTTTTCGGTCCAGCGGCGTTTCTGGTCGTCACCGATGAGCGAATAGAATTTCACCTGCGTATCGAGCATGGCGCGATAGTCGCTGCGGGCCTGTTCGAGCGCGTCGATGCGCTGAACTTCGACCGGATCGGCGGGGTCAACATTCATTTTGGTGGGCTTATACCACGTCGCCCGCGGCGTCCAGGGGCGCGGGTCACAGCCCCCCACCACCAGTGCCATCAATCCGACCAGAATACCGAGTTGGAACTTGTTTCGCATGATTGTCTCCTCTTGTCTACAGGTTTCTTTCATTATCGCCGGAAGTGGCCGCAACGCAAGCATAAATCTGCAAAGGATTTGCCGACGTGCTAGCCAACGATGCCGGAATTTTTTTCCCAGCGCTTGAGATTGACCACCTCGGCGAGAGTCGAGTTGCGATCGTGAATTTCCTGGCGAATGCGATTTTCGGCCTCGAGGACGTTCGCTGCCCGATTGGCAAGCTCGACGGCCTGGGCCTGGGGAACGACCATCACGCCATCGTCGTCGGCGACAATCCAGTCGCCCGGACAGATGCGCTGATGGGAAATCACAATGGGAGTGTTGATCTCGCCGCAGCCGTGGGGGTCGCCCGCGTGGGACGTGACGTGCGAGGACCAAACGGGGAATTTCATCGCGCGAATTTCTGCGGTATCGCGAACGGCGCCGCAGACAATCAGCCCGGCGATGCCTTTGTTCTTGGCGCTCTCGGAGGCAAGCTCGCCCCAGATCGCCGGCGGCATGTCACAAGCATCGATCACGAGGATGTCGCCCTGGTTTGCAACGTCGATGGCCTCGACGGGCTTGGCCCAGTCGCCGGGGAGGGTGCGAACGGTGACGGCCTGGCCGACGGCGCAGAGCCCAGGTGTGACCGGCCGAATGCCTTCGAGGCACGGCTGGCGGTGGGCAGCATCAGACAGATTCGCCGTGCGCAGTTGGGTCAACGCCTCGCGCAGGGTCGATGCATCGTGGCGTTTGAAGTGTTCCGAGGCAATGACCTCGCCGGATTCGAGCGCGGAAAGAATGTCGCGGGTGGCCTGTTCGATATCCACGGCCTTGGTGATCGCGCCGCCGACAATCACGACATCGGCGCCGGCCTGGGCACACGCGCCAGCCGTCTCGGAATTCACCCCGCCCGCAACGGCGACGGTCAGGTCGCTCGCGGCGCGCACTTCGCGCAGAAGGTCAAACGGGTCGAGCCCGCGCATCTGCTGATCGATCGCGCAGTGCACATCCAGCCACGCCACGCCGAGGTCCTTGGCCTTGGCGGCAAACGCGACCGGGTCGGCCATGCCGAGCAGGTCAACCGCAACGGAGATTCCGTAATGGTTGCCCGCCTCGACGCACTCGCGGATGGTCGCTTCGTCGGCAGCGCCGAGAACCGTCATCACGTTTGCGCCGGCCTTGGCGGCGGCTTCGGCTTCGATTTTGCCTGCGTCCATGGTTTTGGTATCGGCGATGATCGTCGCATCGGGAAATTCACGGCGCAAAGCGCGCACGGCGTCGAGGCCTTCGGATTTGATCAGCGGCGTACCCGCTTCAAACGTACGCGCTCCGGCAGCATATGCCGCGCGGGCCACCATCATCGCCCGGTCGAGTTCGAGGAAATCCAATGCCACTTGAAGAGTCGGTTGAGTCATTCTGTATTTTGCTTTCGTCTATGGAGGAACCACACCGCGCAAGGGCTCCCTCGCGCGCGCGTGGAGTATGCTATCGCCACGGGAGAAAAAACGCAAGGCCAAACCCGCGCTTCGTCCGTGTCTCGTTATTCTTTACTTCGGCGTAACGATCAAATCATATCCATCAAAATCGGTCACTTCGCACGCAACCATCTCTCCGGGCTCGCGCGGTTCGGCGAAATAGCACACCCCGTCGATCTCGGGGGCCTGGCCATAGTGGCGCCCGACGCAATAGCCTTCTTCGTCGATCCCGTCGACGAGGACCGTCAGCCGTCGGCCGATGGAATTGGCGTTGGTGCGCTCAACAATTTCGCGCTGGGTGGCCATGAGACGCTCGGCCCGTTCGCGGGCAATCTCCAGCGGAACCTGGTCGGGCATGGTCGCCGCGAGGGTGCCCTCTTCGGGGCTGAATTCGAACACGCCGAGCGCGTCGAAGGGAAATTCCTGGATGAACTGGTGCAATTCGTCAAATTCCGCCTGCGTCTCACCGGGGAAGCCCGTGATGAACGTCGTGCGGATCACCATCGTATTGACGTGTTCGCGCAGATCGTTGAGCGTGTCGACGATTTCGTCGCGGGTGATATTGCGGCGCATCCGCGAAAGGACCGACGTCGAAATATGCTGCAACGGCATATCGACATAGGGCACGACCTTCGAGCACTCGTTGAACACCTCGCGCAGCTCGCGGTCGAACAGGTTCGGGTAGGCGTACAGAACGCGGATCCACACCGCGCCGTCGAGGGCGTTGAGTTCGCGCAGCAACGTCGCGAGGTTCGACGGCTCGGGCAACTCACGTCCCCAGCAGGCGGTATCCTGGGCGATGATGCTCAGTTCTTTCGCGCCGGACTCGATCAATTCGCGCGCTTCGTCGAGGATCATCTCCATGGGCTTGGAGCGGAACGGGCCGCGAATCTGCGGAATGGTGCAGAACGCACAGGTGCGGCTACAGCCTTCGGCAATGCGAAGGTAGGCCGTGTGCGGCAAGGTCAGGCGGAAGCGCCCCGCGTCGCCAGGAGCGCCATCGAGGAACGTCTGCGGCGAGGCGGTGAGATAGCTCTTGCGGCCTACACTGCCGAGGACGGCCTCAACGATGTTGGTCCGGTCCGACGCGCCGACGATGATGTCCACGCCGTCAAGTTTCAGCAATTCTTCGCCGTCGCGATTGGGCAAACACCCCGCAACAACGATGTGGCGGCATTTGCCATGATCGCGCATGGCGTTGGCTTCTTCGATCACTTCGAGCGTTTCGGCGCGCGAAGCCGCGAGAAAGCCGCAGGAATTGATAACGATCACGTCGGCATCGTCGGCGGGCGCACCAACAATGCACCCTGCCTCGGCGAGGTCCGCGAGCATTTTTTCGCTATCGACAAGATTTTTCGGACATCCCAGCGGGATGAGACAGACACTGAGGGGCTCGGTCATTTCGAGGCCTTTCCAGAAGGGGCGCTTGGGGGCAGCACATCGAGCTGCCACAACGGTGCGGGGTTTTTTTCACTGGTGAGAAAGAGCGTCCGGCCATCGCGGCCAAAGCAGATCGATTCGCCTTGGCGGCGTTTGGGGAGTCTTACCATTGTAGGCCGTCCGGCGAGGGCTTCGGGCCAAGTTTGATCGTCGCGGCGGGAATATAAAAATGCGTGGCGATAGGTACAGATCACCGCCAGCTGCCCGTCGGAGCTGATATCCATCGCATTGGGGCTGTACAAATCGGCGACGACTCCCACTGGCGAAAGGATGTGCGTCCGATCGGGATCGTTCTCGACGGGGAGCGTCAGCGCGTAAAGGCACTTGCGGAGACTCCGCTTGGTCAGCAGATAAATCGTCCGCGTCGAGACATCAAACGCGATGGATTCCACATCGTGGCACCCGTCGCTATAGCGAAGGCGGATGACCTGGGTCGGGCGGGTACGCAACCGTTGGGAGGTCTGGGCCGTGAAGTCCACGACGGGCTCTTCCACGAGATAGAGCGTAAGTATTTTTCGCCGGCGGTCATTGTCCCCCGTATCGGCGATCAGCAGCCATGCCTTCTGGTCGAGTTGGAAGCTGCACATGTCTTCCCAGTCGCGGGCCTGGGCGCCATCGATCCAAAGTCGCGCGCGCGTCTTGCCCTGATGGTCAATCGCGAACAGCTCTGGCCCGTCGCCGGAATCGTTATGCGTCCAGAGAAGCCCGGGCTGTCGCCAGCTCACCGCCAGGCCGCTGGACTCGTTGATCGACCGGTCTGCGAGGGTCGCAAGTTCCCGGGCCGGACCATAGCGCACCACCCGCGGCGGGGCCTGGTGCGAGGGCGGTTTGGGCCTGTCACACCCCACAACCAGCATTATCGCCAGAAAGCAACTTGAGATTCGTATCCACATGCCGCTATACTACCGTCAATGACCTTCGAACTCAAACCATTCCGCATCGGAAATTTGCAAGTGGACTTCCCCATCGCGCTCGCGCCGCTGGCGGGCTATTCGGACATGCCCTTTCGGCGGCTGTGCCGACAGATGGGTTGCGAGTATGCCACGAGCGAAATGATGCTCGATTCGTGCATCGCGATCCAGTCCAAACAGCAGATGTCGCTGATCGCCTTTGGCGACGATGAGCACCCCCTCGCTGGCCAGCTCGTGGGCAATACGCCCGAGATGATGGCCACGGCCGCGAAGATGGTCGCGGACCAGGGCTTCGACGTGGTGGACCTGAATTTTGCATGCCCGGTCAACAAGGCCATCAAGCGCAAGCGCGGCGGGCGACTGATGAACGATCCGAAACTCGCGATTGAAATTATCCACGCCGTGGTCGATGCGGTGGACGTGCCGGTGACGGTGAAGAATCGCCAGCGCTATAACAATGACGACACGGAAGAAAATTTCTGGCAGATGGCCGAAGGCGCACGCGATGCGGGCTGCGCGATGCTGACGGTCCATGGCCGCAGCGTCGAACAAAAATACACCGGCCCGGCCGACTGGGATTTCCTCCGGCGCGTCAAGGCGCACTTTCCCGACTGGACCGTCCTCGGCTCGGGCGACGTGCTCAGCCCCCACCACGCGATTGAACTGCTCAAGACCTCCGAGCTGGACGGCGTGGTCGTCGCGCGCGGTGTCATCGGCAATCCGTGGTTCTTCCGCCAGTGCCGCGCCATCCTCGCCGGCGACGAGCCCCAAGTCCCCACTCTCGCCGAACAGGCCGAAGTCATGCGCCAGCACTTCGACGCCCAGCTGGAGTTCTACGGCGAACGCATCGGCTGCAAGAACATGCGCAAATGCGGCATCAAATATGCCCGCAACCACCCCCACGCGCGAAAACTGCGCATGACATTCGTCGACATGAAAACCCGCAAAGATTTCGACCGCATCCTCGGCGAATGGTACACCGACCGCTACGAAGCCGAACTTCGCAAAAAAGTACTGCGCGAAGGAATTTCCGGCATGACGTGCCACATGCCCAACGTTCGACCTTGACGGTTGTGGTTATCGGCCGGAGGGACCGTTGATATAGAACGGGCCTTTGAAGAGGTGGGTGG
Source organism: Phycisphaerales bacterium (assembly GCA_018644725.1). Classification (GTDB taxonomy): domain Bacteria; phylum Planctomycetota; class Phycisphaerae; order SM23-33; family SM23-33; genus JABGPZ01. Next base: position 9,735 of record JABGPZ010000062.1, read on the forward strand.
TGTGCTGGCGGAAATATTCCTTGCCGAGAGCTTCGATTTCGGCGATGCGCTGCTTGGCGGAATCGTCATGGCGAGAGGAATAGCCCAGCAGGTCCCAGACCATGTAATACTGTTGGCCGGAGCTTTGGGCGCCGCGACTCACGCTGGCGGAAACCCCCTTGGAGGCAAGGAATGTTTTGATGCGCTCGGCCTCGGTCTTGTCGCCCGCCTCGGATCCAAGAAGCTGAATCACGAGATAGTAGCGATTGGACACCCGCTCGCCGGGCGTCGCCGCGAGAACGGGCGCTTTGGGATCAATGTGGCGAGAAATCACACTCGACCCGCCGCCGCCATTGGTTTTGGTCTGCGTCTTGGTCTGGGTTTTGGACGATCCCGAGCCGCCGTTGGACTGGGTCTTGGATACGGGGGTCTCCGAGGTCGGCCCGTCGGGCGAGCCCGTGCGATAGCCCAACCAGAACGACAGGATCAGCAACAGCAACACCGTCACCAACAAGGCGATCAATTGCGTCAAGCTCACCGAAACGGTGGGCGTTGGAATTTCGTCCACGCGGGAAAAATACCCATCCGCGCGGCGCGGCTTGGTCGGGGGCGGGGTCGGCGCGGGAGGCGTGACAACCGCGTCCAGCTCGTCGAGGCCACGGGGCGTTTCTTCGGGCAGGTCCGCGACCACACCCTCCGCTTCCCCAGCCACGGCGGGATCTTCCTCGACGGTCTGATCCTTCATCCAGCCGGGAACCTTCATCGGCCCGGAACTGCTTTTGTTCGAAAGTGCTTCGAACAACACCTTGCTGTCTTTATGTTTGCTCACACCGAATCTCCTTGTTGCCCAATGGGCGCGGATTGCCCGCAGACAAAAAGTAGCCCCCACCCGGAAAAATGTCAAGACCTAATCGCGATTCTTGAGTTTAAGGGGCATGACCATTCAACTCATCATCACCGGCGGCACGTTCGACAAACGCTATGACGAGATCGGCGGGGAGCTTACGCTCGACCAGACCCACCTGCCCAAATTACTCGACGAGGTGCGCTGCACACTCGACGTGGCAATCGAACTCAATCAACTCATCGACAGTCTGGAGATGGATTCCGTCCATCGCGCAAGCGTCGTAAACAGTTGCCGAAGTTGCGCGCCCGAGCGGATCGTGATTACTCACGGGACGGACACGATGGTCGAAACTGCGCAACAGATCGCCAAAGCGGGCCTGGCCAAAACGATCGTCCTCACGGGCGCGATGCGGCCTTGGTCGTTCGTCCATTCCGACGCCACGTTCAACCTCGGCACGGCCCTGGCGGCCGTCCAGACCCTCCCCCACGGCGTATGGATCGCAATGAACGGCCAACTCTTCGCCCACGATGCCGTCAAGAAAAACCGTGCTGAAGGCATCTTCGAAGCGACCGAGACAGAATAACTCCACTCCCCAAAAAGAAAAAACCGCCGTGGAATCCTTCCGTGGCGGTTATTCGTTCCGACTCTGGCATGCCCTTGGGACACTTCGCGTGGCGCGGTGCGCTAGCGGAGTTGACCGTCGAGCATGTCGATGAGTTCTGCGGGCTGGACCGACTTGGCGCCTGCAGGGCTCGTCCAGCAGAGGGGCGCTCCGCTGGCGAGAAGTTTTTCGAAGCGCTGGACCCCGAGGACCACCGAAGAGTGGTTCTTGCCCATGTGACGGGCGATTTCGGGATAGCTCATGGTGGTGTATTTGCGTGCGAGGAACATCGTGACCATGCGCGCGCTGGAGACTGTTTTGGTCCGGCGCGAAGAGTGCAGGTCAGCCGGCGTGACGCCGAAGTAGGTCGCCGCGACGGTTTCGATATCACCGAGGGAGATCACCCCGCCCGTGCGGGCCAGGTGGTCGGCCAATGCGTCGCGTGTCATTTCGAGGGTGACGGGTTTGTTTTCCAGCCCGGCCAGCGCCGAGAGTTTTACCAGCGTGCCCTCGAGTTCGCGCACCGAGCTGCGGATGTGCATGGCGATGTAGTCTTGCACGTCCTCGGGCAGGCCGAGGCCCAGCGCGTCGGATTTGCGCTTGAGGATGTCCATGCGGGTCTGGCGGTCGGGTGATTCGACCTGGACGACCATGCCGGACATGAAGCGGCTGGAGAGCTGCTCGTTGAGATCGCCCACGAGTTGGGGGTGGGTATCGCTGGCGAGGATGATGCGCTTTCCGGCGGACTCGATGGCGTTGAAGGTGTGGAGGAATTCGGCCTGGGTGGCGGGCTTGGCGGCGAGGAAATGCACGTCGTCAATTGCCAAGAGGTCGAGCTTGCGATATTTCTTGCGGAACTCAGCCGCGCCGTTGCGATTGCGCACCGAGGCGACGAATTCGTTGGTGAACTGCTCGCCGGAGACATAGCGCCAACGCAGTTCTTCGCCGTGGCCGCGGCTGCGACGCTGAATTTCGTTGCAGATGCCCTGGAGGAGGTGGGTTTTGCCCACGCCGCACGAGCCGTGCAAAAAGAGCTGGCGGAATTGGGGATGCTTGCCCTCGGCGGTCGCCATTGCAGCCTGGAAGGCGAGGCGGTTACTCGTTCCGATCACAAAGTCGTCAAGGCTGTGCCTGAGTTCTGCGCGGCGGACGACCTGGCGCGGGCGGATTCGTCCCTGGGTCACGCGGTTGACCATTTCGGCCTGTTGGTCGAGGTTGCGTCGGCTGCATTCGCCGATAAGGTCTGGCTCGATCGAGATGACCACGTTCACGGGCGCGCCGGAGAGTTCGCTCGCGACGTCGGTCAAAGCGCCCTGATAGTGCTGCTCGATCCAATTGGCGACGAACGAGTTCGGGACAGCCACTTCCAGACGCTCGCCCTCGAGCTCCAGACGTGTGCCATGACGAAACCATGCGTTGTATCGTTGGGGGCCGATTCGCTTCTGCAATTCCGCATACATTTGATCTTTACTCACTGGCATGTGCGTCGGGTTGGCCATGATTGCGGGGTACTTTCTCACCTGAAAATTAAGAGAAGCTTCCATGCATTCTCCACTCCGCGATCCGTTGCGGAGGTTCGGCCCTCGGCTGAACGAGAGACAATGTACGGAGTTGAATCCCCCCGGTCAACCACCCATTTTCCCTTTTCTTGTCCACAGCCCTTTTGGCTTTTCTATTGGCGCGTATTCCCGCGAAAAAAAACTTTCCTCCACAACTTATCCACATCCCGTGGATAACCCCGTGGACAACGTAGGGTGATCTCTTTTTTGCCCCTGTTATTCCGGATTGAAATCGACTTCAATCCCCCACAACCCGCGCGACAGTGGTCATTTTCATACACGACTACATCCAATTGATTTCCCGCGGCCTGGCCCGAAAAACAACCGCCCCGACAGTTCAGCCCGGAACGTTTTCCCCAATGCTGGATTTCTGGACTACACTTCCATTTAATGATTTTTCACAACTTTTATCGTTTTTCCCAACAGAATTCCGAAATTCCTGCTACACTTTGAATAGAGACCAACCTTTTCCGGACTCCCGCTGAGAATAGTGCAGTGGGGAGCGGGTTTGGTCGATATATCCAATAGCGCGGAATTACTTCACCGATGTGGTGGAGGGGTCTTCCTGCAACCTACTACAGACGACGGGCGCATGCCTGATACCTATACAGAGGAACACGATGTCGAAACCCAAGCGGAGACATAAGAAGAAGCTGATCATTACCCTGCTGGCCATCGCCGCCATTGGCGGATTTTGGTACACCATCCACGATGTGAAGGCCACCAACCCCGATTCCAAAATTGAAGTAATGGGGGCCGATGCCGCCAGCCACAAGGAACGGCTCACCCAGCTTGCCGAAACAGACCACGTTCAGCTGCTGCAGTTCGCGAAAGATCGCTTTATCGCCCAGCAGGTCAACAACTATACCTGGACGATGGAAAAGATGGAGAAGATCAACGGCAAGCGCGGCTCGTATCAGACCCTGAACGTGAAGTTCACCCAGAAACCGTTCCGCGTCGCCATCGCCGTCGTCAAGGGGGCCTCGAACCTCAGCGGCGACCGCATGCTGTACGTCGAGGGAAGCTACCTGGACAAGGATGGCCGCAGCCAGATGATCGTGCGCCCGACGCACGGCCTTTTCCGCCTCCTCGCGGATGGCTCGGTGTCGCGGCTGCCGGATTGCGCGGAAGTGAAAAAGTCCAGCCTTCGCCCGATCACCGACGCGGGCTTTATCAGCGCCTACCAGAATCTTATCGACGTATACCAGGCCGCCCGTCAGCGCGGCGAGTGCGTCGAGAAACACGGCGGCTTTGCCAAGATCAACGGGAAATCGTGCATCATTCTTGATCGCCACATCCCCGTCCAGCGCAAAGACTATCCCGCCAAACTCACCAAGATCTACCTCGACATCGAAACGCTTCTGCCGCTTCGCATCGTGGGCTGGGACTGGACCGGCGAAGAGAAACCCAACTGCGACTACATCTACAACGACATCAAACTCAATGCTCCCCTGACGGCTTCGGACTTTACCCCCAAAGCCAACGGCATCGACAAAGAGTAGGACATAGGCTGTAGGCTGTAGGAAAACAAACGACACAGCAAACAACCTCCCCGCCACTTCACATGACACGTCTTATCAGGGCACCCCTTTTGGGTGCCCTTTTTCTTTATGTGCATCGATGATTTCCGTGGTACAAGAGGGCCCGGTGATCCCCCAAAAAACAATTGAAAGGGTGCCGTGGAATGTGGAGCGTACTCGCGACACAGCCACGCAGATCCAATCGCGAAGCAGGTGTTTTTGCCCTGAAAGGGCAACAGTGTTTAGCCGGGGGCGTAAGCCCCCGGTAGTGGGCGCCCAAAAGCCGGGGCCTTAGTTTCTTGGAGGGAGCTTGCGACCGGAAAGACTAAGGCAAGCCCCGGTGAATTTTACAAGCATTGAAAGGCGAAGGAGGAATGTAGGAAGGGCGTTTCTTTCGCCCCTTCGGGGCTCTTTTCGTTTTGCCGCATTCCGGGGGCTTACGCCCCCGGCTACACACTGCCGGCCCTTCGGGCCTGTCCGAGGGAAACCGAATACTCTGACTCATCTATTTCGCAAAGGGTCGTGTGTATTCATCGCGAAGGGACACATATAATTTTCTTTCCCCGGTAATGAAACATGAGTCTCTTTTATATACTTGTATCTTGTGGTGCAGGCGTCTTGCCTGCCATGTTTCCGCTTTTTCCTCCTGCCTACCGCCTACTCCCCTACAGCCTTCTCTACAGCGTTTTGCGTTCGTTGATGGCGTCGGCGAGAATGGTTTGCGAGGCGTACTCGATCTGTCCGCCGGCGGGCAGCCCGCGCGCGAGGCGGCTGACGTTCACGCCGGTCTCGGCCAGCATCTCCTGAATAAACAGCGCCGTCGCATCGCCCGCGACCGTCGGATTCGTCGCGAGAATCACTTCCGTAATCGGCGTCAGCTCACCCGTCTCGATGTCCGGCTGGCCGGTGCGCACGCGGCCGAGCAGAGAATCGAGCGTGAGGTCTTCCGGGCCAATATTCTCCAGCGGTGCGATGTGCCCCATCAGAACATGATACACGCCGCCATACGCGCCGGTCGATTCCAGCGATAACAAATCCTTGGGCTGCTCAACGATGCAGATCGTCGAACGATTTCGGCTACTGTCGGCGCAGACCGCGCAGAATTCCTCCTCGGTCGGATTGAAACACAGCCGGCACGGGCGGATCTTCGTTTTGAGATCACGGATCGCGTCGCTCAGCCCCAGCGCATCGTCGTCGGCCGCCTTGAGGAGATGAAACGTCAAACGTTCGGCCGTGCGAGCACCAATGCCCGGCAGCCGCCCTAACTCGTCCATGACACGCTGAATGGTCTCTGAATAATTCGCCATAATCGGATCCTTCCATCATTGAGGCGCTGAAGTGGCCCCGATTATACTCCCCCGCCGCGCCGTTTGCAATTGGCCGCCCGCGGGAATACAATGCAGCCATGATCCTCGCAACGTGGAATGTCAACTCGGTACGCACCCGCCTCGACCGCATCCTCGACTGGCTTGCCCGCCGCAAGCCGGACGTGGTGTGCCTCCAAGAAATCAAGTGCCGCGACGACGCGTTCCCCTATGAAGGGTTCGAGGCCGCCGGCTATCACGTCGCCGTTCACGGTCAGCCGAGCTACAACGGCGTGGCGATCCTCTCGCGGTCTCCCATCACCGACGTGCGCACCGGCCTGGGCGACGAGCTGCTCGACGAGCAATCGCGCCTGATCTCAGCCGAGATCGACGGCGTGCGCGTGATCTGCGTCTATATCCCCAACGGCGCGGACCTCTCCAGCGACAAATATCCCTACAAACTTCGCTGGCTCGACGCGCTGGAAGCCCAACTCGAGCGCGACCACGACCCCGACGGGCGGCTGATCGTCTGCGGCGACACCAACATCCTCCACCGCGACGCCGACGCCTACAACCCCTATTACTGGCACAACACGGGCATCGGAAACGACGCCGTGCGCGCGCACTTCGACCGCCTCATCGATTGGGGACTGGGCGACCTGCTCGCCACCAAACACCCCGAAGGCGGCATCTACAGCTGGTGGGACTATCGCCATCTGAGCTTCCCGCAAAATCATGGCATGCGGATCGATCACATCCTCGCGACCGAATCGATGGCCGAACGCTGTGCTACAATTTTCGTCGACCGCGACGAACGAAAAACCGCGTTTCTGGGCAAACCCAGCGACCACGCGCCGGTGATCGCCCAATTCAACTGATTACTCGTCGTCCGCCGACTCTTTGACCGGCTCAACGGTAACACCTTCGGGCGCAACCTCTTCCTCATCCTCATCGTCTTCGGGTTCATCGTCTTCGGGCTCATCCCCCTCGTCGTCGGAATCGGAATCATCGTCGGACTCGTCGTCGTCTTGGTCAGACTCGTCCTCAGCCTTTTCTTCGGCAGCTTTTTCGGCGGCCTGTTCGGCTTTTCGCTTTTCTTCTTCGGCGGCCTGTTCGGCTTCGCGCTGGGCTTCTTCGGCGGCCCGTTGTTCTTCTTCCGCCTGGCGACGGGCCTGATCCTCGGCCTCTCTCTTGGCCGCCAACTCGGCGCGCTTGCGTGCGGCTTCGATCTCGGTGTCTTCATCCGCCAGCGCCACCCCGCCGAGAATCACATGCGGAACACCAGCGAGTACCGTTCGGACACTCTGATCCTGCAAGACTTTCGTCGATTCGAGATTTCCATCCCCGCCGAGCAATGTTCGGAAATTGTGCCGCGCGACCGTCTTGAATCGGCCACTGCGCTGCAACGCGCCGAGCACCGACTGGGTAATTTGAGACGATGCGCCCTGGCCCTGGGAGGTGTCGCGTCGATTGTGCAACTCCACCAGCGCGGCGGTGGTCGTGTTGTCCTCGGGAAAAACCAGCACCTTGACCAGCTCCGCGACGAGCGTTTCACGCTGGTCCCATCGGCCCGATGCCGAGACCTGACGAATCACACGCACGCCCTGGAGCGCAGCAAGACGCAACTCAATTGTAATCCGGCGCTCTGGATTGGGCTCGACCCACGACTGGGCCGCTGACGACCCGGGGGTCGCCTCGGCCGGCGGTGCAAGCGTCGTCCACGGAGACGTTCGGGCATAGGGATTGGCGGGAGCGGTGGCCTCGCGCGCCTCGGGCGCCTCGGGCGCAGGCTCGGGAGTCGGCGCAGGTGCCACCTCGACCTTGGGCTCGGGTTCAGTCTTGGTTTCGACGGGGTCTTCCGCCGGTGATTCCAGAGCCGGCTCGAGGGTCAATGTCACACGCTCCGGCAGCCAGGCCGCGCCACTGCGATAGCGAAATTCCTTCCGGGCGGTCTGATAGCCCTTCTTCTTCGCTTCAATCACATGGTGTTCCCACAGGTCCTCGGGGCGCTTATCGATCAGCCGACACCGCACGGGCGCCTTGCCGATGAGAACGTCATTGACATACACATCTGCCTGCAGGGGCTTGGTCTCCACCATTAAACGGTTCCGCGAATCCTCGTCGCATCCCAGCGCCGCGCACACCACGAACCACACACCCAACCATGTTTTCCATGTAAAACTCATTCGATCATTTCTCTCTAGAGGCGGCTACGAATTTTGATGGCGAGGGACTCCATTTCGCCCTCGTCATAGGTTCCTGCCGGCCAGTTGAACGTAAATGCGTCGCCCTCGACGCGGGGGATCAGGTGAAAGTGGACATGCGGGACGATCTGCCCTGCGACCGTGCCATTGTTCTGCAGGACATTGACGCCCTGGCAGCCCGTCGCCGTCTGCACCGCGGAAACCAGACTCGGCAACAATCGCGCCGTGGCCGCCATCGCGGAAGAATCCAGCGCATCGAGCGTCTCGGCGTGAGTTTTGGGGATCAGCAAGACGTGGCCACGGGCTATCGGGCCAATGTCCATGAAAGCCAACGCGTCATCGGTTTCGAGAATCGTGCAACAGGGGATCTCACCCGCGACGATCTTGCAGAAGAGGCAATCAGAATCGGTTTTCATGGCACAGCTCCTTTCGGGCCCCGTATTGTACCGCCCGCCCCCCGCGCCTGCAAGGGGCCAGCGGGCATAAAAAAGTCCCACACAACAAGCGCTGTGTGGGACTGGGATCGATTGGATCAGGCTGAGACTACTCGGCCTTTTCTTCGGTCGCTTCTTCAGCAACTTCTTCGGCCGCAGGGTCTTCGACGACCTCTTCGGCCGGCTCTTCAGCGACGACTTCCTCGGCCGGGGCGGCTTCGGCAGTACCCGCGAACTCCTGGAGCTTCGCGAGGCGCTGGCTGCGCTTGGTGGTCTTGCGCTTCTCGGGGGCATCGTCTTCACCCACGAGCTGCATGATCACCTGCTTGCCACTGTCGCCAATGCGACGTTCGGCAATGGGGATGATGCGCGTGTAGCCGCCGGGGCGGTCCACGTACTTCGGTGCAATTTCGTCAAAGAGCTTCTTGACCACCGTCAAATTGACGTTGGTGCCTTCGACTTTTTGCAGTTTGGCCAGACCGTACTTGTCGGTGAGGACCTGTTTGTTTTCGTCCACAGCGGCGATGCGACGGTCATTCAATTCCTTGATGACCAAGCGGCGCGCGTGAAGGGTGTTCTTTTTCGCCATGGTGATCAAACGCTCCACGAAGGGGCGCAGCTCTTTGGCCTTGGCGACCGTGGTACGAATCGTACCGTGCTCGAACAGTGAGCTGGCCATGTTGCGACGCATCGCAAGGCGGTGGCTCGTGGTTCGGCTGAGTTGTTTTCCGGACACTCTGTGACGCATGAGTCTTATCTCCTACGCAGTTGCGTTATTCTTCGGTTTCGGTCGGTTCGTCAGTGATAATGAGATCGGTCTCGCTGTCGTAGTCGTCTTCCATGGCATCGATGTCGATGCAAACCGGATCGGGAATATCAACCCGCATGCCCAACGACAAGTTCATCGAGGTCAGCTTCTTCTTGACTTCCCGGAGGGAGGTCTTGCCGAAGCTGCGAATTTTCAGCAGCGTCGATTCCGGCAGCGATACCAACTGGCCCACCGTTTCGACCTTGGCCGATTCGAGGCAGTTGTTCGCGCGGACCGACAGTTCCAGCTCTTGGACGCTCATCGCGAGCTTGCGCTGGAGTTCTTCGTCCACGGCGGGCTTGGTCTCGGCGGGAACCGCTTCGAGGACCTGCTCGCTTTGTTCGAAGTACTGCACGAACGGGTTGAGGTGCTTGCGAAGAATCTTCGCAGCCTCCACGAGAGCCATTTCCGGGCTCAGCGTGTCATTCGTCCAGATTTCCATGACCAGGCGGTCATAGTTGGTCTTTTGACCAACGCGGGTATCTTCCGTGGTGTAGCGCACGCGGCGGACCGGGGAGAAGTGGGCATCGACGTTGATCACGCCGAGGTCCTGCTCGCCCGCACCGAGTTCTTCGCTGGTGACGTAGCCACGGCCGGTTTCGACCGTCATCTCCATTTCGAAGTTCACGTCGTCGGTCAGCGTTGCCAGCACCAGGTCGGTGTTGATGATTTCCACGCTGCCATCAGTTTCGATCATCCCGGCGGTGATTTCGCCCGGGGCGTTGGCGACGAGCTTAATGGTCTTCGGCTCGCGGCTGAAACTTTTGACAATGAGGGTTTTGACATTCAGAATGATGTCGGTGACATCTTCCTTCACGCCGGGAATCGCGGTGAATTCGTGCTGAGCACCGGTGATTTTCACACTGGTAATTGCAGCACCTTCAAGGCTAGAAAGCAAGATGCGGCGGAGCGAGTTGCCCACCGTCGTGCCAAAGCCACGCTCGAAAGGTTCAATCGAAAATTTCCCGTAGGTCGTAGTCGACACGTCCTGATCCAGGACCACCCGTGTCGGCAGTTCCAGGCCTCTCCATCTGATTCGCATGGGTTGCCTCCGTCCTTCCGGACTGTTAAGGGTTCACGAAATTTGCCAGCATCCTTGTCCGACAAAACTCGTTGGGCAGGACCGTGGTGTGTTCTTGGAGATCCTTCTCCGCAATCCTCACCTGGTCCACCAAATTCGTAGGTCAGCCGCTCGTTTTAGCGGCTGCAGAATTCAACAATCAGCTGCTCTTCCACTGGCAGCATGATATCGTCGCGGGTCGGAAGTGCGATGATTTCGCCTTCGAGCTTCGACATATCAAGCTTCAGCCAGTTCTGCAGACGCGGTTCGCCAAGCTCTTCGAGCTGGGTGCGAATGAGCTTCTGCGAGCGTTCTGAACTTTTGACACTGATGGTGTCACCGACGGCAATCCGACGGCTGGCAACGTCGCACTTGCGACCATTGACGCTGATGTGACCGTGAGCCACTGCCTGGCGCGCCGCGGGGCGCGAGGGGGCAAAGCCCAGCTTGTACACGGCGTTGTCCAAGCGGCGCTCGAGGAGCCCCAGCAGGTTCACGCCGGTCGCGCCGGTCATGCGTTCGGATTCGCGGAACAAGTTCATGAACTGACGATCGCGAATGCCATAATATCGTTTGACTTTTTGCTTCTCACGAAGGCGGATGCCGTAGTCGCTTACGCGCCCTCGGCGCCAGGAATGCATCCCGGGGGGTGTGCCGATGCGGCGTTCGCTTTTGCCGTTGAGGCTGCGAGCGCCCTTCAGCATCAGGTTCACGCCTTCACGACGGCTCAGACGGTCTGTCGGGCCTGTATAACGTCCCATGTCGTACTCTCCTTATCGAATCCACGATTGTTCGCCAATCGCAACGTCCAGCAACAGGCGGGATGGGACCCGCGAAGCCCATCGCCCTGCTGGAGGGGACGAGAGGCCATCAATCAATTTCGTGTGCGACTAGACGCGGCGCTTTTTGGGCGGACGGCAGCCGTTGTGCGGGATCGGCGTGACGTCTTCGATCGAAAGGATCTTGACACCAGCAGCCTGGAGACCCGTCACGGCGCTTTCGCGACCGCCACCGGGACCCTTAACATAGACTTCCACTTCCTGGAGGCCCATCTTACGCGCTTTGTTCGCTGCGGCTTCGGCGGCCTTGTTCGCGGCAAAGGCAGTGCTCTTACGCGAGCCCTTAAAGCCACCAACGCTACCGGCCGATGCGGCCACCAGAACATCACCATTGACATCTGTCAACGTGATGATCGTGTTGTTGAATGTCGCTTTGACATGGCAGATGCCACGGGTGACATGCTTGCGGGGTTTTCTCTTAGCCATGATTAACGCATCTCCTTGACCGACTTCTTGCCGGCAACGGTCTTCCGGGGACCCTTGCGGGTGCGGGCATTGGTCTTGGTACGCTGACCGCGAACGGGCAAGCCGCGACGGTGGCGAAGGCCACGATAGCAGGAAATCTGCTTGAGGCGATCGATGTCCCCCTTCACCTGACGGCGAAGGTTTCCTTCGATCACAAACTCCTCAGTCAGAAGTTTACCAAGATGTGCGATCTGATCTTCCGTCAAGTCCTTCGCGCGAAGCGAATCCGGAATATCCATGCGATCACAGATTTGGCGTGCTTTGGTCGGGCCGATCCCATGGATGTATCGCAGTGCGATCCAAACGGGCCTGTTATTGGGAATGTCTACACCAGCTACACGTGGCATACGAGTCTCCTTGGCTTTAAAGCCCGGCTATTAGCCTTGACGTTGTTTATGTTTGGGATTCGTGCAAATTACGCGCAAGACACCCTTGCGGCGAATCACACGGCAATTTTCGCAAATTCGTTTGACTGAAGATCTAACCTTCATGATCGTTCCTCGCTTCATAGTTTCGATCTGCCGCAAACCGTTGATTTCACTGGCTCTATAGCCTATCAACCGTTTCATGCAGAAACACCCCCACCGCTGTCGCGGCGGAATAAGGTCCGGCAATTATACGAATTCATCCCCCCCAGTCAAGAAAGAAACCCAAATTTTCTAGGTTTTCTTTCATTCCGGCAAAGAATGACTCTCGCATCTTATGCAGTTAACACCCGCACACCGGTCTCCGTGATGGCAATCGTATGCTCCCAGTGCGCCGAAGGCTTGCCATCAGCGGTCACAACCGTCCACCCATCACGGAGGGTGCGGCAGCGTTTGGTGCCCATATTGACCATCGGCTCTATCGCGAGAACCAGCCCAGGCTCGAGGAGAATGTCCCGGCGGCGGAGTTCCGGCGAGACATAATTCGGCACCTGCGGTTCTTCGTGCATTTCTTCGCCGATGCCGTGGCCAACGTATTGTTCGATCACGCTGAAGCCCTGGCTGCGAATGTAGTCGCTCATGGCGGTGGCCACTTCCGACCATCGTCCGCCCGGCTGGGCAAGCGCAGTGGCCATGTCCAGCGAATGGCGTGTGACGTCGACCAATTTGCGCGTCTCGGCCGGGACATCGCCCACGCAGAACGTCCGTGCAGAATCACCGCACCAGCCGTCCAGCAAAATTCCGAAGTCTACGCTGATGATGTCGCCGTCCTGGAGCTCGCGAGATGAGGGGATCCCGTGGACCACTTCCTCGTTCACCGACGCGCAGATCGCGCCAGGAAACGGACCGCCCGGGCCTGGATAGCCCTTGAACAGACACGCCGCGCCACGCTCGTGGGCGATGCGCTGAGCCTCGGCATCAAGATCGGCCGTGGTCATCCCCACCGCCACGATCTCGCCGAGACGGTCGAGGACTTCGCGCACCAGCTGCCCCGAAGCGTACATCTTCTCGATTTCTTTTTCGCTCTTCAGGTAGACCATGAGTTCTCATTTCATAAAAAATCCCGCACGCAGCGGGATTGGATCAGATTCGTTGTTGCATCGCCGCGAAGATCGACTCGGTCACGTCGTCGGGCATTTTATTCGTGCCCGTCACCGAAAACATATCCAGGCCTTCGCAATTGCGATAATAGTCGATCACAGGCTGAGTTTGCTCGTGATAGGTCTTCAGGCGCTGACGAATGATCTCTTCACAATCGTCGGCGCGGTGGACCAGTGCTTCGCCTGATTCGTCACAAACGCCTTCGACCTTGGGCGGGTTGAACGTCACATGATACACGCAACCCGACTCGGGTGCGATCCGCCGGCCTGCGATGCGCTCGACGACCTCATCGTCGGCCACTTCGATCAGGATCACCAGATCGAGTGTTGCCGAACGGGTCGCAAGGGATTCATCCAGACTGCGCGCCTGGGCGAGTGTACGAGGGAACCCGTCGAGAAGAAAGGACTCTCCCGCTTCTACAATTGCGCGGGTCATCATTTCGACGACGATCGGATCGGGAACAAACTTACCGTGGTCGATGCGTTTGGCGATTTGCTCACCGAGTTCACTTCCGGACGCCTTTTCAGCGCGGAAAATATCACCACTGGACAGGTGCTCCATGGAGTATTTCTCCGCGAGACGTTTGGCCTGTGTGCCTTTGCCCGCTCCGGGCGGGCCCAGAAGGACCGTTCGCATGTTACCGGCTACCTTTGATCCGGGTGTTCTTGCCGAGCATGCCGCCGTAGTTCCGCATCACGAGTTGCGACTCGATGCGTTGGACGAGGTCAAGCGCGACAGAAACCATAATCAGAAGGCCAGTGCCACCAAGGAACGCGGAGATCGAATACGGGATCTCCAGCTTGGAAGCGATCACACTCGGAAGCACCGCGATGAGTGCCAGGAACGCCGCGCCACAATAGGTGATGCGTCCCATGACGGTTTCGAGGTAGTCCGAGGTGCGCTTGCCGGGACGCAGGCCGGGAATGAAGTGGCCCATGTCGCGCAGCTGGTCAGCCATCTGCTTGGGACGGAAGTTCACCGTCGTCCAGAAGTAGGCGAAGAAGAAGATCATCAACACGAAGACGGACGTGTAGGTAAAGCTACCCGGCGTCATCGAATTGCGAATCATCGTAAACGTCGGACCGGCGAAAGTGTTTTCGAGCAGGCCGAAGACCACGCTGGGAATAATCATCAGCGACGATGCGAAGATGATCGGCATCACACCACCGTGGTTCACGCGCAGAGGCATATAGTGGCGCTGGCCTCCGTAGACCTTGCGGCCACGGGTTTGCTTGGCCTGCTGGATCGGAATCCGCCGCTGGGCCTGTGTGATGAGAATCGAGCCGGCGACAACGAACAGGAACGACGCCACGAGGAAGAGCATCTTCGGAATCCCGATGACTGATCCCCCGCCACCAAAGGTGAACTGGGCGTTCTGGAACAGCTCGCCGATGGCCTGAGGCAGGCGGACGACGATGCCGGCCATAATCAGCAGGCTGATGCCGTTGCCGATGCCGTACTGGTCAATTTGTTCCCCGAGCCACATCAAGAAGACCGTCCCGGTCGTGAGACACGAAACGCCAACGATGAAGATCAGGAATCTCATTCCACCCTGCGCGTATTCGGGATAGACCAGGTGGCTTCCGTTGGGAAGCACTTGGCTGATCGTGTAGCCCATGTACATGCAGCCCTGAATCAGACACAGAATCACGGTTGCATAGCGCGTGTATTCCTGAATCTTCTTCTGGCCAGCGGCGCCTTCTTTCTGGAGTTTTTCCAGAGCGGGCACCACATTGCTCAGCAGCATGAAGATAATCGAGGCGGTAATGTAGGGCATGATCCCCAGGCCGAACAACGTACTCTTGGAGAGCGTGCCGCCGGTGAACATGCTGTAATACTGGAGAGCTTCGCCGAATGCGCCGGTCTTCTGGGTTTTCGCCAGGTCGGCCACTGCGTCGGGGTCGACACCCGGAATCGGGATGAAGAAGCCAATGCGATAGATCGCCAACAGCGCAAGGGTGAAGATAATCTTATTGAGCAACTCGGGAATCGCAAAGATGTGCTCAAGCGTCGTACGGATGTTCGACGGACTGACCAAGGCATAGTAGATCGCCAGAGCGACGATCACCGAACCAGCCAGTTGAACACTGGCAGCGATTTTCGCGCCTTCTACCGCCTGCAATACAGGCAGACCCGAGGTAATCAAAAGCATCGCGCCGTAGCCCGATGCACCGATCGCCAAAGAGCGGAACAGGTTAAAGGGGGTAATCGTGGCTGTGCGAGAAATGACAAACAGGCCAGCCAGCAGCAACGGTGCCGCCGGAAGCCAGTTGATCCATGCCTCTACTGCTTCGCCGTTCATGCCTCGGTTGAGGCCTGCGCCAATCAGCATCACTGCCGCCAATAATTTGGAAATCGTAAATCCCATTATCTCAATCCTTTCCTGTTGGCCTGCCTTTTAGACAGACAGCCAAACGGTTCTCCCGCAACGCCTGTTTGGCGAAGGCAAGACACCCGTTTGGCTATCAGGTTCACTTATTAGCTTTCGTCAGCGCTGCCACCAGCCGCTTCGATCTTTTCCTTTGCCGAAGCGGTGTATTTGTTGGCAACAACCGTCAGTTTCTTTTTGAGTTCGCCATTGCCAAGAATCTTTACGAGTTTCTTGGAATCGTCAATCAGCTTGGCTGCAAAAAGCGTTTCCGCGTTGACGGTCGCGCCGTCTTCGAAGTTCGCTTCAAGACATGCCACATTGACAATCTGGAATTCCTTGCGGAAGTTTGCGTTATTAAAACCACGTTTGGGGCTGCGATAGATCTGCGGGAATTGCCCGCCTTCATACCCAATGCGGTCCTTGGCACCGCTGCGGCTGCCATAGCCCTTGTGCCCGCGGCCAGAGGTTTTCCCCTTGCCACTGCCGGTACCACGGCCTATGCGTTTGCGCTTCTTGTGGGCGCCTGCTTTTGAAAGAATTTCGTCCAGTTTCATTTGACTTTCACTCCTCGCAGAGCACTCACGGTCTCTGCTGTACGAAGTTTTCTCAGCGCGTCCATGCCTGCCTTGAGCAGGTTCTTGGGGCTCGTCGAGCCATAGGCCTTGCTGAGGAGGTTGCGAACTCCCGCCAATTCAAACAGCGGGCGGACTTTCTTACCAGCGATGACGCCCGTACCTTCCGAGGCCGGAACCAGCACGATGCTCGAAGCACCACAGCGGCCGATGATTTTATGGGGAATGGTCGTGCCCTTCATCGGAACCGTAATGAGGTTCTTCGAAGCGTCCGTCTTGGCCTTTTCAACGGCATTGGGAACTTCGTTCGCCTTGCCATAGCCGATGCCGACGCGGCCCTTGCCGTCGCCAACTACAACCAGTGCGGCAAAGCTGAACTTACGCCCACCTTTGATGACCTTCGAGCAACGGTAGATCTGAACGACATTGTCATCCAGGCCGGTTGCGTTGCGGAACTCGTCTCGCTTATTTTCACGTTTCTGCATAGCCACAGTGTTCGCTCCTTAGAATTCCAAGCCGCCCTTGCGGGCTGCTTCGGCCAGTTCACGCACCCGACCGTGGTAGGCATAGCCATTCCGGTCGAACACAACTTGTTTGATCCCTTGTTCGAGGGCTTTGCCCGCAAGCGCCGTTCCCACGGTCGCTGCGGCGGCGGCATTGCCGGCCGAGCCTTCGATCGAGATTGCCTCGTCCTGGGTCGAGGCAGTACAGATCGTCTTGCCAGCTACATCGTCGATGAGCTGTGCATAGATGTTCTTGTTACTGCGGAAGACCGTCAGGCGCGGACGCACCGGCGTCCCAGCTACTTTCTTGCGAACATGCTTCTTGCGGCGAATGCGCTGTTCGATTTTCTTTTCAACACGCTTCATGATTCCTGCCTCGTGTGTAAGAGGTTAATGCGCTTAGGGTTATTTACCCGCCATGGCCTTACCGACCTTGCGACGGACGTGCTCACCGGCGTAGCGGAGGCCTTTGCCTTTGTACGGCTCGGGCTTGCGCTTCGAGCGGCACTGGGCAGCGAACTCGCCAACTGCCTGCTTGTCGCAGCCTTTGACTGCAAACTTCGCGGGGTCGGTGTCACCACGGGCCTGACCGGTGTGGATATCCACAGTCACGCCTTCAGGGATTGCGACGACTTCGAGGTGGCTCTTGCCGCAGGAGATAGCAACGGTGCTGCCCTTCTGCTCAATGCCGTACCCAACGCCGTAGATTTCGAGCTTCTTCTCGTAGCCATTCGTGACGCCTTCGACCATGTTCGCAATCAAGCTGCGGGTCAGGCCGTGGAACGCGCGGGTTTGGCGCTCGTCATCTTGGGCGGTTACGATCAGTTCCTCGCCTTCGAGTGTAATCGTCACTTCCGGGCGGAAGGTCTGGGTCAGTTTGCCCAGCTTGCCCTCGATGGTCACAGTTTGACCGTCGAGAGTCGCCTTGACACCCGAGGGAAGGACCACTGGTTGTTTTCCAATTCGACTCATGGTAGAGTTCCTTCCTGATTAAAGCACTTCGCAGAGGACTTCGCCGCCGATGTTCTTCTCACGGCACTCGCGATCGCTGAGCACGCCCAGCGAGGTCGAGACGACCGAGATACCAAGACCATCGATGGGGCGGGGAATCCCCGCAACGCCAGAGTACAGTCGCCGGCCTGGACGCGAGAGACGGTTCAATTCCGTCACAACGTCTTCACCGAGAGGACCGTACTTCAGGTAGACCCGAAGGATCCCCTGCTTGCCGTCATCAATTCGTTTGTAGTCCATAATGTAGCCTTCGTCTTTCAGCACCCGGCAAATACCTTCGCAGATTTTGCTCGCAGGGGCTGTGACGATTTTATGACGACTCCGCAGGGCGTTCCGAATACGGGTCAACATGTCGGCAATGGGATCAGATAAGCTCATAGGGTGTTTTCCTCTTTACCTTACCAACTGGCTTTTTTCATACCGGGAATCAAACCTTCATTTGCCATTTTTCGGAGGCAAATGCGGCAGATCTTAAACTTCCGGTAGACGCTACGTGGTCGTCCGCACAGTTGGCAGCGGCGGATTACGCGCGTCGAGAATTTGGGTTTGCGCTTGGCTTTCGCGATGAGTGCTTTGGTGGCCATCGCCGTCTCCTTAGTTACTGGTCGCGAACGGCATGCCGAGTGCTTTCAGCAAGGCCCGCGCCTGTTCGTCGTTGTTCGTGCTGGTCTGGAAGCAAATATTCATGCCCTGGTTGAACGTGATCGACACCGGATCAATTTCCGGGAAGACCGATTGTTCGTTCAGGCCCATGTTGTAGTTGCCACGCCCGTCGAAGCCCGAGGGATTCAGTCCGCGGAAGTCCTTCACGCGGGGAATCGCCAGTGACACCAGACGGTCGAAAAATTCGTACATCCGCTCGCCGCGCAGTGTGGCCTTGAGGCCGACGGGGCTACCTTCGCGGAGCTTGAAGTTACTGACGCTCTTTTTCGCGAGGCAGATCACTGGCTTTTGGCCTGCGATCAGCGTCAGTTGCTTTTGCGCCACTTCGAAGCGGGCTTTTTCGTCCTTCGCCCAACCTGTGCCCATCGAAATCACGATCTTCTCGAGTTTCGGAATGGCCATCACGTTGCCGATGCTGAATTCGTCTTTCAGCGCCGAAGCGATTTGGTCTTTGTATTGTGTTAACAGCCGTGCCATAGTGGGGTCCTCTACTTCGCCTTGGCGACAACGCCGAGGCTTTTGCCGCTTTTGATTGCGATTCGTTGCTTGCTGCCATCCGAAGAAGTCTCGAAGCGAACCCGCGTAGGCTGGGACGTTTCGGGGTCGATCGGCATCACGTTCGATGCGTTGATCGGCATTTCCTTCTGGATCCGGCCGCCCTGGGGGTTCTTCTGGGTCGGACGCATGTGGCGATAGACCCGGTTGACACCTTGGACGATGACTTTGTTCAGTTTGTTGTTCACGGTCAGGATCTCGCCGGTTTTACCTTTGTCGTCACCGGCGATGACTACGACCATGTCACCTTTTTTAATACGCGCTGCCATTAGACTACCTCGCTCGCGAGAGAGACAATCTTCATGTAGTTCATCTCGCGGAGTTCACGAGCGACTGCACCGAAGATGCGTGTCCCTTTGGGGTTGCCGTTTTCGTCAATCAGGACTGCAGCGTTGGAGTCAAATTTGACATAGCTGCCGTCGTTACGACGAACCGGGTACTTCGTGCGAACAATCACGCAGCGAACGATTTCGCCTTGTTTGATCGCCGAGCCGGGGATCGCCTTCTTGACGCTGCAGACAATCTTGTCACCCACGCTCGCGGTCCGACGGGTCATCCCGTGCTTACGAGTCGTAGACCCGCCGAGCACTTTGATGCACCCCAGCTCACGGACGCCGGTGTTGTCTGCACTTTCCAGTCTGGATTCTTGTTGAATCATCGTCTATACCTCAGTTATGCCTGGACGCCCACGGGGGGACGTACTTCCCGCACTACGCGGTGGGCCTTGGTTTTACTCAGCGGACGGCAGGGCACGATTTCGACCAGGGCACCGAGGCGGGCAATGCCCTTCTCGTCGTGGACCTGGAACTTCGAGTGCCGGCGGATATACTTGCCGTACTGAGCGTGGCGGACGAGGTTTTCCACCGTCACAACCACACTCTTGGTTCCACTGATGCTCGTCACTTCACCCACGCGGGCACGACGGAGCTTCATTGTTGTTTGTTTCGCATCTTCGGTCATGGCTTCACCCATTAGTTAGCGAGTCGTTCGCGAATGACTGTTTTTACACGGGCCACGTCGCGCTTGGTCTTGCCCAGTTGGGACGGATTTTCGAGCTTTTCGGTCACCGCCTGGCTACGCAGGTCATACAGGTGACGTTTGAGGCGAACGAGTTCGCCTTGGAGCTCTTCGTCGGAGAGTTTGCGGATATCTTCGGTCTTCATGATCTCTCCTTCTTACAAGCCGTGGCGACGGTAGATCATCCGGCACCGAACGGGCATTTTGTGTGCGAGACGTTGGAAGGCGCCTTTTGCAAGGTCTTCCGGAACGCCGCCGATTTCGTAGAGGACACGGCCAGGTTGCACCGGAGCGACCCAGCGGCTGACTTCACCCTTCCCCTTACCCATACGAACTTCCAACGGTTTGGAGGTCACGGGCTTATGGGGGAAGATGCGAATGTAGACCTTGCCTTCACGGCGAAGGAATTGTGTCGCTGCGACACGGCCAGCTTCGATCTGACGGGCAGTGATGTGCCCAAGTTCGAGGCATTGGAGGCCATATTCGCCGTAGCAGACGTAGTTGCCGCCTTTGGCCATTCCGCGGTTTTTTCCGCGCTGCCATTTGCGGTATTTGTATCGTTTTGGCATCAGAGGCATGGAGTTACCCTCTCGGTTCGTTTAGAGTCTGTATTACTTGCGGCCGCCCTGGCCACCACGTCCGCCGCCACCGCCACCTTGACGTCCGCGGCCTCGGCCACGGCGATCGCCACGTGCTGCATTGTTGCGACGGTTCAGTTCTTCTTCGGTCGGCTGTTCGCCGAACAGGCCGCGATAGATCCACACCTTCACGCCGATCACTCCGTAGGTGGTGAAGCACGGAACAAAGCCGTAGTCCACGTCTGCCTGGAGCGTGTGAAGCGGGACACTGCCGAGGCAGGTCATTTCGCTGCGGGACATTTCTGCGCCGCCAAGACGACCCGAAAGCATGATCTTCACGCCTTTGGCGCCAGCCTGCATCGTCGATTCCGCGCGCTGCTTCATCGTCCGGCGGAAGCTCGAACGGCGTTTGAGCTGTTCGGCAATGCCTTCGGCGACGAGCTGTGCGTTGAGGTCCGGGTTGCGAACTTCCACGACGTTCACGTTCACGCGGCGATTCGTGAGGTCTTCAAGAGCTTTCTTGATGTTCTCAATTTCAACGCCCTTGGGACCAATCACGATCCCGGGACGAGCGCTCTTGACGATCACTTTCACTTCTTCGCGGGTACGCTCGATCTCGATCGCGCTCACTCCAGCAAAGGGAGGGATGCGGTTGAGACGGTGGTCGAGGAACTTGCGGATTCGGGCATCTTCGACCAGGAATTCACCGTAGTTGCTCTTGGGAGCGAACCAGCGGCTCTTCCAGCCGAGGGTAATGCCTGTGCGGAAGCCGATTGGATTAACTTTCTGGCCCATTATTTACCTTCTTCCACAGTCACGATAATGTGGCTGCTGCGTTTGAGGATCCGATGTGCCCGGCCACGGTCCTTCGGTTGGAACCGCTTCATCGTCGGGCCTTCGTTGATCTGTGTTTCGCTCACGACCAGCAAATCAGGATTCACTGTTTCGTCGCGGTCGACCGCATTGGCCGCTGCGCTTTGGATGACCTTAGCGATCATTCCGGCTGCACGGTTCGGCGTGAATTTCAGGATGCTAAGCGCCTCGCCGACGTTACGGCCGCGGATCATGTCCGCCACCAAACGCACTTTGCGCGGGCTCATTCGGGCGTGTCGATGTGTTGCTGTCCAAGCCATCGGTAGATGCTCCAAAGTTGGGGGTCTGTACCGTTCGCGGGCGTCGCGCGCCCTGCCGAACGATTACTACTATTTGTCCGTGTGACTACGGAATTTACGAGTCGGGCTGAATTCGCCCAACTTGTGGCCCACCATGTCTTCGGTGACGAGGACATCGATGAACTGTTTCCCGTTATGAACGGCGAACTTTTGGCCGATGAAGTCCGGGTGGATCGTGCAGGCACGACTCCAGGTCTTGATCGGCGAGCGGTCGCCGGTTTCTTTGGCCTTCATGGCTTTCATGTAGACCTTTTCGTTCACGTACGGACCTTTTTTTGAGCTACGAGTCATGGGTTACTCCCAGTCTTATAGTGTCAGCTGACCGTGCCGCGTGTTGCGACGGCGACGGAGAATCAGCTTATTCGAAGGTTTATGCCTCTTACGGGTTTTGCCGCCCTTAGACAGCTTGCCTTGAGGCGAACAGGGGTGGCGACCGCCGGCTCGCCGGCCTTCACCACCACCCATCGGGTGGTCAACGGGGTTCATACAGCTACCGCGAACGTGCGGGCGACGACCAAGGTGGCGTTTCCGACCGGCCTTGCCCCAGCGAATCGACATGTGTTCCACGTTGCCAAGCTGGCCGAGCGTCGCACGGCAGCTCGCGTGAACCACGCGCATTTCGCCGCTGGGAAGAAGCAGTGTTGCCTTCTTGCCTTCGCGGGCAACCAGTTTCGCCGAGCCACCCGCCGTGCGGACCATTTGGCCACCACGACCGGGCGTCATCTCGATGTTGTGGATGTTCATCGCGAGCGGGATATTGCTCAGGGGCATGGTATTGCCCACATTCGGCTCGACTTTTTCACCCGAGACAATCGTCTGGCCCACTTCCATGCCCAGCGGGGCGAGGATGTAGCGCTTGACGCCGTCTTCGTACTGGAGCAACGCAATGTTGCAGGTACGGTTGGGATCGTATTCAATCGTCATGACGGTGGCGTTGCACTCGTCTTTCTGACGCTTGAAGTCGATGATGCGGTACCGGCGCTTGTGGCCGCCACCGCGGTGTCGCGATGTGATTTTCCCGTGGTGATTGCGTCCGCCATGCTTCTTAAGAGGCAAGAGGAGCGACTTTTCCGGGGTCGTGGTCGTTACCGCTTCGCGGATATTGACCGACGAGTTCCGGCGCCCAGGGGAAGTTGGTTTGTATTTTTTGATTGGCATTGTGTTTTACCAAACCCTTCTTAGAACAGGTCGATGTGATCTTCTTCATGAAGAATCACGATCGCTTTTTTCCACTTTTTCGTGTGTGTCATGGTCCGGCCGGCGCGACGGGGCTTGCCCTTACGCGTCATGGTACGGACCGAAATCACTTTCACGCCATAGATCGTCTGGACGGCCTGCTTGATCTGCGCCTTGTTCGCGCGGAGATCGACCTCGAACGCATATGCGTTGAGTTCCGATGCCTGATCGGTGCCCTTTTCGGTCACCAGCGGGCGCACCAGGATGTCGTATACGTCAGTCTTCACGGTTACGCCTCCTGCTTGCAAAGCTGTTTCATCGCATCGGAGGTGACGATCATCTTTTGACGCGTCGCCACATCGTAGGCGTTCAGTTCTTCAGTGATGCGAACCGTCAGGTCCTGCAGGTTGCGGCTGGAGAGGTAGACGTTGGAGTCGCGCTCAGCCAGGGCCAGCAGGCAGCTGCGGTTGATACCCAGGTTCGTGAGAACCCCGGCCATCGCCTTAGTTTTGGGTTCGGTGCAGGCAAGGCCTTCGAGAACCAACAGGTCGCCACCGAGAAGCTTTGCGAGGATCGCGCTGCGAACAGCGGCCTGGCGCATCTTCTGGGGCAGCTTCTTGCGAAAATCGCGAGGCTGCTTGGCGAAGGTGTGTCCACCACCGACCAGACCTGGGGAGCGGCGGCTGCCGCGACGGGCGTTGCCCGTGCCCTTCTGGCGGTACATCTTCTTGGTGGAGTAAGCCTTCTCGGAGCGGCTTTTGGTTTTGGCCGATCCTTGACGTGTGTTGGCGTGGTAGGTCACCACGGCCTGCTTAACCAGGTCGCAATTGACTTCCGTGCCGAAGAGGGACTCTTCGACCTGAAGCGTATCGACCTGCTTACCGTCTGTATTGTATACGGGGACTTCAATCATGATGCTATCCTTAGGCCTTCGCTTTCGCGGTCTTCGATGTACGAATCACGACATAGCCACCGTTGGGGCCCGGAACCGGACCCTTAATCAGCAACAGGCCGTTTTCGCTGTCAATTCGAATCAACGCGTGGTTGCGGCTGGTGCACGTCTCGTGGCCCATATGGCCGGACATGCGCTTACCTTTTTTGAGGGTCGGACCGGTACCGAGGTTCGTGCCGTGCCCGTTGATCGAACCACCGGTGCGGTGCTTACGCTGCACACCGTGGCCGTCGCCGAGACCGCCGAAGTTGTGACGTTTCATCACACCGGCGAAGCCTTTACCCTTGGACGTGCCGACAACGTCAACGTATTTGATGCCATCAAAGACATTCACGTCGAGTGTCGCGCCCAATTCCGTGCCATCGGGGAACTCTTCTGCGCGAATTTCGCGGACGAACTTCGCAGGAGTGGCCGAGGCCTTCTTCGCATGACCGATCTCAGGCTTGGTCGAGCGTTGCAATTTCTTTTCGCCGAAACCGAGCTGCACCGAAGTGTAGCCGTCCGTTTCGTCGGTCTTGACTTGAAGCACGGTGCACGGACCCGCCTGGACAACTGTCACGGGGGACAGTATGCCGGCTTCGTCGTAGACTTGCGTCATGCCAATTTTTTTACCCAGTAGTGCGGGAAACATGTTCTAAGCTCCTTAGCTATCAGCGGACCAGGGACTAGGCCTTGATCTTGATGAAGACGCCAGCGGGGACAACGAGGCGGTTGAGCGCCTCGACCGTGCGGACAGTCGGTTCGTAGATGTCGATAATCCGCTTGTGCGTCCGCATTTCGAACTGCTCACGTGACTTCTTGTTCACGTGCGGGCTCCGAAGAACCGTATAGCGTTCGATACGCGTGGGCAGCGGAATTGGACCACAGACCCGAGCACCGGTGCGGCCAGATTGTTCAACGATTTCTTTCGCTGAAAGATCCAGAGCGCGGTGGTCGTAGGCCTCCATTCGAATTCGAATTTTGTCTTGTACCATTGTGGGTTCCTGATTCGTACCAGTGTGTGTTTTGTTCCGTGAGGATACAGCCCGTCTCGTGAACGGGTCGTAGCAAGATACTGATTTAGCCGCCAAAGTCAACGGAAATTCAGCCTTTTTTTCGTTTTTTATCAGCGCGGTTCATTTAACCCCCTATTCAGGGCTTTTCCGCGCGTTTCGCTCTTCATTTTTCTGCTCTTTTTTTGCGCTGTTTCGCGCTTATCCGAACTGCAAAATCGTGTCGGCAACTTGCTTCGGTGCAACTTGGAAGCCCTTGGGTTCCATCGACCCGCTCGCGCGGCCTTGGCTCAGCGAGCGAAGTGTCGTCGTATAACCGAACAATTCGCCCAGAGGAACGTCGGCGGTGAGCACCGTTTGCTTGCCGCGAAGCTCCTGGTTTCGGATGATCGCACGCTTGCCAGCGAGGTCACCAGCGACGCTTCCGAGGTACTCATCCGGCGTCGCAACCGACAGCAACATCATCGGCTCAAGGAAGACCGGACTCGCCGCTTCGATGGCCTGGCTGACGGCAATTACCGTCGCCTGCTGGAAGGCAATATCGCTCGAATTTTCGTCAGATTCTGCGTCGAGAAGCGTAATTTTCACGTTCAGCATCCCGTAGCCCGCTTGCGGACCGGAACTCACCGCATCGTGTGCGCCTTCGGCGATGGCCGCGCGCAGCGATTTGTGGAAATCCCGGTCTTCATAGGCGTCGACATAGCAAATCGTGTCCTCACCCTCTTCTGGGGTGTATGGCTCGACTCGCAACCGCACGGTCGCGGAGTGAATCTTCCCGCCCAGGTCACGGTGAAGCACTTCGCGCTTCTCAACCGCTTTCTGGATCGTCTCTTTATAGGCGACGCGCGGCTTGCCGACGCGTACTTCTAATTTTAAATCGCGAACGAGCCTGTTTTTGATGATTTCGAGGTGCAATTCGCCCATGCCGGAGATCACGGTTTGACCCGTTTCCGCGTCGGCCGAATAGTGGAAGCTCGGATCTTCGCGCTGGAGGGTCTCCAGAGCGTCAACCAGGTCCTGCTTGTCGGCGTTGGTGCGCGGCTCGATCGACATGGTGATCACAGGCTCGGGCACGTCAAGGCGCTCGAGGATCACAGGATTCTTGGGGTCGCATAAGGTATCACCAGTCCACGCTTTACGTAGTCCAATGATCGCGACAATATCGCCCGCGACGCACTCGTCAATCTGTGTGCGCTGCTTGGCGTGCATCAGCACCAGTCGGCTGATGTTCTCCTTCTTGCCCTGGGTGCTGTTGAGCACGCGTGTGCCGCTCTTGAGCGTGCCGCTGTAGACGCGGACAAAGCTCAGGTCGCCGTGGCTGTCGGAGATAATTTTGAACACGAGCGCGCTGAACGGCTCGGTGGGGTCGGGGTGGCGCTCGATTTCTTTGGAGTCTGCTTCCATTGTCTCGTGGCCGACAATCGCCGGAACATCAAGCGGACAAGGGAGATACGACAGAATCGCGTCGAGCAGCGGCTGGATGCCGATGTGCTTGAGTGCGCTGCCGCAGAACACCGGGTGAATCTCGCCTGCGAGCGTTCCTTTGCGGACCGCGTCGCGAACTTCGGCGTTGGAAATGTCTTCCTCGCCGAGATATTTTTCCATCAGGTCGTCATCACATTCGACGGCCCGTTCAATCAGCTCCGCCCGAAGCAATTCGACGTCGTCGGAATACTCGGCCGGGACCTCTTCGACGCGCAACGTGGTCGCCACGCCATCGGGGTCATAAAAATAGGCCTTCCGATCCAACAGATCGATCTGGCCTACGAATGTATCACTAGCTCCCATAGGGATTTGCATTTTAAGTGGCTTACCGCCGAGGCGCTTCTCAATTTCGCCCACGACGCGGTCAAAATCGGCGCCAATGCGGTCCATTTTGTTCACGAAGCAGATGCGCGGAACGCCGTAATGGTCGGCCTGATGCCACACCGTTTCCGACTGCGCTTCCACGCCGCCGCTGCCACAGAATACCGCCACCGCGCCGTCCAAAACGCGCAAACTGCGCTCGACTTCAATGGTGAAATCGACGTGCCCGGGGGTGTCAATCAGGTTGATCGGATGGCCGTCCCACTCCAACGACGTCGCCGCCGAGGTGATGGTGATCCCACGCTGCTGCTCTTCGACGAGATAATCCATGACAGCCGTGCCGTCGTGGACTTCGCCGATCTTGTACGTCCGCCCGGCGAAAAAGAGAATTCGCTCGGTGACGGTCGTCTTACCCGCATCAATGTGTGCCATGATGCCGATATTGCGCAACTTGTTTAGGTCTTTGGCCATTGTGTGGTCATGGCTGAGAACGTCTGTATCGTGGGACAAACCCATCATACAATCTCAGCGCATAGTGCTCGTAACTCTCGATAATTGGTCCCGTTACAACAGATATGCGACACAAATCCACACGGATTTTGCGGGATCGAGACGAAGTAAGCTGCTCGGTGAGAGCGGCCCGGTCGTCTTATCTCGCGTCGCCTGATGCAACCTTCTGCGAGTCCTGCCATGCCCGGCCTGGCCGAGTTATACAGCAGGATCTCCTCACTGGTTTCCTGTTTTCTAAGAATAGTCTGCGAAAACGGGACCTCATGAGGGATTCAACTAACCGTCTGGATAAATGGAAGTTCATCCGTAGGTAAGGAGCGGAATTATACCAGAATCCGCCGCCCCCGCAAGGGCAATCTGTCAATAATAGCCAAAATTATACGAAATTTTCCTGAATTTTACGAAATTTTGTAAAAATCCAAATATAATCACACTTTTCTCAACAGGGGGCCAATATGCCCCAACCCCCTGCCAGCAATACCCAGGTATGAATCGGCGGACACATAGATCTTTTCTCGGGAATGTCTTGACATCTCCTCTCGGTTTGAGGACCATAAATTTTCCTCTATCCCACTGGAGAACCTATGTCCCGACGAATTGCATCCATCCTGTGCGTCCTCTTCGCATATGCCTCTATGGTATGGGCGGTTGGCATTGCCAAGTCCAACCTCCAACCCGAATGGGTCTGCGGCCAAGGCACGCACGGCGGCGACCACGTCATCGAAGGACTCCAAACTCGCGATGGAGGTTATATCGCCGTTGGGATCACCGCCAAAACCGAGCGCTCTCGCGGAGACCTGCTGGTGGTCAAAACCGATGCAAAAGGCAAGTTGCAATGGAAGCGCATCATCGGCCAGCCCAAGACCCAGGAAGAAGGCCGCTGCATTCTGGAGGTCGCCGATGGGTACATCCTCGGGGGCGCACTCTCGGCCAAGCGCTCTTCCCAGCCGGGCCTGGTCAAACTCGACCAGAACGGAAAAACCGTCTGGACGAAATCCTATCCCGCCAAACGCTATGGTGCAATCCGCGGAATCGACCTCACCCCCGACGGCGGCATCATCGCAACGGGCTTCACGAACAACCAATCCCGCGAGGTCGGGTTCATCGCAGAGGAAGCCAAAGGCCTGCTACTGAAAACCGACGCGGCGGGAACGTTGCTCTGGAAATGCGAGCTCCCCGTATCCCAAGGCGCAAAGGTTCACACCGTCGGCAAAACGGGATTCGCCATCTGCACGACGATCTGGGCCGAAACCAAGGGTACCGAGCATCAGGATGCCTGCCTGCTGAAAACCGATGCCGCGGGAAAGGTCCTCTGGAACAAGACCTATGGCCACACGGGCAACGACCAATGTTTCGATTTCGACCCGACGCCCGACGGCGGATTCATCCTCGCCGGCCATACCACCTCCCACTCCGCTGGCTGGGATGCCTGGCTGGTCCGCGTCGACAAGGCGGGCACCATGCTCTGGGAAAAAACCTTCGGCGAGCCCATCGGCGGGGATCCCAAATGGACGTACGATGAGTGCTACTGTGTCAAGGTGCTCCCCGATGGCGGATTCGCCCTGGCGTGCGGGAGCGGAATTGAACCCACCGGAAAACGCCTCAAACCCGACCCGCGCAATACTTGGGGCGCGTGGGTTCTCCGCACCGACCCCGCCGGAAAACTCCTGTGGCACTACTTCTACCACAAACCCAAGCAAGGCCACAATGCGGCCGAATGGCTCACGCCCTGCCGCGACGGCGGCCTGCTCCTCTTCCTCGATTCGGATACCGAAGGCACCCCGCGCGAAGGCAATGTCGGCATGATCAAGCTCCCCGCCCTGCCCCCTCGCCTCCCGAAGAAATGATGAAACAGGCTATAGGTCCAAGGACACTTCGCAAAGCACCCACGCGGCCTATTTCGATTTCGGTTTGGCGGCTTTGGGGCCTGCGTGGAGTTGTTTGAGGAGGGTTTTGAGAAGCGGTTCGTGCTTCTTCAATTTCGCAAGGTTCACGCCGCCAGGCACCTCGGCCTGGTAGTCGTACAGTTCATAACGCAACTTTGAGGGCAGCTGAGTCTTGGACCCCTTGGGCGCAGCCTTGGCATACTCCGTGAGACGATAGCGGGCGGTCCGCATACTCTTGGCACCTGCCCAAACCGAAAACGCGGCAGTCTTCCACTCCCGGGTGGGATCTTTCAGAAGCGGGACCATGCTGGTGCCCTCGACGTGGGCGGGAATCGCCAAACCGCTCATCTCGCACACAGTCGGATAGATGTCCACCAGCTCGGTCAGGCCTTCGCTCTTGGCGGAGGCAAACACGCCCGGCGCAGCCACGATCATCGGCACCTGGAGCGATTCTTCATAGCAGGTCACCTTCGCCCAAAGCTTGTACTCGCCGAGATGCCAACCGTGATCGCCACAGAGAACGATGGTCGTATTCTCGGCCATCCCCAAGGTCTCCAGCTCGTCGAGAACGCGCTTGATCTGGGCATCGACAAAACTGACGCTGGCGCGGTAGGCGTGAATGAGTTCGCGCTGTTTCGCATCAGACAACACCGGATAACTCTTGGCGGTCTGATTGCTGCGAAGATTGGCGCCATTGACTTCAGCATCACCGTAATGGCGCATGTCGCACCATGTACTGCGGCCAATGGCGTGAAGGGGGAACGACTGCTTGTCGCTGATTTTAATTGTATCGCGGTCGTAGAGGTCCCAATATTTTTTCGGTGCAGCCCAGGGCAGATGCGGGCGATAGAATCCCGCCGCGAGAAACAGCGGTTTGCCCGATTTAGCGTGAGCCTTGAGTTCGGCAATGGCCAGGTCGGCAATCTGTCCATCGGGATAGGCACTGTCCGGCGCGTCCACGCATTCGGTCAAATCGCGGGCCTTCTTATTGCCAGCCTTGACGGCCTTCTTGTTTTTCTCCAGTTGATATCCCGAGCACCAACCGTCGTGCAGGTCCTCCTCCGCGAAGGTCTCGGTGTAGCGCTTGGTCCACGATTTCGGGTCGTCGCTGTTGGTGTGGTAGACCTTTCCGATGGAAATCGCGTCATAGCCGTTGGCCTTGAAGTGTCCCGGCAGAGACGGCAGACCCTTGGGCAACAATTGCCGCAGAAGTCCCTCCCGCTTTATTGGATATTTCCCGCTGAGAGTACTCACGCGCGAGGGCATGCACTGGGGGAATTGGCAATAGGCCTTGTTGAGAACCACACCCATTTCCGCGAGCTTGTCGATGCCCGGACTGACGATGTCACTCTTTCCATAACAGTTCAACTCTGGCCGCAGGTCATCTACATAAAGAAAAAGAACATTGCGCTTGGGCTTGGGTTTGGTTTCGGCCGCTTGGGCAAATGCGGCAGGTGTACTACAGGCCGCGAGAGCAATCCCGCAGGACCGCAGGAGAGTTCGACGGGTGATGGAGGCTTGGGCGCGATTGGTCATGAACGGGTCCTTTCTGTGGACTCAGAATTGTGGACACGGAGTATACCTAGTTCAACGGTCCAAGACGACCATTATTTCTCGCTGAACAATATTACACAGGCCGTATTCTTTGTGTTTTTCTCTGTCATGTCATTTCTTTCCTGTGTCATGTCATTTGTTTTCTGTGTCATCCTGAGCGAAGCCGAAGGATGACACAGAAAAATAATGAAACACTAAATGGGCACGGCATGCCGCGCCCCTACGAAAAAGGACACAAAAGAAAGAGACAAATGGGCGAAAGTTTTTTCGCCCCTACGAAATAGGACACAGGAAATAGAGAAACAAAAAAAGGACAGGCACGAAGCCTGTCCTGTGATGTTGGTTGTATTCATGGCTGTCTCACTCGCTACGCTCGCGATGCAGGCCATGGCATCCGGCGGGTTACGCGGGCATGGTGAAGTCGATAAGTTTGGCGAGTTCGCTGCGGAGTTCGTGGCGGTGGACGATGAGGTCGACGAAGCCTTTGGTCTGGAGGAACTCGGCGCGCTGGAAGCCTTCGGGCAGCTCGGCCTTGATGGTATTAGCGATCACGCGCGGGCCGGCAAAGCCGATGAGCGCCTTGGGCTCGGCGATGATCACGTCGCCCAGCATGGCGAAACTCGCGGTGGTTCCGCCGGTGGTCGGGTCGGTCAGCAGCGCGACATAGAGTCCGCCGGCGCGGTCATATCGTGCGAGCGCGGCCGAGGTCTTCGCCATCTGCATCAGGCTGAGTGCGCCTTCGTGCATGCGCGCGCCGCCCGAGATGCACACCACGATCAGCGGCAGCATTTCGTCGGTGGCGAGCTCGACGGTCCGTGCGAGTTTTTCGCCGAGGACGCTGCCCATCGATCCCATCAAAAAGTCGCCCGCCATTGCAGCCAGCGCGACGCGGCGGCCCTTGATGTAGGCGCGGCCACAAATCAACGCTTCGGTGTTGCCGGTCTTTTTCTGCTCGGCGGCGAGACGGTCGGAATACTTCTTGCCCTGCCAGTGAAAATTGAGCGGGTCGGAGGGTTGGATCTCGGTAAAGAGTTCTTCAAAGGTCCCCTCGTCGACGAGTTGGGCGACGCGCTGGCGGCCCGTGGTACGGAAATGCTGCTGGCACTTGGGACAGACTTCGTCATTGTCGGCGACGACTTTGCGGTAGAGCATTTCGTCGCAGCTGGGGCACTTCATCCACAGCCCGTTGGGCATGTCCTTCTTGCGGCCATTGTTGGTCGGGCCGGACAGGGCACTTGCATCGTAGGGGCCGTCGGGAGTTTGGGTCTCTGCCATGGGATCTCCTTTGGACAGGCGAAGCCGATTGTGGGCCGCGCGCGCCATCGCCAGTTGGGGCGGGGTGAGGGGTTCCGAGTCGATACCATTATACTCTCCCACCGCGGCATTGCAAGCCGATGTCCCGCCCGCCGCCGACAAAAAAACCGCCAGAGTCTCCTCCGGCGGTAAAACGTCGAGTTGACGTGTTCCTACTTGAATGGCATAAAGAGCATGATCTGAGGGACGTCCTCATTGTTCATGCAATTGCTTCGGTCGATCACGGCGAGATAGCTCCATTCGCCCATCACGTTTTTACCATTGGCGGTAGGCGTGGAGTTATCTTTCGTGGTGGCAATCTTCAACGTCACCGCAAAGGAATCGCTGTTAACCGTCAGGACGTCGATAATCCGACCAAAGCTCGCATAGGCGTGGACATAGCCGATACATTGTTCGGTCGCGTTGGACTTATTTATCATAAAATTGATTTTATCCCGGACATCGGCCATGACATGGCCGGGAGTCTTCAAGGCAGGTAAATCAATCACCCGGTCCTTGATCTTCCCGCCAATATTGCGCGCATCGTCAAGAGTCAGCCGGCCGAGTCTCGTAGGATACGCCCCCCCCGTAGCCCCCTTCACACCAAAATAGAAGGACCCGTGGGGATACGGTAACGCCTTTAGCACCGTCCTGGACGCGGTATTGACGTTGATCTTGCCATACTGGACCGCGTAAACCGGTTTACCGTCAATATGGGAAATATTTCGCGTAGGGTCGGGCGGAACGACATCGACAAACTCGCCAAGGACGCAAGGCCACGGTCCGCCCACGCAATAGGGGAGTGACCCCCGGTGGGCATCATAAGCCGGGACGGCCTTGCCGCGGTGATCTGATCTTCGGATTGGTATACTCACTCGTTTGTTGTTGTACATCGACTCCGTCGCAAGTCGTTCGGGAAGGCTCTTGCCGCCCTGAACCGGGCCGATGGCAAAAAGGTGGAACAGCTCGCCCACACTGGGGCAAACCAGATAATCCAGGCCATCTTTCGTGACCTTCCTTTTCTTGACAATATTGAACCCTTCCACACAGATTGGTTTTCCATTCGCTGGTACAGTCAAGGGCATCGGGCTATGCCCCACCAAATTGGGCTTTCCTAACTTGTTCACCCCACTGGTCACCCACATGGCTACATTATACCGCTCGCGCCCTTCAAAACGGTCGTAGGTCTCCGGATCGTCCCAGCTGTCATCACGCTTAATGCTCTTGGGGCCATAATTTCCCGAGGCAATGGGTTTGTATTTGTCAAAAGCACTCGTCTTAAACGCATCAATGGGAACATCCCCCTTCATGAGTCGAAAGGTCACCCCTGCGGAGAAATCCAGATCCGGAAGTTCGACCCATGTAGACGGAATGGGGGCCCCAGAAAGCTGGAGCGTTTTTTTGGCTTCATCTCGATTCGGGGCAACCTCGTTCCCCGCGTGGTAGCTGTAAAAGACCTTCCGTTTCTGTGGGTCAATCGTGCCACTCAGGGGCACATCCTTCAATTCGTATTCGGAAAGATTTACCGGCGCATCCGTCGGGTTGAAAATTTCTATCGCGCAAGCCCGGAAACTGTTGTCCTGTCCTGTGGGTGCCGTGTTTTTATTATGCCAACAGTACACATCCGCAATCACCGGGCGCGGCACGACACCATAGACCCCCATGAAAAGATAGTCCTTCTCGGGTTTCATGCCATCGCAATAGGCCCAGAGATTCGCCACCAGATGCTTTGCTTTTTTTTCTGCGATCTCCACCGCCTTCGAAGTCGGCTTCATGTCAGGATTGGTGATCGCCTCGACGAGCTGAGGATAAAGCCCCTCCCGCACAATCAATCTGTCGATATCCAGCGCATCGAGCGCCTTCTCATTGGGGTAAACAAGATTTCCATCCGCGTCTCTGAGATTCTTCAAATAATTGATATTGGGATTGATCCGCTGACGGGCATCGTCTTTGTTGCGCCGAAGGAAATTTCGATTGCTGGAATAGGTTGTCACATAGGTGCTATTGAATCTGCCCGCCTTGGCAAGCATTTTGGCGAGGCGCAATTTCTGGTTGGCGGAATACGGGATCCTCGCGACCGGCTCATCGCCAATGCAGAACGGTTTGTACTTGGGATCGCCAGGCTTTTCATACAGGCGAGGCGTGTGCAACCGCGCGGCCACATCCCAGAAGAAATCTTCCCGCCCCTTTCTGCTGGAAATCGAGGAAACCCGTTCGGTTTCAATCTCCTTGAGCGAATCAGAAATCACTGTATCGATGT
The DNA here is from genome assembly GCA_018644725.1 of Phycisphaerales bacterium. Classification (GTDB taxonomy): domain Bacteria; phylum Planctomycetota; class Phycisphaerae; order SM23-33; family SM23-33; genus JABGPZ01. Next base: position 43,752 of record JABGPZ010000062.1, read on the forward strand.
CAATGTCCACAGGGGTCATAAAATCGGACTCGGTCCGAGGCATCCTGCCCGCCGTATTCAGGTTGATCAATCCGCACAAATCGGTCACGCGCACAGCGACATAATAGCGCTTGCCATCCACATTATACACATCCGTCTCCTGCCAAACCGCATCGAGAATTGGAGTGTTCCCAGCCGTCACCGCGCCACCCGTTCTGGCGTTGAACATGCCCTTGGTCAAATTCTTCCTGAGGTCAAATTGCCCAAGTCCGAGATTCGTCCCGTGGGATCCCTTCTCGCCGGGATCAGTTGTCGCGAGCCAATAATCCTCAGCCAGCTTAGTGCCCACCTGCGGACCGGGATAGTCCCCAAAACGACGCCGCAACGAAGGGGCACTGGGCTTGTTCGTCAAAATCTCCTTGTATGGGAACCCATCCTTGTCCTTGGTCCCTGGCAACGGTCCGTGGAGGTCATCCTGCATCTTCATCGCGAGGACTTGAACAATCCCCACCGCCAACTCATCCACAGGCTCCCGCGCTTCAACAATTCGCGAGAAATCCTTGTACGATTGGGTCACCACAAGAAACGTCGTCCCCAGCAATGCCATCACGGTCAACAGGCTCAGCGCCAGCAAAATTGCAGCACCACGCCGACGTTGTTTTGTATACACGTTCATTGCACCATCCTTTGTAGTTATTCTTATCCTCTATCAATTATACAGACCGATTTGAGGCGACACAAACACTCAATCCAAAATATTCCAGAAATGACCATCTGCTAACAGGTTCGGAACTCAAAATAGACAATTCTTTCTGGTTTCGCGAGCTGGAGCGGCGTCATTGTACCGCCCATCCCCACACATTTACGAAGGGGAATC
>JABGPZ010000106.1 GCA_018644725.1 Phycisphaerales bacterium
CGGCGTGGTCGATCAGGGAATAAAGCACAATCACCAGCGTGGAGTCCCAGCTTGTCAGCGTCGCAGTCGTGATGCGAATGGAGGTGATCTTCGGCGGAAGCATGGCCAGAACGTCCCGCGAGCGGGGATTGGTGTTGTCCACTGCCCACGCGCCGCCTAGGCACACTTCGGCTTCGTTGCCGGTGTGTCGAACCTCGATCATCTCATTGTGTGGGTGGGGTTTGGGCACGCTTTCTCCTGTAATCGGTTGTGCTTCTTTCGATTATAGCGGCATGTTTGGTGAGGTTGCAAGGAGTGGATAATTTAATTCTTCTGTGGTATGATGTACCCATGAGTGAATCCAGTATCATCCCGTGGTACATTGCCGGTCTCGCGTTTGAATGCAGCGAGTGTGGGCGGTGTTGCAGTGGCCCCGAAGAGGGCTATGTGTGGGCAACGCCCAAGGAGCTTGATGGCATTGCCGAGGAACTGGGCATGACCTCCGAGGCCTTCCGCAAGAAATATGCCCGCAAGGTCGGTCGGCGCTGGAGTCTGGTGGAATGTCCGGCCACCCACAATTGTATTTTTGTCGAACAAGGAAAATGCCGGGTCTATGGTGTGCGCCCCACGCAGTGCCGCACCTGGCCGTTCTGGAAGGGCAATGTGGAATCGCCCGAGGAATGGGCCTGGGCTGGCCAGCGCTGCGAAGGAATCAACCGCGGCAAGCTGCATTCCGTCGAGCATATCCAGCGTCTCGCGTCGATGTCGGATGAGTAACGCGGCCGACGCCATTTCGCTCGCGCGCCAGCACCCTGCGGTTCTTTCGGCATTGCGCGAGATTCTCGCCCAGGCCGAGCGGGACGTGGTTGCGATGGGGCTGAGTTGTGAGGGGTGCGGGCACTGTTGCGATTTTGCCGCGGCAGGGCATCGATTGTACGCCTCGACGGCCGAGATCGCGCTGGTCCTTTCGGCCGGGAACCCCGCCGACGCAAACGAATTACGATGCGGATATCAACAGGACGGGCTTTGTCTGGCCCGGGACGTCAGGCCGCTGGGTTGCCGAATGTACTTTTGCAATGAAGACCACCGCGATTTTCAGGCCCTCTATGAGACAACCCATCAGGCCATCCGAGAACTCCATCGCAGTGAGAATATCCCCTATTTTTATGTGGAATTGACGGGGATTCTTCGCCAATATCGCAAAGATGCGAAGGATTAAAAATGACAAGTTTTATCGCGGAAGATCACTTTTCGTTTGACATGGTTTTCCCAAATTGGTACTTTCTGTAAGTACCTACCGTCACGGAAGGCGGGAACTATACGAATTCATAGACTTTTAGCTTGGAGACTGTGAGCATGTTGAAACATACAATGGTCCTCGGTGTATGCGCGATCCTCTGTGGCCTGGTGGCTGGATGTGGTTATGGCGTGACAGCCGGAGAAATAGCCGACAGTTATGGCACGTTGAACAGCTCGGGTCTTCGTCCGAAGACGGTCGATTTGATTCAGTCCGGCCAAGCCGACAAAATGATCAAAGATGGAATCGCGAGCGTTCAAAATCGCGTAATTTCCACTGCCAACGGCCGCATGCTGGTTACCGAATATCTCATTGAGGGTTCGATCTACCGCGTCGAATTGCGCCCCGCCGTTGACCCCACCGACAACGTCGGCCGCAGGCGCCTGCGCTATGGTCACATCCGTGACGAGCACGAAATGACATCCATCAGCGGCCTGGAGCTTCAGTGCCTCTGGTCGGCGCTGAAAAATCACAGCTATGCTGGCGAAGCCCAAGTCGCCTATCGCGCCTGGAAGGGCCGCGATGGCAAGGTTCGCCCAGTGCTTGTGGACAAGAATACGACCGTGAGCGATTGGAACCATCACGAAAAGGGTGTGGACGTCAGCATTCGCACCAAGAACTACCCCATCACCACGATGTGGTTCCGCGGGCTCGTGACCGATGGCCGCGCCAAGGCGGCATGGTCTACACCGCACCCGACCAAGACCTGGGACCGCGCCACGTTGAACGCGATGGACGGCCGCTGGGTGATGTACTCCCCCGGGCCCGGCGTGAAAATCCCGCCATTCGTGAACTCGGAACTCTGCGACAAGATTCGCTGCCTCCAAAATCACAACGAAAATCAACCCAACGAATAATTCACCGCGTCACTGGAGAAAACCCTCCCCAGTGGCCGATGCAATAGAAGACTGAATGATCCTCGCCCCAGGGCGATTCACAGGAAAGGCAATCTCATGAAGAAAGCAGCACTCCTCTTTACCATCTTGGCAGCCACCCTCCTCGGCGGCTGTGATGTCAATACCATGACCCACAATGGCGGTCGCGGCATGGTCACCACGCCTTATCAACGCCAGCAGCGCCTTGGCATCATTGACGACTACAACAGCCGTCAGTTGCTCGACGATTTGGATCTGTTTTGGCTGAACGATGGGGCCTCCCACCTCTCGCACTGGCAGATCTACATCCGCTAGTCGGCTTCAAATCGATTCTGCCCTGCGCAATTGCGTGGGGCTTTTTTTTATCGAGTGCCCGCGCGGGGGCGGCCGACAGAAATTCGCTTGCGTTTGAGTCGGTTGGGTGCGATAATATCCTCGGATCGAACTGGGTTCGATCCGACCTGTGCAGGAGTGGAATTCTTCCTCAACCCCGCGGACCATAACGTCCGCCAGACTTTGCCGTCGGCCCTATTGTCGACGCGGAGAACCACCATGAATCAAACCGAATTGGCCGACGTGAGCGCCCTGGGCTTCGAAAAGGAAATCGCTGCTCTCCAGCAACAGATTACCGAACTCGAGCGTGGTGCTCTGCGCGAAGACAAAGATTTCAGCGGCGAAATCCGTGTGATGCGTGAACAGTATATTTCCTTGCTCAAGAAGACCTATTCCGAGTTGAGCCCGTGGCAGGTGGTGCAGGTTTCGCGCCATCCCCAGCGCCCACTCGCCAAAGATTACATCGAGATGATCGCCAAGAACTTTACCGAGCTCCACGGCGACCGTCGCTTCGGCGACGACCCCGCGATCATCGGCGGCCTGGCGAAAATCGGCACCGAAAAGGTGATGCTCATCACCCAGCACAAGGGCCGGGATACCAAGGAAAAGCTCAAGCAGAATTTTGGCATGCCCGTTCCCGAAGGCTATCGCAAGGCCCTGCGTCTGATGAAGATGGCCGAGAAATTCAATATTCCCATCGTCACGCTGATCGACACGCCCGGCGCCTATCCCGGCATCGGCAGTGAAGAGCGCGGCGTCGCCGAGGCCATCGCCGTGAACCTTCGCGAGATGAGCCTGCTGGAAGTTCCCGTGGTCTGCGTCGTGATCGGCGAAGGCGGTTCGGGCGGCGCACTCGGCATCGCCGTCGGCGACAAAATCGCCGTCATGCAGTACGCCTACTATTCCGTCATCAGCCCCGAAGGCTGCGCGAGCATCCTCTGGCGCACCGGCGAAGCGGCCCCCGAAGCGGCCGAGGCGCTCCAGCTGACTGGCGAACGCCTCAAAGAGCTCGGCGTGATCGACGACGTCATCGAAGAACCCCTCGGCGGCGCACACCGCAACCCGTCCGAAATGGGGCACAATCTCGAACAGTACGTCGTCAAAACCCTGCGCAGTCTCAAGCGGCGCAAGGTCGAAAATCTCGTCAACGATCGGTACAAATCGTGGCGCGCCAAAGGCAAATATACCGAGGGAAAATAATCCTCGCCTGAATGACAAACCAATAAAAAAACCTTCGCCCAATGAGCGAAGGTTTTTTTGTGGATGGTGTGAGAATCAGGACCAGCTGGGTTCGTCGTCGCGGAGAGCTTTGGGCGCGGCGAAAATTTCGCTCGCGATGAATGCTTCTTGCGCTGCGGTGGGGGACTGGAGGATTTTCGCCCAGCGCGAGGGTGCGGTCGTGTCGGCCGTGGCGGTCTCTCTCGAATTTTCCACGAGGCGGTGGTGCCCATCGGTGTGCTCGTGAGGCATGGCGATGGTGTGGCCTTGCGAGAGTGACGATCGTTTCTTCGCCTTGGGTTTGGGCGCGGGCAGCTCGGCCACGATTTCCGGTTCGACCAGTTCGTCGAGGCCGAAGAATTGCGCGATGGACTGGACCGCCTTGCTCGGTTTGGGCCTGGCAGGTTTTGGTCGAGGTTGGTTCTGAGAAGGTTCCGAAATTCCTTTGACGTCACCCGCTTTGGGCGAGGCCTGGCGGTCGTACTCGGCCTTTTTCTTTTCCATGCCCTCTTTCGCCTTTTTGAATATGGCGGCGACGGCATTGATGATCACGATGGCGACGATAATCACGACGGGCGCGATGTCTTCGATGTCACTGGCCAGAATGGGATGAATGTCAATCATGGTTTGACCTCATGCCTTCCCGGGGAGCGCGAGGCCCCCCGGGAAGGGCGAAGGGTTAGTTTTTCTTGTCCGGGCTGGTGGGAGGCTTGGCGATCGAGTCGCGCATGGAGGTGTCGGCCTGGATGTTCTTGAGTTTGTAGTAGTCCATGATTCCGAGGTTGCCGCTGCGGAAGCTTTCGGCGATGGCCTGGGGGATTTCGGCTTCGGCGAGGACGACCTTGGCGCGGTTTTCGCGGACCTTGGCGGCCATTTCCTGTTCGAGCGCCATCGCGAGTGCGCGGCGTTTTTCGGCCTCGGCCTGGAAGCGACGTTTGTCGGCTTCGGCTTGGTCGGCCTGGAGTTTGGCACCGAGGTTTTCGCCCACGTCCACGTCGGCGATATCGATGGAGAGAATTTCAAACGCGGTCCCCGCGTCGAGCCCCTTGGCGAGTACCTTCTGGGAGATGGTGTCCGGGTTTTCGAGGACGGTTTTGTAGCTTTCGGCCGAGCCGATGGTTGTGACGATGCCTTCGCCGACGCGGGCGATGATGGTTTCTTCGGTCGCGCCACCGACGAGCTTGTCGATGTTGGCGCGGACGGTCACGCGGGCCTTGGCCTTGACCTGGATGCCGTCTTTGGCGACGGCGTCGACGGTGGTTTTTCCCTTGGAGGGCTCGGGGCAGTCGATGACCTTGGGATTGACCGAGGTCTGGACGGCTTCGAGAATGTCACGGCCGGACAGGTCGATGGCGGTGGCCTGTTTCCACGTCAGCGGGATGTTCGCGCGGCTGGCGGCAATCGAGGCACGCACAACGTTCATTACGCGCCCACCGGCAAGGTAGTGGCTTTCGAGGTCTTCGGTCGTCAGCGTCAGGCCGGACTGGATCGCCTGGATCTTGCCGAGGACGATAATCCGCGGGTTGACTTTCCGCAGGCGCATCCCCACGAGCTGGAACAGCGAGACGCCCGCGCGGGCCGAGACCGCCTGGATCCACAGGCTGAAGTTGGGGAGAATGAAGAACAGCAGCATCGCGCCAAACAGGCCGAGAATGACGATGCCGACGATGCCTAGCGGACTGATCGCTGCGGCGAGAAGGGAAGTGGTCATGGAGAGCTCCTTTCGGGTCGTGATTGCTCCGGCCAATGCCGGAACGGGATTAGTTCGATTCGGGGTTCGATTCGAGCGGGCGGACAACGACGTCGGTGCCGGCCGCGCGGAGGATGGTTACGGGGGTGCCTTTTTCGACCAGGCCATATTCGCTGCGTGCGTCATAGCGCTTGTTGTCGACGCGGATCACGCCTGCGGGGCGAAGTTCGGTATCGGCGATGGCGTCTTTGCCGACGAGGTGGGCGAGTTCATCCGCAATCGGGCACGCATCGGCCGTCGCGTCGGGCGCTTTGCGGAGGAAAATCTTTCGTCCGAGATAGGAGTCCGGCAGATATTTCATGCCGAGGATCACCAGAACCGGCGTACCGATCACGCAGATCGCGAGCATGGCATAACCTGCCGTCGATGAAACGCTGAAGGCGAAATAGACGCCCGCTGCGGCGATGCCCGTCGCCAGCAGGCTTAAGATGCCCATCGACGGCGTGAGGATTTCCATGATGATCAGCGCGGCGCTGATGATTAGAAGCAGAATTGATGCAATGAGTGTGGGGTCCATATCAGGCCTCGCTTGGGGTGTCGGGCTCGACGACGATGCGGTTGCCGTCGATGCGCAGGATGGAGATGGGGGTGGTTCGGGAGATCGCCATGCCGTTGGCGATGACGTCGACGACGTCGGTGTCGAATTGTGCGCGGCCGGAGGGGCGAAGGTCGCTCAGTGCGACGCCAGCCTGGCCGGGGCGCAGACGGTGAATCGGTGCGCCGTCTTGCTGGGCTTCGCCGGTGGGTGCGTCGGGTGCGTCGAGCACGACTCGCCTCGCCAGCGGCAACCGCCGCGCGTTGGCAGTGATCGTCAGCCCGCCCGCGACACCAACCGCCAGGCCGACCAGTGCAGTGTAGACCCCTTCGACGATGAAGCCCCAGTCGCCGGGGACTTCTGGCCAGGGGAATTCGGTCGGCGCGTTGGGCAACAGCATCGCCAGGGCCGCGATGGCCATCAGGATCAGGCCCGCGATGCCCGCGATGCCGAAGCCGGGGATGACGAAAAATTCGAGAATCAGCAGGAACACTCCGAGCGCGAAGAGGGCAACCTCGGCGGTGTTCGCGAGGCCGACGAGGAATTTCGATCCGATGATCAGTGCCAGGCACAGCGCGGCGATTGCGCCGTAGACGCCGATGCCGGGTGTGCGAAATTCACCGAAGATCGTCAGAATCATCACCGTCATCAGCAGGCCCGCCACGGCCGGAGAGTTGAGGAAGATCGCCGCATCGTCCAGCGGGCTGTTTTCGAGGATGACTGGCGCGCCGGTGATTCCGTAGCGGGTCTGAACCTCTTCGAGGGTGTCGCACTCTTCCGCCGCGATGCCC
>JABGPZ010000051.1:0-710 GCA_018644725.1 Phycisphaerales bacterium
GAAATCATGCAACCGACTCTCACTTAGCCTGGTACATAAAACAGGGGCAGGTCAAGCTTGCGACCGGAAGGACGAAGGCAAGCCCCGGCGAATATTCAAAAGCCCTGAAAGGTGACAGGAAAATCGCCAGTCCAATCTCTGCCGCCCCTTCGGGGCTCGAATGACTTTGCACGGGTCCGGGGGCTTACGCCCCCGGCTATCGACGGCCGGCCTTTCAGGCCTCAATTCATACAAACAAACAGTTTCGTAGGGGCATCCCTTGTGGGTGCCCGCATCTCACGACAACACCCATCGTACATCGCGGGTTGTATCGCGCGTGGAGGTCCTTCGTCGCAAGCTCCTCAGGATGACAGAAAAAGAGGACAACAAAATGAACACAACATCAGCTCGTAGAAAAATGGGAGAGTGAAAAACGGGGAGAGTGAAAAACGGGGGAGTGAAAAACGGGGAGAGTGAAAAATGGGAGAGTGAAAAACGGGGAGAGTGAAAAATGGGGACTGGTACCCTTTATTCTGTTCTACTTTCTCGATTCCTATTTGTTGTCAGGTACCTGTCCCCGATTTTTCTTGCCAGCGCGAACCTCCGTTAGCGGAATTGCGCATGGTGCGTGTCGGGTTGGTTGCGCGATGTGCAAGATTAGTTAATCGGCGGCGGGGGCTGGTTGCATGGCGGGGGCAGGCTGGCTGCGTGGCGGGGGTGGTGGATCAGCA
>JABGPZ010000051.1:720-6622 GCA_018644725.1 Phycisphaerales bacterium
TGGATCCGAGCGGGGGAAAACGGTGGGCGGCCGAGCAAAATGGGGACGGGAAGGGTCATTTTATCGCGGCCTGATCTATTGACGTTTATCTTCAAAATCGCGAAAAAACGGGTTTGTTCAAAGTACACCGATTTGAGCCCCATGGCCACGGGATGCCGTGAAAACCGACCCTCAAAATCGCGAAAAAGGGTAAAGTTAAAGTTCGAAAAACAGGGTTGCGGAAACGTCATTTTTCGCGGTCCAAACCCCGATTTTCGCGATCCGCCCGGCCGTCGGACGATCCAAAAAAAATGACCCCGTTTGGGGTCATTCCAATCGATCAAATAATTTTCAGTGGGTCGTCGGCCGCAGATTGCGGAGGGTCAGTTTTCGAACCCCTTGGGATTTTCAGTGGGTCGTCGGCCGCAGATCTCGGAGGGTCAGTTTTCGAACCCTTTTGGGTTCATGGATTGCCATCGCCAGGCGTCTTCGCACATCTCATCGATGCCGCGGGTGGCGACCCAGCCGAGTTCTTCGCGGGCCAAATCGGTCGTCGCATAGACGCTCGCGACGTCGCCGACGCGGCGGTCGACGATTTGGTAGGCGACGGGTTTTCCGATGGCTTTCTCGAAGGCCTTGATCATGTCGAGGACGCTAAAGCCCTTGCCCGTGCCGAGGTTATAGATTTTGACGCCGGGGCGTTCGGTGAGTTTTTTGAGTGCGGCGAGGTGTCCGAGCGCGAGGTCGACGACGTGGATATAGTCGCGTACGCCGGTGCCGTCGGGGGTCGGCCAGTCGCCGCCGAAGACGCTGAGTTTCTCGCGGAGGCCGATGGCGGTTTGCGTGATGTAGGGCGTGAGGTTGTTGGGAATGCCCTGGGGGTGCTCGCCGATTTGGCCGGATGCGTGTGCGCCGACGGGGTTGAAGTAGCGCAGCAGCACGACGTTCCAGTCGGCGTCGGCGGTGTGGAGGTCGACGAGGATGTCTTCCATGAACAGCTTGGTGCGGCCATAGGGATTCGTCGCGCCAGTGGGGAAGTCTTCGGTGATCGGGACGGTCGCGGGGTCGCCGTAAACCGTTGCGGACGACGAGAAAACGATGTTCTTGCATCCGGCGGCTTTCATCACTTCGCACAGAACCAATGTGCCAGTAATGTTGTTGTGGTAATAGGTTAGCGGCTTGGCGACCGACTCGCCGACGGCCTTGAGCGCGGCGAAATGAACCACGGCATCGAAGGTGTGTTTGGCGAAGACGGCCTCGAGGGCGGGCTTGTCGAGCAGGTCGACCTGGTGGAACTCAACTTGTTTGCCAGTAAGGGTTTCCACGCGCTTGAGCGACTCGTCAAAACTGTTAATCAGGCTGTCAACGACGACGCATTCGTGTCCGGCGTTGAGCAATTCCAAAACGGTGTGGCTACCGATATAGCCAGCGCCGCCGGTGATGAGATATTTCATGTGATTCCTTCTCTCGATGTGGTTCGTAATACGTTGTTGAAAAGGTGGTTAGGCGGGAAGGCGGTTATTTCTTTTTGCCTTTTTTGCCGCCAGCTTTCCCTTTGGGTCCAGCGCCCGCGCGGGTTGCGAATCGGTATTGCGAGGCCGTCATTTCGAACATGCGTTTGAAGGCGTTGCAGAACGCGATGTCGCTGCCGTAGCCGATTTGGCTTGCGATGGCGGCGAGCTTTAAGTCGGTTGTGTGCAACAGTTTCTGCGCGCGCTGCATTCTCTTGCGGCGCAGTTCTTGCCCCGGCGAGCGGCCAAGGTGGCGATCGAAAGCGTTGTAGAGCCCGACTTTAGACATCCCGACGTGTGCGAGAATGTCGTCGGTGGTGATCGATTCGGGGTAGTGATCCCAGATAAACCGCAGTGCGCGGGCGACGGCGACGTGACGTACGGCGAGGATATCAGTAGACTTACGTTTTTCCACACACAGCGGCGTGACGCGTTCGATCGCGGCGGGCGCGCTGGCTCCGTGCATCATTTTGTCGAGCGTTTCCGCGGCCTGGTAGCCGATTTCCTCGGTGTTGCAGTCGATGCTGGAGATCGGGACGGCCGCGCATTGGCAGGCGAATTCGTCGTTTTCGATCCCGAGCACGGCCACTTGTTCGGGCACGTGCAGGTCGGCCCAGCGGGCGGCGTCGATGACGTTGCTCGCGACGGAATCGTGCGTTGCGAACACGGCCAGCGGCTTGGACAGTTTGGAGAATTGCTCCGCCAGCCACCGCCGATAGACGTTCCACGGATAGTAGTCCGCGTGCTGTTCCCACGGGTGGCTCAGGTCCAGCGCGTCGAATCCGCTACGGCGCAGCCGCTCGAAAAATGCTTCGCGCCGTTCGATTTCCGTCTGCGAATCCCACATCCCCACGAACGCGAAATGTTCGAACCCGCGGTCGAGGAAATGCTCGGCTGCAAGGGTCCCGATCGCTTCGTTGTCGGTGGTCACTCGCGGGATTTCCAGCTCCGGAAAGCTCATCCCGAGGTCCACGCGCGGGACGTTAAATTTGCTCATAAACTTGGCATATTCGTCATGCCGCCCCAGGAAACTGATGATCCCGTCGCCGTCCCAGCCGTCCAGAGGCCGCGAGTGATAGACCATATCGGTCACGACGTGCCAGTTGTGATTTTGGGCATAGCGCGCGATGCCGCGCAGCCGGCCTTGCTCGTGCCAGCCGGTGACGACGAGAACGTTTTTGCGATCTTGCTTATCCATAGTATGGTGTCCTTCCTGAGGGAGGCGTTTGGCTTTTTGACTCGATTTCCCTGCGATGCCCGCTTGGTCGCGGCTCACTGGAACTGTACATCTGATACATCAATATACACAGTTATTTCAGAAAAGGCGAGTCTTTTCTTGAATTTCAACCAGAAAGTGCGGAATTGTTTAATGGTAAGTTCATGTTAGACAGGGGATAAGCCAGATGAAGAATATTGATTCATTTTTCCGGCCGAATGGTACTTTTGTTGAACTCAAGTTGAACTCAAGTTGAATTCAGCGTGCGACCGGCGGCCGACCCGCATTGGGGGAGGGGGATCGCTGGACGCTGATTTTGAACGTGCGCCGCGCACCGATTTCGCACAAGGGCGCTATTTCGATTGGCCATGGATCGCGCATTGTTTTTTCCCCGCCATAGTTTCCCCCGCGCTTCCCGCACACATTCCGCGCAATCCCGCCGTTGTGACGTGATCCGCGTCGGCGGGTCTCTCCGCTTCGCTCGCACCCTCGCCCCGGCCGAGATGACAGAAAACACATAGACTCTGCCGGCCGCCGTGGTGGGTTGCGTGAACGCGGGGACGGTCATGTTGCCTTGTATTCTCTGCGGGGTTGTGGTAGGGTGTTGGCCAAAGGAGGTTTCTTATGAAATCGAAAAAGAAAAAGCCAGCGAATCCCTTTAGCGTGGTGGAAATGGCCAAGAAAAAAGCCGGCAAGACGTATGGATCGTCCCAGGTAAAGGCAGGAAAGTCGTATAGTGGTGCCGTAAAGAAGATGCGCAAGCCGAGCGGCGTTCGGTAGTCAATTCGACACGTCCAGCAAGCGCCCAAGCTTTACTTTTTTCTGCGTCTACGGTGTTTGGGTGCCTCGGCCGGGGTGAGGGGGGCCGTGTATTTGGTGTACAACGCGAAGAGGAATTCCATCTACCCGCCCTTATCGTTGCAACCGCTTCCCATTTTCCGTACAATCAAACTCTGACCAATGTACCCGAGATCTGACAGACCCGAAGGGATTCGACCATGGCCGATCCGATTAAAACGTACCTTACCGAAGTGCAGAAAACTCTCGCCAAAGGCGACGCGACCGAGCATACCTATCGCCCGGCACTCAAGACCCTCGTCGAGTCGATGCAGAAGGGAATCCTCGCCACCAACGAACCCAAGCGGATCAAATGCGGCGCGCCCGACTTTATCATCACCGATACCGATGACATCCCCCTTGGCTATATCGAATGCAAGGACATTGGCAAGTCGCTCGTTGAAGTTGCTCGAAGCCCACAGCTCAAGCGCTATTTTGATTCCCTCGACAACATCATCCTCACCGACTATCTCGAATTTCGCCATTACATCTCCGGTGAACTCCAAAAGAAAGTCACCCTCGCCGAACCCGATGCCAAGAACCGTCTGAAACTCCTTGCTGGCGAAGACGATCAACTTCGCATGCTCTTTGGGAATTTTCTCTCTGCCGCCATTCAGCCGATCCATACGCCCAGCGAACTCGCCAAGCGGATGGCCAACATCGCCAAGGTGATCTGCGACGCGATCAACAAAGCCTTCAACCTTGAAGATGAAACCGGCACGCTACATGATGAGCTTGAATCGTTCCGCTCGACGATTCTTCACGAACTCACGGCCGAAGAATTTGCCGACATGTATGCCCAGACGGTTTGCTATGGGATGTTCTCGGCCCGGGTCGATGTTCCCGATCAAGACGCAGATTCGTTTTCCCGCCAGAGTGCTGCCCACAACATTCCCAAGACCAATCCTTTCCTGCGGGAAATGTTCAACTATCTCGCAGGCCCAAACCTCGACGATTCAATTGTCTGGGCGGTTGACCTGCTCGTGGAAATTCTTCGCCGAAGCGACATGAACACGATCCTGAAGGATTTCGGAAAGGGCACGCGTCGCGATGATCCGGTGGTCCACTTCTACGAAACGTTCTTGAAAGAATATGATAAAGAGACGCGCAAAAAACGTGGGGTCTACTACACGCCCCAGCCCGTGGTGGACTATATAGTTCGCAGTGTCGATCACATTCTTAAGACTGAGTTCAGCCTTGACGATGGCCTCGCCGACAACTCTAAGGTGAAAATCAAAGTCAAGGATATGACAAAAAAGAGCGGGGAACGAGTTCAACCTGTTCATCGAGTGCAAGTGCTCGATCCTGCCACCGGAACGGGGACGTTTCTCTATTCGACTATGAAGCACATTCACGAATCGATGGTCGCCAAAGGCCAAGGCGGCTTGTGGGCAGGGACGCATGGCTATGTGGCCGAGGATTTACTTCCGAGACTCTACGGGTTTGAATTGATGATGGCCCCATATGCCGTCGCCCACCTCAAGCTCGGCATGTTTTTGCGGGAAACAGGATACGATTTTGCTTCGTCCGAACGGTTGCGAGTGTTTCTCACCAACACGCTCGAAGAGGCCGAAATTATACCTGACCGACAACTTCTTTTCGCGGGAAAAATTGCTCAAGAAGCAAACTCTGCCGCCAGTGTCAAGACAGATTCTCCCGTCATGGTCGTTCTCGGGAACCCTCCATATTCAGGTGAATCGGCTAATACTGGACAGTGGTCCAAAGACCTCATCCGCAACAAACTCCCAGGCCGAAGCGGAGCACCCGGCTATTTCGAGTGTGATGGAAAGCCTCTTGACGAGAAAAATCCAAAATGGATAAATAATGATTACGCAAAATTTATTCGCTTTGGTCAGGCGCGTGTTGAGCAGACCGGGTACGGCGTCTTGGCCTTCATCACCGACCATGGTTATATTGACAATCCCACATTCCGTGGGATGCGCCAGAGCTTGATGAGAACCTTTGACGATATATACATTCTCGACCTCCATGGCAATCCCGATAAAATGAAAATAGCCCCTGATGGGACAAAGAACGATAATGTTTTCGACATTACTCAAGGTGTATCCATTTGTGTTATGGTAAAAAAAGAAAAAGGTTGTGCAACAACCCTTGCAACCGTGCACCATGGTCACCTCTATGGTCGTCGGAAAGACAAATTTTCTTTCCTATCCAATCATGAAGTTGCCAACACCCAATGGACAACACTCCAACCTGATGCGCCATTTTATCTCTTTGTTCCCCAAAATATTGAAGTGCGAGAAGAATACAATAAGTATTGGAAAGTTACAGAAATATTTCCGACTAATGGAGTGGGATTAACCACGGCACGAGACCACGTTGTTATCGATTTCAAGGA
>JABGPZ010000110.1 GCA_018644725.1 Phycisphaerales bacterium
GCGCGGCTGCTCGCTCCAGTCAATCGTCAGCCCTTTGCCCACGAGGTCCATCGTGTTCGACCAAATGCTCACGCGGCTGGACGTTTCAATTTTCAGCAGGTTGCGGAAGAAGTCGATATCCGTGACATGGATGCGCGCAACGTCATCGGCGATGCGCTCGGCCTCGGTACGATCGAGGGGATGCTTACGTTGGAGCGCGGTGGACTGGTCATAAAAAATCATGACATTGCCTTCCATGCGCCCGCGGCTAAGGTCGAAGCCCTTTCCGGCCTCTTCCAGCCACACCCGCCCTTTGTCGGCGACGAGATAGGTCCGCTTTCCGTCGGAATGGCGAATTTCCGCGCGCGGCGCGGTCACTTCGAAGCTGCCGTCGTCGAGCTTTTTCCACTGCTCGGCACGGAAGAGCGACCGAAGCTCGCCCTTGGAGTTGCGGTCATCGTATTTCACCTGGATCAGGCGCGTGCCGCTTTTGCCCATCTGGTCGGTCTGCGCAAAGTCCACTTTCGTGCGAACTTTGCCCGTCGACAGTCCTCCCGCTCCGGGCATGAAGAACTGGTAGGTCCCCAGCGCCAAAAGCAAAAGTACGAAGCTCGCGGCCAACAATATCAGTTTGCGTTGCATAGTGGTTTATTCCTCGGGGAGGTATCGTGCCATGATTTGGTCCCAGCGACCTGAGTTTTTGAGGATCACCTCAACCAGCTCACGGACACAGCCGCGGCCACCGGGAAGAGTGCAGACGTAGTCTACATAGTCTTTCACCTCGGCAACCGCGTCGCCGGGGCATGCGCTCATTGCGCAGGGGTACATCATCGGAAGGTCGGTCAGGTCGTCGCCGATCACGCAGACGTTTTTCGGCGCGATGCCCATGGTTTCGAGCACTTCGTCCAGCACGGGGCGTTTGGCTTTGACGTCTTGGCGCAATTCGTCCACGCCGAGTTCCTTTGCGCGGCGTTCGACGGGTTCGCCTCCACGGCCCGTGATCCAGGCCATGCGCCCACCCGCGCGGATCCAATATTTCATGCCCGCGCCGTCCTTGGTGTTGAACGTCTTGATCTCGCCCGTCGCACCTGGATACATCACATCGCCGGGCGTCATCACACCGTCGACGTCCATCACGATCAGCTCAATCTTTGCAATTTTCTTCAGCAGGTCATCAGTCATTATCGAGTCTTTCATTTTAACGTGTTCAGCCCGAGCAGGTCTTGTACATCGAGGACGCCAACGGGCTTGCCCTCATCATCGACGACGGGTAATTCGTCGATACGGTATTCGTTCAAAATTGCTTCGGCCTCGCTGGCAAGCTGGCCAAGATGGACGCTTTTGGGATCACGCGTCATCACCTCGGCGACCGGCGTGGCGAGCAAATCGCCGCCGGGAGTCTGGATCATCAATCGTCGCACGTCGGCATCGGTGAGGATCCCGCTGAGGCGCCCTGCCTCGTCCACGAGTACCAGCGCGCCACTGCGGCGGTTGCCTTCGACCGAGGCAAGTGCCTCGCCAAGGCTCAGCGCGTCGTTCGCGGCCGAAAGCCGTTCCACGGCACCGTCGGTCATTACTTCTTCGACCTTGAGGAACTTGCGCCCGAGTGCGCCGCCGGGGTGGAATTTCGCGTAGTCTTGCGGCTGAAATTTTCGCTGACGCATTACCGTCAACGCCAGCGCATCTCCCACCGCCAGCAACACCGTCGTCGAAACCGACGGAGCCGCACCCAGCGGGCACGCCTCTTCGAACTTGCCATAGGCCAGCGTGATATCGGCGTGACGCCCCAAGGGGCTGTCCGCGTCGCCAGTCAGGGCGATCACCTTCGCGCCGATCCGTTTGAGGTGGTCCAGAAGGCGGAGAATTTCTTCGCTCGATCCGCTGTTGGAAATCGCGATCACCACGTCGCCGCGACTGACGCGACCCAGGTCGCCGTGCAGCGCTTCGACCGGATGCAGAACAATGCTCGACGTGCCGGTGCTGGCCATCGTCGCGGAAATCTTTTCGCCGATGATGCCCGCCTTGCCGACGCCCGTGACCACAACGTGCCCCGCGCAGCCGAGGATCAGCTCCACGGCCTGGGCAAATGGTCCCGCGAGCCCGTCGCCAGCTGCGACAGACAATATCGCCTCGCCCTCGGCTTGGAGGACGGCGCGTGCTTCGTTCCAGGTTGTTTCGGTCATACATTCTCCTCAGCTTGGAGGATGGTCTGTGCATTTTTCGATTGTGTGTTCATTCAAAAATTTTCCCATCCGTCGGGGGAAGGTTTGTATCTCAGGGCTGAATTCTATATTATGTCTGTAGGCCCCCTGTGGGTCAAGCAAAACCCGTAATACTGCCAAAATCGCAAATGGGAATTTTGGCGTCCCACGGGGCATGAAAAACCCGTACTACTGCTAAAATCACAACCACACGGCAAAAGGAATTCAATGACCAACATGCCCGCCATGATTGACTTTTTCATCAATAACCCACAATTGGCCGTGGCGGTATTTCCATTGTTGCTTTTGAGCTTGGTCCTCCACGAGTTTGCCCACGCCCGCACGGCGTTCTATTTTGGTGATTCGACGGCCTATCATGCCGGTCGCCTGACACTGAATCCCATTGCCCACCTCGATCTGATGGGCACACTTGCAATAATCTTCATCGGGTTCGGCTGGGCCAAGCCCGTCCCCGTCAACCCCAACAATTTCCGTCGGCCGGGGTTTGCCGACTTCATGGTCTCCTTCGCTGGGCCCGCCTCCAATTTTACCATAGCACTGATCCTGTTTTTTACCGCCAAGTTGCTTGCTGCCATCCACCCCGAACTGCTCTACACCAAACAGGAAATTCTCATTAATTTCCAACTCTACATTCTCCCCAGGTCAACCCTTCTTGCCGACGTTTTCATCTATGTCATAACCATCAACTGCGCGTTGGCGTGCTTCAACCTCATCCCGCTCTACCCACTTGACGGGCACCACATGCTTCGCGAAATCCTCCCCTCGCACCTGCGCCACAGATTTATGGGCTGGCAATTTCAATATGGCGGCTATTGCCTGATCGCTCTGATCGCCGGGCCATACTTTCTGAATACCCCCTCACCCATTGGCCGTGGGATATTCTGGTTATTCCAAACACTCCAAAACTACAAATTCGGACTCATTGCGTAGAAACGGTCCCAATCCCCGCGACGAATCGGCCGGCGGATTGGCCATCGCGGGGAAAAACCGGGACTGGTACGGATTTTCAGTCGCATCGAAATTAGACAGGTTTCTTCCGTGTGTTCTCAATGATCCGTCGATATCGAACGGCCAAGAAAACTCTGTACCTGTCCCTGCTTTTCCCCCGGAACGCGTGACGACAAGAAACAAAAAGATGGGCGGAAGATTTTCCGCCCCTACGAAACAGGGAAACAAAGAAGAATGGGCACGGCACGCTGCAGGCCTACAAGATCGCAGCAATCCCCGCGACGAATCGGCCGGCGGATTGGCCATCGCGGCGGTAACTCGGAAAAAGGTCCGCGCGGTGAATCGTACACATTCGCGCCGTATAGCCATTCATGAACGTCACGCCCGCGCGCTGGAGCTGGGAGATGTTCGCCGCCCACAAATCGAGCAGCCATTTGGGGTCTGTCGCGGTGGCCGACGGTGAGATCGGCTCGAAAAAGAATTTCGCATCCGGCCCCTGCGTCTTGCACATCGCATCGTACACATCCTGGCCGACTTCGTACAGTTCCGGCCCGGCCGACGGCGAAATGCACGCCACAATCCCCGCTGGATCGCACCCAAACTCACCGATCATCCGCTCGATCATCGACCCGGCAATGCCCGCCGCCGTCGAGCGCCACGAGGCATGCGCCACACCGACCACCCGCCCGCCGTCGCCAGCGACGAGAATCAGCGGGCAATCTGCACTTCGGCACAGCAGCACCAAGCCGCGCTCATCCGTAACCATTCCGTCGGCCTCGCCAACGCAGCCCGCGTCGCGAACCGTCAATATCTCGCCGCCGTGGACCTGTTTGACCCAGGCTGCGCGTTCGCACCCAAGCAAACGAGCAAATTCGTCATACATCACGGCGGACTGCGGGTCGGAAATGGCTACGGGAAATTCGCCATAGCTGCGCGTGGTCACGCCGTGGGGGATGGACAATTTTCGCAATGGGACAAACTCGCCGACCTCCCGGCCGGGGGCGATGTCCCGAAAGCGGAACAGCGCACTCGGTTCGGTCAAAATAACAGGCCCGTCGGTCATTTCGATTCGGCCGCAGGCATGGGCATGAGGTCTTTGAGTTGAATCGCCGCAGGCGGCTCGATGGACGCAGGCGCGGCGGGCTCGACCGTAGGCGCAGGTTCGGGCGCGGGTTCGGGAAGATTGTCGGGGTCGAGGTTCGACTTCTTGAACCAGTTTTCGTGATTCCAGCGGGACTCTTGTTCTGGTTTCCACCACGAGCGCTCGGTCTTTGGCTGTGGCGCGGGCGTTGTGCGAAGTGTCGCCAGCGTCGCCGGCCAGTCCATGCGCTCGGGGCCATGGTCACGGTCGCATGCGAGCACCAGCGCGGTGTGCGCACTGCGCCGAACGAGAAATTCCGGATCGCCCAGCGCCAAATGCAGCGCGGCGTAGGCCTCTTCGGTGGGATAGTGGGCAAGCACCTCGCACGCGCGAGATCGCACGTCGACGCTGGAGTCGCCGATGGCCATCGTGGCCAGGGACTCGGGTACGGCGGGCGCGCGCCAATGTTCCAGCACGACACATGCATCGCTTCGGACGATCTCGGAGGGGTCTTCCAGGGCGGCGAACACAAACGACCGATACGTCTCGTCCTTGGCCTTGCCCAACAACCGCACCGCCACCGCGCGGACCGTGGGGTCCACCTCGGTTTCGGGCTCGGTCAATTGCGCATAGCGCTTGAGATATGGATCGCGCAGGGCCCAGTCATTCTCGCCGAGCACTTCCAGCGCCTCGCGCCGATGGTCCGGGTCGACCTCGTCGAATGCCTGAGCGACCAGTTCCTGATTCGTCTTTTTGGGCGCGGGATTGAACCAACCCTTGATCGTCGAGTTCATCGATCCGTCGCCGCAGCCGCCTACAACAAACGCCAGCAGCATCAGCCCTGTCATTGCCTGTTTCATCGTGTCTTCCAATCGCTAAGAAAAATTCAGTTCGAGTTCATCCGTGCCGACATAGTGCACGGAGGTCAATTTTCGTCGGCCAAACCGCTCGCCGAGTTTGGCGAAGCGTTCGGGATTGTCCGTCGTGTAGCAGTCCAACTGGCCGGGAGCGTCTTGAGGGTTTTTCGCGTCACACGCTTCCAACACGCGTGCAACGTCCCGCGCGGCGGCCGCGCCAGAACTGATGAGCGTCGTATCCGGGCCCATCAATTTTCCAATCGCCCGCGACAAAAGCGGATAGTGCGTACAGCCAAGGATCAGACTCGTGGGGCGCACCCGCAACATGTCGCGCAGATAGTCGCACAGCACATGCGTGACGATGGGGTCGTCCTCGGCGCGCCCTTCTTCGACAATCGGCACGAGAAGTGGACACGCCGCAAGATGGACCTCGCGGCCGGGGGCGAGCGATTCGAGTGTCGCCTGATAGGCCCCGCTGCGGATCGTCGCTTCGGTCGCGACCGCGCCCACCGGGCCTTCTCCGCATGTGATCGCTTCGGCGCTGCCGGGGGCAATCACGTCCACCACCGACACGCCGGAAAGGTCTCGCAGCGTATCAATGGCAGCGGCCGACGCGGTGTTGCACGCGACGACGAGCAATTTCGGATCCATGCCGAGCAAAAATTTTGCGTCCTCGCGCGCAAAGCGGCGGACGGTTTCGAGCGACTTGATGCCGTAGGGCACACGCGCGGAATCGCCAAGATAGACGATGTCCTCACCGGGGAGTAGCTCGGCCAACTCGGCCGCGACGGTCAAACCGCCGAGGCCCGAATCAAACACGCCGATCGGACGGCTTCGCTGGGACGGATCCACCTTCATTCGACAAACCCCAGCAACTTGGCCCACTCGCGCGGACTGCGGCGATAGCGACCGCCGAGACCTTCAAAAAAACCATACTCGCCAATCATGTGAATCAGTAGCGGCGTAAAGACCACCGTCTCGTCGTCGAAAGAAAGCTCGACCTGGCCCTTCTCAAGCAGGCCATCGCCAAACGGGCTGGGGATCTGCCCCATCGCGCCGGTGTACTGTGCCCGTGCGCCGGGCGAAAGTTCGACAGGACGCTCCTGCGCCTCTTGGGCCAATTCCAGAATCGCCGACAACGACGCGGCAATTTCGCACGACGTCACGCCCAAGCTCGAAAGCTCTGCGGCATCGGCGGCAATGATCTCACCGAGACTCCGCGTGTCCTCGCCGAGAAACCCATCGCGGCAGCACACTCCCGGTCCCATTTGCGCCATCACGCGTTGTTCGTCAAAGTCAGTCATACCTGTATGATACACTGCCCCCGCCAAAATGCAACCCTGCGGAGATAAAACCAGCTACGCACAGCTCTCTCGTCAGCCGACCTGGCAGAGTACTTCCTCGTAGCGCGCGGGGTGCTGGCTCTGGAGCGTTTCCATCGCACGCGTGAGATAGCTGGCATAGCCAACCACCGTCATGTGCAACAGGCTATA
>JABGPZ010000055.1 GCA_018644725.1 Phycisphaerales bacterium
GCGCTGTGCGCGGACGGTGGAATTGCTGAGCATCTACCCCACCCTCGTCGAACTTGCGGGCGCAACGCTCCCCGCCGCAACCAAAGCCAACCTCGACGGGATTAGCTTGCTGCCACTGCTGAAAGGCAAGCCCGGCGGCGAGGTTTACAACGACCGATACCTGATGACCCACCGCGCACGCTGGACCAATTCGGCCGATGCGCACAAATCGACCTACGCCGCCGTCCGGTGGAAAAAATATCAGATGGTCACCTACAACTTCAAATGCGGACTGAAGAAATGCTCCAGTTGCGCCGCACGAAGAAATCAAAAGAGGTGGGCCTACTCGGCAAAGAACATGGCGTTCCACTTTAAAATGACCGAGGACTGGGAACTGTACGACCTGTCAAAGGACCCGGAACAACGCAAAAACATTGCGGCCGACAACAAGGAACTCATGACGAAAATGAAGGCCGAGTTCGACACATGGTGGGATGAGGTTCGCCCCATGATGATCCACGAAAAAAATAGAACAAAATGAAATCACCACTTCGCACCAAGACAACGCGACGGAATTTCCTGACTCTGGCGGGAGCAGCCAGCGCTGCCCTCGTAGCGCCGAGCATTCTCCGCGCGACAGGCAAACCCGCCTCCCAGCCCAACATCGTCCTGCTGTTCATCGATGACATGGGCTGGAAAGATTGGTCCGGCGGCGGGAGCGACTATTTCAAGACGCCCAACATCGACCGCATCGCCGAGCGCGGCGTGAACTTCACCCAGGGCTATGTCAACGCGGCCAACTGTGCGCCCTCGCGCTGTGCGATCCTGTCTGGGCAATACACGCCCCGCAACCACTTCTACAACGTCCACAGCATTCACCGCGGACACCCCAAAACCGACCGCCTGTCCCTCAAAGATGTCACCGACGGCCAGGTGTTTGCCGACAAGAAAACCTCCTTTGCCGAAGCGATGAAAAAAGCGGGCTACCGTTGCGGGATGTATGGCAAGTGGCACGTCAGCGGCCACGGGAAAAAAGGGGCGGGCGACGGCGGCGTCACGCCGAAAATGCAAGGCTTCGACGACGTTCTCGAACACGGCGCGAGCACATGGAAGAAGGATCGCAACGACCCCAAAAAAATGTTCACCTATACGAAGCAGGCGATGGGCTTTGCCGAGACATGCGTGGACGAGAACAAGCCCTTCTTGATCTATCTCGCGCACCACGCGGTCCACTGCCCCAGCGAAGCTCGGCCGGAAACGATTAAGGAATACAAGGCCAAGCCGCGCGGCAATTTCCACAACAAGGTTGACCCCGTCTACGGCGCGATGATGGCCGACACGGACACCACCATCGGCATGATGCTCGACAAGCTCAAGGAGCTGAAGGTGGAAGACAACACGATCGTGATTTTCCTGTCCGACAATGGCGGCACGCCGGGCACGAGAGCGTCCCAAGGCGAGCTGCGCAGCTGGAAAGGCTCCTACTACGAGGGCGGCATCCGCGTGCCGTTCTTGGTGAGCTGGCCGGGGACGATCAAACCCGGCGTCAACAACACGCCCGTCATGGCCATCGACCTCTACCCGACGATGCTGAAATGGGCTGGAGTCAAGAACATCAAAGCCCACCTCGGCGACTACCCCATCGACGGCCAAAGCATCTTGCCGCTACTGACGGGCAAGGGCGAGTTCAAAGAGCGCCCGCTCTTCTGGCACTTCCCCGCCTACCTGCCCAGGAATCCGAAATACACCCAAAGCCGGGTAAAAGGCTATCGCCAACAGCCCGTCAGCGTCATCCGGCGCGGCGACTGGAAGCTGATGCTATTCATGGAAGAGTGGAGCCTCGACGGCGGCCGGGCGAAAATCGCGACCAACAACGCCATCGAACTCTATAACCTCAAAGCCGACCCGAGCGAGAAAAGCAACCTCGCCCTCAAGGAGATCAAAGTACGCGATCGCCTGCTGGACGAACTCCTCGCCTGGCAAAAATCCATCGGCGCGCCGATCCCCAAAGAACCCAACCCCGACCGCGTCGCAAAATAAGCTACACGCCGAGTTGAGTGTGAACGATGTCGAGCCAGCCTTGGCTGTGGGCCAGCCAGAGAATCCCGCCGGCGTAGCACGAAGCGATCAGGTCGTCGAGGAGCACGCCCCAACCCAGTGGCAGATATTCCGCCTGTTTGGCGGGCGGAATTTTAATGATGTCAATCGCGCGGGAGAACACGAACGTCCAGGCCGCGACGTGCCAGAAGCACATTCCCGCCGGCCAAAAGATCAGCACGGTCAGCAGATAGCCCGCGACCTCGTCGGTGACGAAAATGCCGCAATCCTTCTTCTGCCAGAATTCTTCCGCCCACTTCGCGAGCACAATCGTCGCGACACTCCAAAACACCAACGACCCGGCAATCACCCAAATCGCGACCTCGCGCGGGATGCCGATGGCCGGATGCGCGACGAGCAAAAACGTCGCCAGCCCCGGAAGCGCGCCGAACGTCCCCGGCATCACAGGCGAATAGCCCAGGCCGAAACACGTCGCCACCAGCCACTTGAATTTCGTCGCAATACTCATACTCGGTTTCATACTCGTCGTCATACCAAAAACTCCTGAAGCTCGGCGAGAATCGTGGGGACGATTTCGTCGGGGGTGATTTTTTTGATGCGCTCGCCGTTACGATAGAGCAGCGCGATGTCGTTGCCGCAGCAGATCGCGATGTCGGCCTGGTCGGCCTCGCCGGGGCCGTTGACCACGCAGCCCATGATCGCAAGTTTCACCGGGCGCTTGACGCGCAACTTCCCAAGGCGCGGCTCAAGCTCGTCGAGGACGGGCTGAATGTCCACCTGCAATCGGCCACATGTCGGGCAGGCGATCAGTTCGACGGTATCGCGCGGGATCAGCCGCAGCGACGCGAGCAATTCCTTCGCGGCCGTGACTTCCGCCACCGGGTCGCCGGCAAAGCTAATGCGGATCGTGTCGCCGATTCCCTCGGCGAGCAATCCTCCCAGCGCGGCGGCCGAGCGGATCGCGCCGGTGGTCGCCGTGCCCGCGTGGGTCACGCCAAGGTGCAGCGGATAGTCCCAACGCTCGGCGAGCAATCGGTTCGCGGAGACGGTGGTGTACGCATCGTGGCTCTTGGCAGAGAGCACGAGATTCGTAAATCCAGCCGCGTCAAATTCGGTGAGATAGTCGGCCATTTTTTCGGCCATCAATTCGTCGAGGCGGCGCTCACGGTCAGCAGCAAGCTGGGCGGCATCGCGCACGTCCGAAACGCTGCCTTCATTGACGCCAATGCGAATCGCCACGCCTGCGTCGCCCGCGGCGTCGATCACGCGGCGGACCTTGTCGCGGTCGGTGATGTTGCCGGGGTTCAGGCGAATCTTCACCACGCCGGCAGCGATGGCCTCGAGCGCTCGCTCGAAGTGGAAGTGTACGTCGGCAACGATCCCAACGGGCGATTCGGCGACGATTTGCGCGAGCGCGGCGGTGTCGGCCGGGGCGGGCGTCGCCACACGAACCAATTGCGCTCCGGCCTCGGCAAGGCGCCGAACCTGGGCCACTGTCGCCGCGGCATCGGCCGTAGAGGTGTTCGTCATCGACTGGATCACCACGGGATGGCCCGCGCCAATCTGCACGTCCCCTGCCGTTGCTACCGTCGTCTCGCGTCGTTTGATCTCTGGATATCGCATGGCCACATCATACCACAAACCGAGCCTGCGCACAAAAAAACAGCCCGCATATCGGCGGGCTGTGAGTGTTCATCCAATGGCGCGATTAGTGCTCTTCGTCGTCCGCGGCCGCCTCGTGCGCCTTTCTCATTTCCTCGTGCTTGCGCTTCATTTCTTCTTCGTGGGCCTTTGCCTTCGCCTCAATCTCATCCTTGTTCTCTTTCGCCCAAGCTTCCGCTTTCTTTTCCATCAAGGCGCGCATCTTTTCCTGGAACACTTTGAGCGGGTGGTCATCGGCACCAACGAGACCTTCCATTTCAGAAATCATTTCCTTGCTCAACCGAACCATGAGTTCCGTCTGATCGGCCTGCAGTTCGCTCATCTCTACATACTGCGATTCCACGATCAGCCACACGTCGTCTTCCTTGACCAACTTCGGTCGGCCATATTTCCCCTTGGCCTCGTTGCCTTCGATTTTTACTTCTGCCGACAGATACCGATAGACGAGCTTGTTGGAATCGCTACTAATGGATCCGGACGTGCCATAGGCGTCTTCAAGGACACGGCTGAATCGCTTTTCTTCTGGGGCAAATCCGCCGAACGCTTCGAGTGCACGTCGGCCATGCTCGTTGGCCTTGAAGCAACTGGCATACTTCGCGCCGTCGCCAGACTTGAGTGCCTCTGCGGCATTTTGAAGTGTCCCTTTGGGCGTTTCTGCCGCGCCTGAACTGCCACACCCCACCGAAATCATCGCCAATGAAACCAGCACCAAAATCATCATTGTAGTTTTCACAGTCCATCTCCTTTAGAGTGCGGGGCGTCGCCCCTGGGTGTCTCTATCGCGGCACAGTCGCGTGCGAATCCTTGCGATTCATTTCCTTATTATAGGCCGCTTCCTGCTTTATACAAATAAAGAATATACATTTTTTCAAATTACGCTCCATGCCGCAGCCCGCAGAAACCCGCGCTGCGATGCCGCTTCCCGCAGAACCCCGCGAGATTCCCTCAACCTCGCTCGATTAGAATAGGGGCGGTTCGGTGTCGGTGGGCGGAACATAGCCCTCTTTTTCCGCGCGGGTCATCTGCCCGATCATCCACAGCGTCCCCACCGCCCACACGCCCGTTCCGATGAGGTAGCTCAGCCAATTTCCGCCGAACGCAAAACTGCTGGTCGCCGCAAGGGTCAACAGGCCAATCGCGCTGAGAGCGCACGCGCCGATCTTTTTGTTTTTCGTTTCGTCCGGGCCGTCAAACACCCAAATAAACGCGATCTGCACTTCCAGGAGCATCGCCACGAGCAGGAACATTTGGCGAGAGAACCCCATCACCTGCGTCGGCCAAACCAACTGGCGCCAGAGCGTCGTCACGAGCATTGCCATCGGCAAACAGATCCCTGCGAGCATCGTCCGCCCGCGGCCACGAAGAAACATGCCGCCGCTCATCAATGCCGCTGCCGGGATCACCAAATCGTCGATCAGGCGCGAGGGCAACGGCGTCTGGCCAGATTCCATCAACCAGCAAAATCCGCTAAAGCCCGACAACACCCCCGATGCCACCAGCGCCACCAACAGCCGCGAGCGGGCTGTGAGAATTTTCCCACGGCGCACCACCGTCATGTCCGACAGCAGCATCGCCAACATCGTCACACTCCACGCGCCGGTCACCAAGAGCATCCGCAGCGTCAGCAGCGGGCCATAGCCTTCGATGCCCCGGGCGTCGATCCCGCTTTGGGCTTGCTTTTCAAAGAGGTGATAGATCCGCTCGACGATGTAGGTGATTTTTGTGACCCACGTGTCGAATCGATTGTCGTCGAGCATAATGTTGCGCGGCAAGGATGAATAGTTCAGCGCCGCCCAGATCGCGACGGCCACAAGGAGCGTTGCGACCCAGGGCGCGAGTTTCGCATAGCGCACCAGCAGCGCATTGAGCAGGCCGATGAGCCCGCCCGCGACGATGGCGGCAAGGAGTGCGAGTGAAGGTGAGGGGTTGTCGCCGCCGGCGAGCAGTACGCCCGCTGCAGCCAGGCCGCCCGCGCCCATCGAAATCCAGATACTCAAATCCACCGCCCGGCATCGCAGCACAAGCAAAAACCCCAGCGACGCGGGCAGCATCGGCGAGGTCAGCAGGCTCAGGTTCTCCGGCAGCGAAAAGTTGCCCTGGAGGCTCCAGCCCGGCAAGAGCAGCAGCGCAAGACAGACCAGCAACAGCGCGTTGAACATGTCGTACCAGCTGCTGCGGCGGTCGTTGAGCATCGAAGGTGTTAGAATCGTCGTTTCCACGCGTACCGTTGTACCGATTTCAGGCCATAAAGTCCACGGAAAACCATTTTACACCAAAGATGAGCGTCCCCGCTTGGGTGATCGGATCAAACGTTCGCAAAGGGTGCCGTGGCTTGTAGAGTGAGCCGACCTCGTCGGCGAGCGAAGCAACCACGATGCCTCAATCGATTCAGGCCCGACTCGACACCATCATCATGGCTGCCTCGCGTTGCTTCCGCAGCGCTCTACAGGCCATGACACCCTACATTTAATATTTGATCAGATCACCAATGCGGGCAACACCTAACCCGCCCTACCCGACTTTATGAATTCCAAAATTTTGTTTTCTGCTTTCGCGTCCAGAGGTCTCATGGTATGCTACCAGTTGTGAAAAGGGAAAAAGCCATTTGGAATTCGCTCGCCAACGTGCCAATCCTTACACCCTCTTTCGTCATCCCAATACAAGAAAGAAAATATGAACAATATAATGAGATTCCATGAAACAGCTAAATCATTATCAAGAAATCCATTAGGTAGGCGGATTCAAGTCTCTAACGTGACACGTGCGACGTTAGAGTGCGAGGCTATC
>JABGPZ010000067.1 GCA_018644725.1 Phycisphaerales bacterium
AATCATGCAACCGACTCTCACTTAGCCTGGTACATAAAACAGGGGCAGGTCAGGGCGGTACGGAATTTGGTACGCTATATCGGATGGAGCTCGATGGCAGTGACTTTGAAGTCTTGCATACGTTTGATTCGTTGGTGGATGGAGACGTCCCGATGCGGAGCTTGGTGTGGGAGGATGGCGTGATTTATGGAACCACCGCGTATGGCGGAATTGACGATGGCAGTGGGCAGGGGTATGGCACGGTCTGGAGTTATTCTACAGTGCCTGAGCCGACCTCTCTGATGCTATTGGCGATAGGGAGTTTTTGTATCAAACGAAGGCGTCAGCGTCGGTAACGAAGTGTTTTCTTTCCGTTTTGTGTCATGCTGTTCAAAATTACAGAAATCGGCTTGCGGGGCGGGGGAGCACACTATGTAGTGGGTCGGCCTAAAAAAAATGGAAAAAGAAGTAAAGCTCCCCGCGAAAAGTGTCCGATAACTCATATGGTACGAAAGATACCCGCATAGTTGTTGCACCATGACATTGAAATGACGGATTGCATATGCCACGCCCTTGTTCCAAGGGGCGCGGCCTCACTACAAGACCTCATTCAACGAATCGTGCACTATGGAATTGCACACAGGCCGGAATCGCGTCCCCAAGACGACGACTCCCAACGACAGGCCGCCGGGCAAATCCAACGCGCTGGGAGTTGATTGACAATCGCACAGTTCTACAAAACCAAGTCCAGGCTGGAAGTCTGGCCAGGTGAAAAATTTTGAGAGATCTTTAGAAAATTTTGAGAAAATCATTTTTTTTCACTTGCAAGTCCCTGAAAGTGGTGTAAAATCCCTATCAGTGACACCCATTCCCAACGAGGACCACGCAATGCCATTCTTTACCGGAGAACATGAGACGACGATTGGTGCCAAGCGGCGCCTGCCGATAGCGTCTGCCCTTCGCGAAGAGGTGCTCGCGGGTGAGGGCCGGGACTTTTACCTGGTGCTCGGCCCGGATCGCCGGCTTTGGCTGTACCCGGATGAGTACTATCGAACACTCGCTTCGACGATGAAGCGGTCGGTGGTTCCTTCGGTCAAGTCGCGCGGCAGTTTGGGATTGATGACGGCGATGGCCCGGCTGATTAAGCCTGACGCGCAAGGGCGCGTGGTGCTGCCGGAAAAATCGCTCCAGCGTGCTGGCCTCACGGACTCCAAAGAGGTCACCCTCGTCGGCGAAGACGATCACATCGTGATCTGGCCCACGAGCGACTGGGAAGACTACATTGAAGCTTCTCTCGACGGGTATGCGGAGGCATTGGACGCCGCCGCGGCAGCAATGGACGCTGCGACTCCGCCGCAGAGCTAATCAAGGATGAATCCGTTGACAGGATGTCGGCGGTGGTACGGAAACCGGAGTCAAGGACGACTCAATTGGGACAGGACGTCCCGAAGCGGACACGGAACGATTCACTTTCATCGGATGGTGAGCACTGGCATGGAGGCCGGGCTCGAGCGACGAGGCCACTGGTCGAAAGACCCTGGACCGACAGCGCCTGTGGCATCACAGCATGCCGGCCGGCGTCGCCGCTGGTGAAAGTGAATCCCTCCGCTTTGTACGTTCTATGTCGCACGAGTTGAAAGGACTACCGCATGGACAGTCATGCCCCTGTATTGCTTGATGAAGTACTCACGCTCCTCAACCCCGCCGGGGATGACTGGATCGTTGATTGTACTCTCGGCCTGGGCGGACACAGCCAGGCGATGCTCGAAGCCGCCGGAGCCGATGCACACCTTATCGGCCTGGACACCGACGAAGCCAACGTATTGCGCGCCAAGGACAACCTTGGGCCATTGGCGAAACAAGGCCGATTTTTCCACGCTAATTTTTCGTCCCTCCCCGATGTTCTCGAAGCCATTGACCGTCCTGCGGTGGATGTGATTCTCGCGGATTTGGGATTTTGCTCGAACCAGATGGACACGCCCGAACGCGGGCTGAGCTTCCAGGCCGACGGGCCGCTGGATATGCGCCTGGACACGAGCGAAGGCCCCACGGCCGCGGACATTGTCAACACCACCGACGAAACCGACCTTGCCAACCTCATCTATGAGTTTGGCGAAGAGCGCCTCAGCCGACGCATTGCGCGGCGGATTGTCGAAGCCCGCGCCGACGGGGCGATCGAGACGACGGCCGCCTTGGCCGAGATCGTTCGCAAGGCCTATCCGCCGGCCGTTCGGCACAAAAGCCGGATCGACCCCGCTACACGCACCTTTCAGGCCCTGCGCATCGCGGTCAACGATGAACTCGGCGTGCTGGACGAGCTTTTGGCGATGCTGCCAGAGATCCTCGCGCCCGGCGGGCGATGCGGGATTATCAGCTTCCATTCGCTGGAAGATCGCCGCGTGAAACACCGCTTCCGCGACCTGCGCGAGACGCACCAAGTAGAACTGCTGACGAAAAAACCGATTATTGCGACGCCGGAAGAAATCGAGCGCAACCCGCGCTCCCGTTCGGCGAAGCTTCGAGGAATACAGAAGAGAGATTGATCGAGAACCCGCCAGGCGGGAGGAGACGAATTATGGACCGTGAACAAGGAATTGGACTGTTACTGGCATTGGTGTTTATCGTCGCATTTGGGATGGTACTTCACGAATTGGGCGACTCGGCCCCTCAGGCGAACGCCGGGGAGAAGGTTGTCACGCGGGACTATTATCACCCCATGGCGACGCCGCAGAAGGCCATGCCGATTGGCCCGATTGGTACGCTGCCTCGCAATGCGCGGGACCGCGTTGCGCCGTTGAGCGATGAGATGACGCTGGAATCGTTGCGCCGTGGCATGTCTCGCAGTGCAGCGACAATCCAACGCGCCCCGACGGTGCGACGGGACGTGGTTCGTCCATCCGCATCGACGGAGACCTACTATACAGTCAAGCGCAACGACAGCCTCGGCACGATTGCCCGGGCGGTCTATGGCGAAGCCAACGCCGGGCTGTACATGCAAATTTACCGCGCCAACCGCGAGGCGATTCGCGGCGGCGTTCTTGTCGCAGGCACTCGCCTTCTCATTCCGCCACTGCCGACGGGGCGGACGGTTTCGGCACGTTCGAGAACGGATCGTGACGTGAACGAGGTACGCAATTTCGTGTCTTCCCGCGCCCGACACACGGTGCGGTATGACACTCATATCGTCAAGGCAGGGGAGACGATGACGAAGATTGCCCGCGATCGCTATAACGGCGACGAGGGTGCAGTCGATAAGATCATGGCGGCCAATCGGAATCTGGACAATGCGAATCTGATTCAGCCGGGCATGAGTCTGCGGATTCCCCGATAAGGAACCTCCCATCACCCGAGGGCTTGTTTCGGGTGGTTAGAGACAGGAGCACATGCGGTACGTGTTTGTCATTTTGATGCTGACGGCAATTGCGCTGGGCGTGGTTCATCTGCGACGCACCCAGCGCCGTCTTTGTAATGAAATCCGCCGGCTGGACGCTCGTCACACCGTTTGCAAGCGCGAATTGTGGTCCTATCAGGTCGAGAGCGGGCATTTGCTCAGTCCGGGCGAAGTGGCCAAGCGTCTCAAGCGGATGGGCGTCGTGGATGAGACGACGTTCCCGAACCGCCTTGTTCCGTCGGATGCGCCCGAAGGGGGCGAGTGATGTTCATTCGACGGCATAATGTGATTTTGGGCGTGATGGTGCTGCTGCTGGTGTGCATGGCGGGGTATCTCGCGACGCGGTATGCGCGGTACGATTTTCGTGGCGATTTGCCACACGACCTGGAGCAACGCATCGCGCGGGCCAAGCTGGGCTCGAAAATTGTCACAACCCTTCCGGCCCGGCCGGGGGATGTCTATGGCCGCGGACTCCAGACTCCAATTATCATGGCTGCATCGCGCCAGGTCCCCAGCTGCTTCATCGATCCGAGCCTGATCAAGAAAACGATCAAGGTGGGAGAGACGGAGCAACTCGTCGATGACAAGGAAGCGCTGTGCGAGCTGTTGTTTGATCTCGCGCGGATATTGAAGTTGAGCGTGGGGGACTTGAATGTCCATCTTGCGCTGCGAAAAGAAGAATATGCCTTCGCCCAGGAGCGGAGTTACCGCCAGAA
This sequence comes from Phycisphaerales bacterium, assembly GCA_018644725.1. Lineage (GTDB taxonomy): Bacteria > Planctomycetota > Phycisphaerae > SM23-33 > SM23-33 > JABGPZ01. The sequence continues at coordinate 4,087 of JABGPZ010000067.1, forward strand.
GCTTGCGGCCTGGCGGGAGGCGCCCGACGGCCCCAAGCCGAAAAAGAAATCGACCGAATTGCGATTCTGCTGGATCAAGCATGAACTCACGCGCGCAGAACTCGACGCACTCAAGACCTGGAAAACAGACCTTGCCAAGCGGGCCAAGTTGGCGACAAAGACCATGGCCGACGATGTCGGGCAAGCCTATCGCAAGACTCAGCGCAACAAGACCCGCGCGGTGGGCATTCAGTATGAATGGCGTCGGAGCTATCCCAACGGGAGCTGCGGCGCGACGGTGCTGGGCTATCTCAATCGCAACAATGAGCCCGGCGGCGGGATTCATTCGTCCATGGCGAACCTGCTGCTGTCCAAGGATGGGCGGATGGTGCAATATGCCGATGTCAAGCGTCGGGCCTATAAGGTGGACGTGAAGGAATCGGAAATGCCGCAAGACGGCTGCAATATTTACCTCAGCATCGACCTGAATATTCAGAACACGCTGGAGAAGAATATCGCGAGGGCCTGCAAGAAATTCGAAGCCCAGTGGGGCACCGGCGTGGTCATCAATCCGTGGACGGGTGATATTCTGGCGATGGCCAATGTGCCGAACTATGACCCGAATCTTTATAATATTCTCCCGCGCGAAGAGCATCATCGGATGCTGAATCGCGCGATTTGCATGCCGTATGAGCCGGGCAGTATTTTCAAGCCCATGATCGCCGCGTCGGCCGTCCAGCTGGGCACGGTGAATTGGGATACGATCATCGATACCGGCAACGGGACCTATCACGCACCGCGCGGTGGACGCATCAGCGACCACGGAGCGCGCTATGGCAAGATTTCGGTGCGGACGGGGGTCGTGAAATCGAGCAATATTTTGATGGCGATCATCGGCGGCAAGCTTGGCAACCAGACCCTCCATAGCCTGCTGGGGACGTGGGGCTTCGGCCAGGAAACCAACATTTGCCTCCCCGGCGAGTCGGGCGGAATCGTTCGGCCGCTGGACAAGTGGGACGGCTACAGCACCCCGCGCGTTCCCATCGGCCAGGAAGTTTCGACGACGGCTTTGCAGGTGGCGATGGCCTATGGCGCGATTGCCAACGGCGGACTGTTGATGCAGCCGCGCCTGGTCCAGAAAATCGTCGATGCCAACGGAAAATTGCTGCTCGACGTCCCCGCGCATCCTCTTCGCCGTGTGCTGAGCAAGACCGTGGCGAATCAGACCCTTGGCGTGCTGGAAGAAGTGGTCCAGCGCGGGACGGGGAAAAATTGTAAGGTCCCCGGCTATCGCGTGTTCGGGAAAACGGGCACGGCGCAGGTCGCTGGCGTGGGCGGGTATCTTGACGGTGCCTACTGCGGGAGCTTTGTCGGGGGTGCCCCGGCGGAAAATCCGGCGCTGATTTGTCTCATCTCAATCTATCGACCTAACCGAAGAATAGGATATTACGGCGGCACGGTGGCGGCACCGGCCGTGCGCGAGGTTCTCGAGCGCTCCTTGCGCTATCTGCAAATCCCCACGCAGGAGGAAACTTCTGCGGACAGCCAGCGCCCACACAGCGCTCTTGACGTGAATGCTGGGATTCGCGCAGGGGCGAGGTCTGCTGGATCAATTCCGATTCCCAGCGTTAGCCCGGGCTCTGAACGCACTTGGGGTGCACTTATCCCGGGCAGCGAAATTTTTCCGCCGCATGGCGGTTTGACCGATACACACAAGGACGCAATCCAATGACACACGATTTTCACAGTCTGTTGACCTCGGCAGGATATTCCGCTCCGAGCGGGGAAAGTGTGTCCGTGTCCTCCTTGAGTTGCGACAGCCGCAAGGCGCTCCCCGGCGGATGCTATGTTGCGATTCGCGGCGTGAGCCTTGACGGGCACGCGTTTTTGGCCGAGGTGATCGAGAAGGGCGTAGCCGCGATTGTCTGCGAAGATGCGTCGTGTGTTCCCGCAGATCTGCGCGAGAAGGTGGCATGGCATGTCGTCGACGACAGCAGCATTGCCCTCGGCCGACTCGCTCAGGCGTGGTATGGCCACCCTGCGCGAAAGCTCTCGATCACGGCGATTACCGGCACGAACGGAAAAAGCACCGTCGCGATGATGATCAATCACATTCTCCGCGAGGCCGGGCTGAACAGTACGGTCCTCGGGACGATTCAATATCAAACCGGCAAGCGCGTCTTGGCCGCGGGAATGACCACGCCTGGCGCGTTGGACCTCGCGGCGATGATGCTCGAAATGGTCGAAGCCGAGGTGACGCATCTCGTGCTCGAAGCCTCCAGCCACGCCTTGGATCAGAATCGTCTGGCGGGTGTAGAATTTGACGTGGCCGTCTTCACGAATCTTACGGGCGACCACCTGGACTATCACCAGACGATGGGGTCCTATTTCGCAGCCAAGCGACGGTTGTTCGAGGGCCTTCGGCGCAATGCCACGGCCGTGATCAATTTCGACGATCCGCGCGGCGAGGAATTGGCCAAAGCGACCAAGGCCGCCGTGCGAAGCTATGGGCTAATGCCACTGGCTGACGTGCAGGGCCGCATCGATGAAATTAGCTTTAATGGCACGGAGTTTTCCCTGCTGGCCGATGGCAAACAATGGGCGGCCCATTCGAAAATGATCGGCCGGCACAACGTGTTCAATTCGCTCGCGGCGGCCTGTGCAACGCGTGCATTGGGCGTGGATCGGGATGTGATTGTTCAGGCGCTGGGGACACTCGAGCTTGTCCCGGGGCGACTGGCCAGCGTAGAAACCCACGGGGACTATCGCGTGTTTGTGGACTATGCCCACACCGACGATGCCCTGGTGAACGTGTTGACTTCGCTTCGGCCGATTACGCCGGGGCGGCTGATTGTGGTCTTTGGCTGCGGCGGCGACCGGGACCAGTCCAAGCGTCCGCGTATGCTTCAGGCCGCGCTGGACAATGCCGTGCACGTGGTGATTACGTCCGACAATCCCCGCAGCGAAGACCCCCAGGCCATTGTCGATGATATTCTTGCGGGCGCGGATCCTCTTTCCACCGACCGGATCGATGTGAAGCTGGACCGCCATGACGCGATTTCCTGCGCGATTACGATGGCCCGTCACGGCGACGTGGTATTGATCGCCGGGAAGGGTCACGAAACGTACCAGATTATTGGAGAGCAACGATTGGACTTTGACGACGTGCAGGTGGCGAAGGAATGTATCGCCCTTCGCGCGGCGACGCGACAGGATGGAGACGACGAATGATGCGAGCACTGACAGCAACGGAAGTGCGCCAAGCGGTGCGGGGGCGGTGGCTCTTGCGCCAGGAGGTCCTGCCGATTCGCACCGTGGGCATTGATTCCCGCGCACGAATGGACAGCGGCTTGTTCGTCGCAATTTGTGGCGACAACTTTGACGGGCACGATTTTCTCGAAGCGGCCGCCGCGCAAGGGGCCGTCGTCGCGATTGTGGACGAACACCATGAAATTCCCCAGGCCGTCGCCGAGGCGTTCCCCGTGGGCGTGATTGTCGTCGAAGATACCCGTTTGGCGCTGCTGGAGCTGGCTGGGTTTTATCGCTCGGTGCTTGCCGCGCGCGTGGTGGCGATCACGGGCAGCAATGGCAAAACCACCGTCAAGGAAATGCTGCACCACATCCTTTCCAAGCGACTGGCGGGGACCGCGAACCTGCGCAACAACAACAATCTGATAGGCGTCTCGCTGACGCTGATGGGCGCCAATGCTGGCGACGATTATGTCATTACCGAAGTCGGCACAAACGCGACGGGTGAAATTGCGCAGTTGTCCCGCGCGATCAAACCCGACATCGCCGTGATCACGAGCATTTCCGAGGCGCACCTGGACGGGTTGCCTGGCCTGCGGGAAATCGCCTTCGAGAAGGCGGCCATCCTCGGCTGGGTCGGCGAACGCGGCATGGGCGTGGTCACCGCCGACAGCGAAGATCTCGACTGGGCGCTGAAGAGCTATCCCCGACCGATGATCCATTTCGGCGAGTCGGACTCGGCGCAGCTGCGCTTGACGGCCTATGAGCCGACCGACACCGGCAGCCGGTTTCAAATCAACAATCGCGACTGGGTGACGCTGGCCGTGCGCGGCAAGCACAATGCCCTCAACGCGATGGCGGCGATCGCCATTGCCGCCCGGTTTGGCTTTACCCAGGATGACGCGGCTGCGGCGATGGCAGAGTTCCAGCCCGTGGCCATGCGTTTGGAAGAGCGGACTTGCGGGACGCTGGACATGATCGTCGATTGCTACAACGCCAATCCTGCGAGCACGATTGCCGCGGGCGAAGTTCTTTCCGAGCGGCCTTGCGCCACCCGCCGGGTGATGATCGTGGGGGACATGCTCGAATTGGGCGAACGCGCCGACGAATTGCACATCAGCGTCGGCAAGGCACTTGGGGCATTGGGGCTGGATCTTGTGATCGGCATCGGTGCGCTGGGAAAATTGATCGCGAAGAATGCTGGCGCGAGAACGGGTTCGACGGTAGAATTTGACACAGTCGCCCAAGCGGCCAACGGTCTTGACGAGTTGCTTCAGCCGGGCGACGCAGTCCTGCTGAAGGCCTCGCGCGGGATGGCACTGGAAACGCTGATCGAGCCTTTGGGCACACAATTCTCCAATGGAGCGGACGCTACATGATCTACTACCTGTTTGAAAGCTATTTCCAAAGCGGAGGTCTGATCCTCCGAATTGCCCTGTCGGGGGCGATGAGCTTTCTGCTGGTGATGATTCTCGGCCCGAAGGTGATCCGCTTTTTGGTCAAGAAGAAGATCGGCGACCGCCCGGAATTTGACCACGGCGACCTCAACAAGATCACCCGCAGCAAAGAAAACACGCCCACGATGGGTGGCGTGCTGGTGGTGGGGTCGATTCTGGTCTGCGTTCTGCTGTTCGGCAACCTCAAGAATATGTACATCAATTCGGCGGTGCTGACGTTGGTGTGGCTGGGGGTGCTGGGGGTGATGGACGATTGGATCAAGCTACGCGAAACCAAAACGCGCGACGGGCTCAAGGCGTGGGAAAAGCTGGTCTTCCAGATGGGCCTGCCGGTGCTGCTGAGCGTGTATGTGTATCGCCATGGCGTGGCACTTGCGCCTGGGGGCGATATTCCAGCGCACAATCTCTATCTGCCGTTCTATGGCAAGCTCGCGTTGCCGTTTGTGGCCTATTCCGTCATCATGGTACTCGTGATGACGTTCAGTTCCAACGCGGTGAATATCACCGACGGCATGGACGGTCTGGCGGCGGGGAACCTGCTGATTACGACGGTGGCGTTTCTGGCGCTGAGCTGGATCGTCGGCGTGCGCGGCTGGGCGGAGTTGATCCACATTCCTTTCGTGCCGAACACGGCCGAGATGACGGTGCTCTGTTCGGCGATGATCGGCGCGTTGCTCGGGTTTTTATGGTACAATACGCACCCGGCTGCGGTCTTCATGGGCGACGCCGGATCGCTGCCGCTTGGCGGGCTGCTGGGGTATATCGCGGTCATCACGCGCCAGGAATTCTTCCTTCTGGTCGCCGGCGGCGTGTTCGCCATTGAAGCCTTCAGCTCACTGCTGCAAAAATACTACTACAAATACACGCGAATTCGAGGCGACGGCATTACCGGGAAACGGATTTTCCGCATCGCGCCGCTACACCACCATTTTCAGGTCGGGGGCATCCCCGAAGAGAAAATCGTGGTTCGCTTCTGGCTTGTGGGACTGCTATTTGCGGTCGCGGCACTTGGAATGTTGCGCCTGCAATACCCGTACCTGGGCCTCTAACCTCTAGACTCTTGACGAGGAAACACGGATGTTGAATCGACTCCCATGGCGAAATGCAACGACAGGGCGAATGCTCCTGTTGTGTGCGTTTACGATGATCTGCCTGGGGCTGGTGATGGTCTTCAGTGCCGTCGCGTCCTTGGACGAATCGACGGATTGGTACAAGCGCCGCGATATGCGTCAGGCCGTGTTTGCCGGCATCGCAGCCATCGCACTGTTTTTGCTCTGGCGGATTGACTATCGCAAACTCGCGGGCACGGGCCCGTTTCCACGCTGGATGTTCGCACTGTTTCTTCTGTCGGTGGTGGTGGGGGCGTTGGTGCTGGTCCCGGGGATTCGCCACGAGGCAGGCGGCAAGTTCCGCTGGATCAAGATCGGTCCAAAATCGTTTGGCTTCCGCATTCAACCGAGCGAAATTATCAAAGTGGTGATGGTCCTGTTTTTGGCGTGTTGGCTCACGCGCCCCGGCGTGAAAATACGAAGCTGGAAAACCTTCGGCCTGGGTGTCCTCGTCTTGTGTCTGGCCGAGGCATTCGTGATCAAAGCCGACCTCGGCACGGGAATTCTCATCGCAATGGTCTGGGGGATGACCTTGCTGCTGGCGGGCGTGCCGTGGCATCGATTCCTCGCGCTGATCCCACCGGCCGCCGCTGCGGGAAGCTACCTCATGTTCTCCGATCCATATCGCCTGAATCGCTTCAAAGCGTGGCTGAATCCTTGGGGCGACGATACGATTTCAAGCTATCACACCCGGCAATCTTTGTTGTCGGTGTTCAGCGGCGACTGGTTCGGCATGGGCCCCGGCAACGGGGTGCGCAAGCTGGGATTCTTGCCCGAAGACAGCACCGACTTTCTCTTCGCGAGCTATTGCGAGGAGTGGGGCTTTGTTGGCGCGGTCCTGCTGATCGGCCTGTGGCTGATGCTGTTGCGCCAGTGCCAGAAGGCGGCTTCTCGGGCGGAAGACTCGCTGGGACGCGTCTTGGCGGTGGCCTTGGGTGGAATGTTGATACTCCAAGCGATTCTCCATATCGCAGTGAATCTGGTGCTGTTGCCGCCGACGGGTGTGGCCTTGCCGCTGATGTCGGCAGGGGGCACGGGGCTGGTTCTATCGGCCTGTTGCGTGGCGGTGATTGGATCGGTGGCGTTTCGCCCCGGCCATTGGGACGACGATGAATTGACCACGCCGACGCTGCACGTTCATTGAAAGGAAGAGACATGGCAAACTACATTTTTTGCGGAGGCGGCACGGGCGGCCATCTGTATCCCGGATTGGCGGTTGCGGAAGAACTTGGCCGGCAGCAGCCAGATGCGCAGGTCGTGTTTGCGTGCAGTGATCGCTCTGTGGACGAAACGATTCTCGGCCCGACACCGTTCTCATATTTGGCTCAGCCGACGCGCCCGTTCCGGAAAAATCCGCTGATGTGGCCTGGCTTTTTGCTGGCGTGGAACAAATCGATTCGCCAGGCTCGGGCGATGCTCGACGAGGTGCAGCCCAAGGCCGTTCTGGGCCTGGGGGGCTTTGCGGGCGCGGCCGTCGCGATCCAGGCCGCCAAGCGCGGCATTCCCACAGCATTGCTGAACCCCGACGGCGTTCCCGGCAAGGCCAATCTCTATCTGGCCGAAAAAGTCGACCGAATTTTCACCCAGTTCGAACAAACGCGCAACTGTTTCAGCGCATCGCTACGCAGCAAAGTGCGCACGGTGGGCTGTCCGATCCGCGCGGGCATTCTCGATGCGGACCGTCTCGAAGCGCTGGAGTATTATCAGTTGCGTCCAGACCGGAAAACCATTCTGGTCTTTGGCGGGTCCGCGCTGGCGGTGTCGATTGTTGAGACCATGGCGCAGTTCCGCGAGGAGCTGGGCATTCGCAGCGAACATTGGCAGATCCTCATCGCGGTGCGAGGGGATCGGAATATGGAAGTCCAGCGGATGTTCAATGGCTGCGGAATTCACGCGAAGGTGGTTCCCTATTTTGATCGGATGGACCTGGCCTATGCGGCGGGAGATTTGGCCGTGGTTCGCGGCGGAGCCTGCACCATTGCCGAGCTTGCGGCGTTGGGGATTCCGGCCGTGATTTTCCCCTATCCTCATCACGCCGACCGCCAGCAATTCATCAATGCCGCGCCACTTGTCGAGGCGGGCCAAGCGATTGTGATCGAAGATACCAGTTCCGGGGTGCTCAACGCCAAGGCGATGCGCGCGGAAGTGAGCGAGATTCTTGACCAGCCCGAATGGCTGGCGGCAATGACCAAGCATCCCTCGCGCCAGGAAGCACTTGCTGCGGCGCACGACGTCGCGCAGTGGTTGCGTACGGGCGGGGAAGAATAACAATTTTCACGACAAAAAAGGGTTGGGTCCGGCATGGATTGACGATATGATACATGTGGAGACGCCAACAAGGATGTGACTATGGCAGTGGACGATGGAATCAATCAGACCGGCTATGCCGACGTAGCCGTCCACCTCATCGGTGCAGGTGGATCGGGTATGCGTGCATTGGGGCAAATGCTTATGAAGTATGGTGCCCGTGTGTCCGGAAGTGACATGACAGAGAACGCGGGCGTGGGGTTACTGCGCGACGCGGGGGCGTCTATTGCCATCGGCCAGCGCGGCGAAAATATTCCCGCCGACGTAGATATCGTGGTCTATTCTGCCGCGATTCGCGAACAGAATCCCGAACTGCTCGAAGCCCATTCCCGGGGCGTGCAAGTCGTGAAATATGCCGAGATGCTCGGGCAGTTGATGGGCGAGCGCGTCGGCATTGCCATTGCCGGAACGCACGGCAAGTCCACGACGTCGGCGATGGTCGCGTATGTGTTGCAGGCGGCGGGAAAGAAACCAAACTTTATCATCGGCGCGATGGTTGACCAGCTCGGCGGGCCCAGCGGGGTCGGAGGCGGGGATCACTTTGTCGCCGAGGCGTGCGAATTTGATCGCAGCTTCCTCCACCTCCAGCCAAAAATTGCGACGATTTTGAACCTCGAAGAAGACCACCTCGATTGCTATCGCGATCTCGAGGAGATCATCGAGGCGTTCCGCGCGTTTGTGTCGCTGGTTCCCGCAGACGGGGTGGTCGTGGTCAATGGCGACGATCGCAATGCGCTCGAGGCCGTCTCCGACGCGAATTGCCGCGTGGAAACATTTGGCCTCAGCGAGCAGTGTACCTGGTGCGGCGAGGTTGTCACCGAGGACGGCCGGACCGTGGGAATGGTGATCTATTATGACGGAGACCGAATTTCTGAAATAAAGTTGCCGCTTCCGGGGTTGCACAATGCGTACAATACACTGATGGCTTTTGCCGTTTTGCGCAATGCGGGTTTGTCGGCTGAGGAAATTGCCGCGACGATTGGGACCTTTGCAGGGGCCAAGCGGCGGTTGACTTTGCGCGGACAGGTGCGCGGGATTACGGTGGTGGACGACTTCGCTCACCATCCCACGGAACTTCAGGCGTCGCTGCGGGCGTTGTCGAGTCACTATCAGCCTCGGCGGATGTACTGTGTGTTCCAGCCCCACCAGCATTCGCGAACGCGATTTCTGCTGAAAGATTTCGCCCAGAGCTTTGGCCTCGCGGATGAGGTGATTGTTCCGGACATCTATTTTGTGCGGGACAGCGAAAAGGAAAAGGATTACATTTCGGCCAAGGACCTTGTGGCGCAGGTGCGCTTGCGGGGGGGCATGGCCTTTTACATGAAAACATTCGACGTGATCGTCGAGTATCTCAAGGGCGTCTGTGAAAGTGGCGATTTGATCGTGACCATGGGCGCTGGCAACATATGGGAAGTATCCGATGCAATTATTCAATGGCTTGAACGCGACGGTTAAACAAGACGAGCCTCTGGCTCCGCACACCTGGTACCGCTTGGGCGGCCCGGCCGACTATCTCGTCGAGCCGGAGTCCATCGAGGACCTCCAAGCTGTGGTTCGCCGCTGTCAGGATGCCTCCATTCCGGTGTACGTGCTGGGCAGTGGCGCGAATCTGCTGATCGCCGATGGCGGTGTGCGCGGGGTTGTGATCCGCCTCAAGGCCGACGCCTTTACCAAGGCCGAGGTCGACTCGTCGGCGGGCAAAATTTCGGTCGGCGCGGGCGCGGACATGGGCAAGCTCGTTCTGCGCAGTGTGCACGATGGTCTCGGCGGGCTCGAACCGATCACGGGCATCCCCGGCACGGTCGGTGGATGTGTCCGCATGAATGCGGGCGGCGCGTTCGGAGATATCGGCAGTGTCGTGGACACCGTGACGGTGATGACCGAGGAAGGCGAGATTTTCCAGCGCCACCGCAGCGACCTGGTCTTCGGCTATCGCAGTAGCAATATCAACTCAAAATTCATTCTCTCGGCGACGTTCCAACTCGTCGAGGACGACCCCCATCGCATCCTCAAGCAGACCAAGGAAATCTGGATCTACAAGCGCAATACCCAGCCTTTCGGCGGGCGCAGCGCGGGATGTGTGTTCAAGAATCCCCGTGGCATGAGCGCGGGGGCGCTGGTGGACAAGGCCGGAATGAAGGGCCGTCGTGTCGGCGGCGCACAGGTGTCCGAAAAACATGCGAACTTCATCATTGCTCACGAGGGGGCCACGGCGTTTGACGTCTTGCGCCTGATTGACATGTGCCGTGACGCCGTTGCGCGCGAATTCGGTGTAAATCTCGAAAAGGAAATTGACGTCTGGTAGATGTCTCTCGGCATGGAGGCCGATTGTGGAACGTACAAGATTGAACATAACGGTATTGATGGGCGGCATTAGCTCCGAGCGCGACATTTCGCTCCAAAGCGGCGAGGCCATTGCGGCTGCGCTGGAACGAAAAGGACACACGGTCCGCCGACGTGATATTTCCCCCGATGACACCTCCGCGCTCGACGAGCAGGAGATTGATGTCGTTTTCATCGCCCTTCACGGTGAGTTTGGTGAATCCGGCGAAGTGCAGCAATTGTGCGAAGATTCAGGCCTTGTCTATACGGGGTCGTCGCCGCACGCATCGTTGCTGGGGATGGACAAAATCGCCACCAAACGTCGCGCCGAGGCCATCGGTGTCCCGACGCCGCAGTGGTGTCGCGTCGAAGAGTTCTCGGACATGATCGAGCGCGCGAACTATCTCGAAGGTGCGTCGCTGCCCTGCGTAGTCAAGCCCGTCACGGGCGGATCGAGCGTGGGGGTCTACATTTGCGAAACCCAGGACGAGCGCGAACAGGCCGTCCGGACCTTACTGGGCGAGGGCGAAGAAGTCCTCGTCGAAAAGTGTATCCGCGGGCGCGAACTGACGGTGGGGATCCTCGATTCCGAGCCCCTCGATCTCCTCGAAATTTTGCCCTCGGAAGGGTTCTACGATTACGACGCGAAATATGCCGACGGCACGCCCACGCAATATACATTCGAGCATGGCCTCGATGCGGAGCAAGTTGCTGCGATCCAGGCTGACGCGATGAAGGTGTTTGACGCGCTGGGTTGCCGCGACCTCGCGCGGGTCGACTTCATGCTCGACGAGGACGGAAACCATTGGCTGCTCGAGATCAATACGATCCCGGGCTTTACCAGCCATTCGCTCGTGCCGATGGCAGCCGCGCGCAGCGGAATTGAATTTGATGACTTGGTCGACCGTCTTGCCCACATGGCGAGCCGGCGACTGGAAGACTAAGTGAGACCCATGGCCAAAGCGAAACCGAAGACAAAATCCAAATCGAAACCCAAAGCGAAATCGAAATCGAAGTCCAAGCCCAAGCGCCCGGCCTCTCCGATTCGCAAAACGCCCAAGCAATCTGCTCCCCCCAGCGAGTTCCGCAAGGCCCTTGTGCGCGCGGTGGTGTTTGTTCTGATTGTGGCGGCGGTGGGGGCGGGCGCCTATTACGCAGCCCGGGTCATGGAACGCAGTGTCGCCGATCGCCGCGAGGCCGAGGCCATTCCGTACACCATCGAATTGCTCGATGTCCCGACGTGCATCCCTGAGGATACGCAAAGTGCGATCAAACGATTCGTCATCGAACCATTCTACATCCAGGATCGCTCCAGCGTCCGCTACATCGTTCGCTATCCGGACAAAGCGCTCTGCGCGAAAGTCCATGCCCAGGTCGCGAAAAATCCGTGGGTTGCCAAAGTCCACGAGGTCAAGCGCGAACGCGATGCCGACGGGCGGTATGGGCGCGTGTTGGTCAAGGCCGACTACCGTTGGCCGCGCGTGCTGGTGATCGACGGCAGCGACAGTACCCGCAAATCCTACATCGCCGATGATGGCATGGTCTTGCCGTCTCATCAGGTGCCCAAGTGGGTTTCCTGGTCGGGCAAGACGGAACGCTATCACATTGACGTGTCGCAGGCCCCCGGCGGCGTGGCGCGTACGCCGATGCAGATTATTAAAGTTCAGGGCGTGTCCACGCATGCACCGCCGGCGGGGACGCTGTGGACGGCTCCGGATTTGCACGCTGCGATCCGGCTCACCAAATTGCTCCATTCGAGGCCCTACCATGAGCAGTTTTCGACCATCGACGTGACGAACTATTCCGGGCGCCTCGCGAAAACCCGATCCCATTTGCAGTTCATCGCCCAGCAGGGCCAAAGCAGCAAAACGACGCTCGCGTTCGGGCGCTTTCCGCACCCCGACGGCGGCGATTTTGAGCTGTCTCCCGCGCGGAAGATGGAGAATCTCGACCGACTGGTGTCGCTGTGGGACGGGCATCTTGCGGGTGCCTGTCGGACCATCGACTTGCAGTTTGACCCGCCGCGCAGGAAAGATTGATCATGCGCACCTTCGCCAAGAGTTTGTTCAGCCCGGCCTGCGGAGTGTTGGCGGCGTGGGGTCTTGCGGCGTTGGCGCTGGGAAGCGTGCCGGGATGGATGTGTGCGGCCGAGGCGGGAAGCCAGAGCGTTTGGGCGCTGGAGCTGCTCACGGCGGCGATGGTGCTTTGGATGATGTGTGGCGTGGCGTTGTGTTCGATGCGCCGATGCCAGCGCGCGACGTGGAGCTGGGGAATGGCGGCGGCCGACGGCTTGGGATTTTCGGCCGTGATGGCGTTGCTATTTTCGGTGGGTTGCTGGTTCGCCAATGCGTCCGCCTTGGACGCGCTTCGCTGTTTGATCGTGGCGTGGTGTTTCTATCCGCTTGGAGTCGGACTCGGCGGGGCAATGGCCCGACGGCGAACCTGCTCGGCGGCTTTGGCGGCGGCGTTGATCTGCGCGGCGGTGTTGCCCGCAATGGGCTATTTCGCGCTGGAATTCTCCCTCGGCGGCGTGTTTCAGACGGCAGGGACGATTGCCCCGGTGTCTCTGGCCTGGCGCAATGGGGCGCTGGCGACGGGCGCGTGGCAGCCCATGGCGGCGGGCGCGATGGTGGCCTGGCTGGCGGCGGGCGTGTTGCTGTGCGGCGTTGCCTATCTCGGGCAATCCGGCCGCAACAAAACGTGAACCGCACGAATCGCGGGGGATCTTGGGAAATCTCTGGCCATCTTGGGAAAACTCCCCGAAATCGTTCACTTTTCGCTTTGATTCCACCGGCGGGTTTGATACTCTCATGGCCGACCTTTGACCCAAGGAGAACCGTATTATGATCCGACGACTATTGCCTTTGCTGCTGCTGGTGACTCTGGCGGGCTGCTTCCGCGAAGCCCAAGGCCCGATTGTCAAATCCAGAACGCAGCCGACGGCGCAACCCCAAACCGGCCCGAACGCTACGAGCAATCCCGTCATCGAGATTGTGACCGACAAGGGGACGATCACGGCCGAGCTGTTCGCCCAAAGAGCCCCAAAGTCCGTCGCCAATTTCCTGGCCTACATCGAGGACAACCACTTCGACGGCCTCGTGTTTCACCGCGTGATGAAATCCTTCATGATCCAGGGCGGCGGGTTTGACCGTTCGGGCATTGAGCGGAGTTCCCAGCATCCCCCCATCGAGAATGAATCGACCAATCGTATTTCCAACTTGCGCTATACGCTTTCGATGGCGCGCACACCGAACCCGCATTCGGCGACGAGCCAATTTTTCATCAACACTGGCGACAACATCGGCCTCGATCACCGCAGCCGATCCCGCGGCGAGTGGGGCTATTGCGTGTTCGGCAAAGTCCTCAGCGGCAAACGAACCGTCGATGCCATCGCTGCTGGGCTGGTTGACCGGACGGACCCGCGCGACCCGGAGAGCGAGCTGAGCAAACCCCGTATTCCTATCGTGATTCAAACGATTCGACGCAAACAATAGAGACCTTTACAGGCTTCGGCCTCAACCCATTTGGAGACATTTTCATGAGCGAAACGACCACCATTGTTATTGAAACCACCCTCGGCACGATCGAGGCCGACCTGGACGGCGCCGCGGCGCCCAAGACCGTTGCGAACGTTCTTTCCTATGTGGATGACGGATTCTACGACGGCACGATTTTCCACCGCGTGATCCCCGGATTCATGGTCCAGGGCGGCGGCATGACGGCCGGCATGGACGAAAAGTCGAACAACGCGCCCGTGCAGAACGAAGCCGACAACGGCCTGAAGAACGGCCGCGGCACGCTGGCGATGGCCCGGACGAACGATCCGCACTCGGCGACCAGCCAGTTCTTCATCAATCTCAAGGACAACGGGTTCCTTGACCACCAGTCGCCTTCGCCGCAGGGCTGGGGCTATTGCGTGTTCGGCAAAGTCACCGCCGGGCTGGACGTGATCGACGCGATCGCCGCCGTCGCGACCGGCAACAAGGGCTTCCATCAGGACGTGCCTGTCGAGGACGTCGTGATGACCAAGGTCTCCCGCAAGTAGGGGCCGCCCGCCGAGAAAAAAACGATTGACAGGGGGGTGCATCTTGACGATAATCCCCTCTCTCGCGACTGTAGTTCAGTGGTAGAACGTCAGCTTCCCAAGCTGAATGTCGTCGGTTCGACTCCGATCAGTCGCTCGCAAGCGTCTTGATGCAATTTGCGTCAAGGCGCTTTTTTTGTGCCAATAGCAGAGCAGAGGGGGCATTCCATTTGACTCAATGATTCATCCGGGTGGAACTCAATGATTCACTCGGGTGGGCCGGGCTAGTCTTTGCCCTGAAAGGGCAACAGTGTTTAGCCGGGGGCGTAAGCCCCCGGTAGTGGACGCCAAAAAGCCGGGGCCTTAGTTTCTTGGAGGGAGCTTGCGACCGGAAAGACTAAGGCAAGCCCCGGCGAATTCCACAAGCCCTGGATGGGCGAAAGAGAAATGTAAGATGGGCGTTTCTTTCGCCCCTTCGGGGCTCTTTTTATTATGCCTCATTCCGGGGGCTTACGCCCCCGGCTAAATCCTTTCGCGCCTTCGGCGCTCGATACAACCTTGTCACATAATCAGCAGGTAGGGCGGGCTACTTGTTGCCCGCCGCGGGAATACGGCCAAGGTCGAATATAGTTACGAGGCTGTTTTGGTGAGTATCCAGGTCGAGGATTTTTTGCCGTCCAATGGGAGGTTGAACGTGAGTGTGTAGCGTTTGGTGGCGGCGTCGTAATCCGTTTGCCAGAAGTCGTTGCCGTGGACGGCCTGGTTCAGCGGGATCCGTTTGCCGCCGACTTGTTCGCAGAGGGTGTAGCCCGCGGGGGAGGGTAGGCCCCGGAAGCAGATCGGCACGAATCCCACGCCGCCTTGGATGGACACTTGCACCGTTTCGCCCGTCGCGTCGATGAGGATGGGATAGCTGTTGCGGAGCGTGCCGCCGGTGACGTTCACCTTCAGGTCGTTGCCGGCCGCCTCGCGATAGGTGGTTTTCCACGAGCGGGGATGCGCGGCGAGGTGCGCGCGGAACGCCTCGTTCGGGCCGTAATAATCCGCGGCCGTGCGGGGCAGGGTGATCATCTCAATGTCCATCGAAATCGTGTCGCCCTTGCGGAAGGTCTTGATGCCCGCCGGCGGAACGAGTTCCAGATCGAGGTTCGGCGCGAGCGGTTTGGGGTTGGTCCGCAGGACGGGTGCGCTGATTGTCGGCTGGCGATAGGTTTTGCCGCCGAGGACGGCGGTGTAGTTGCGGATGATGATCCCGCGTGTGCCGTCGGGGAGTTTTTTGCGGTTGGGTTGCGGCGGGACGTACCCGTCGGGGAAGCAGACCCACCACGGTCCGGGCCCGGAGAGCGTTTGGTTGCGCAGGGCGTGTTGGCCGCGGCGCAGCGTGTTGGGGACGGGGATCTGCTTGAGCAGCCCCTTGGCGTTTCCGTAGGCGAGTGTGGGAATGACGGCGTAGAAGGTGCGGCCAAGTTTGAACAGGCTGACGTTCGTCGCGGTCACGTCGCGGGTGAACGTGTATGTGAAGGTCTGGAACGTCCGGCAGAAGTCATCGGTGCGCAGCGTCTGGACTTTCGCGGAATAGGCGACGTCCTTCTGCGGGCCGTAATAGCCGTCATGTCGCACATCGGTCAGGCACGGGCCGTGGGCGAGGTAGGCGGTTTTGACCTCGCGCGGGAGGAACGTTTTGCGTGGGGTTTTCCCCGTGGAAATCATCAGCCAGTCGCCGCCCCAGCCCGCATCGGTCCAGCCCCACTGGCGGCCCTTGAGACCATCGCGAATCATCAGCGCTCGCACATCGGTAATCGCGACGTCGGTGAGGCTCATGTCCACGTCGAAGCAGATCGTCTCGCCCCAGCAGCCGATGGCGAGCTGGTCCCAGCGGCCGTTGCCCTTGCCGCCGCCATAGCCGATGAGGCTGAGTTGCGAATGGCTGGCCGACGGCAGCGTGCCGTAGAAGCCGTAGGGAATGCGTAGGCGATAGGTCGCCTTGACGTTCGGCAACTGCGTGTAGGCCATGAGATAGGCGCCCATTTTCGGGTAGTGCCAATTCTTGCTGAGTTGGACGGGGATCCCTGTGGGTCGCCCGGCCGCGTCGCAGAGGATCGGGCACAGGCCGGTGATGTTCGCGGGGTTACGGAAGTCCAGCAGAAACGGAATGTGCCCTTTGGCGTTGGGGGCGGGGGTGGTGGTAATCGTAAATTCGTCGTAGTTGCGGATGTCGGTCCAGTTGGCTTTCCATTTGCGCTTCAGGCGCGGGGCGGTGGCGACGTAGCAGCGTTTTGTGGGGCTGTAGGCGACGGTGCAGGGCTGGTGGGTGTTCGATGTGACGGTCAGCTGGAACGAATCGGGGGCCGGGAGGTGGCGCGGCTCGCCCGGTGCGAAAAGGTCGATGTGAAGGGCCGTTGATCGGGCGGTTCCCGGTGTCCAGTTCCCGCCAAGATTGGTCTCGCGCTTATGCGTTTTGGCCTTTGTTTTCAGCGAGAGGTGAACTTTAGCAGCGCCCTTGATGGTTGTGTTGGCCGGTTTGCCAGGCTCGCTCTTTGGCGCGGTCAGCTCGACGGAGAGGCTGAGGTTGCGCGCCCAGGCGACGAGGATCAGCCGCGATTGGAAGGGGAGCGCTTCGCCATCGGCGTTGCGGAAATCGAGCCCGAGGAAATCGTAGTGCTGAACACAGCGGCCGGACTCCCATAGACGGACGGCCGAGAGGCGGCGGTTGTCTTTCGCGAGGCCAGCCGCGCAGGTCGTCGCGCGATAGGTCTCGTCGTTGTACACCACTTCGAGCGCGAGCGTGGCCGCAGGGAGAGTGCGCAATCGGGCGGGGCGCTGGGTGAGTGCCTGCGCGTAGGATAGCCGTTTGGCGAACCGGCCGAAGGTGGCCTTGGAAAAATCGTCGACGTCGATGGTGAATCCGTAGTGGCTGGTTTCGATCCCGAACCGATCCGCACTTTTGTCTTGTGGAGTTTTTCGCCAGCCATTGAGCCAGCAGCTATAGGTATAGCCCGTATCGGGCGCGGGGGCGGCTTGGAGTGGCGCGGGACAGCTACTCGTGAACCACGCCAAGGCGATCAGAATACAGCGGTTGAGATGCATGGGCATTGGCTCCAGAATAGGGATTCGCTGCGCAGAATTATTGGGGCGCGATCACAACCCCATGCTTCCAGCCCGCGCTTTCCATCGTCTTGTGCACATTCTCCACTTCCTTGAGGAAATGGATTCTCTTTCTTTTCCACTCGGCCCCCTTGAAATATTCCAGCGTGTCATATCGGTCGTTTCCGGCCATCCGGATATCGCCTTGGGCAACCAGAGTTTCGTGCAGCATTGTCTTGAGCTTCTTTTGGGCCTTCTTATGGTCGGGCTTGCCAGCGAGGTTGTGGATGCAGTCGGGGTCGGCCTTGATGTCATACAGCTCTTCGGCCGGTCGCTTTGCCCACGCCAGACGGATGTACGGCTGGATTTTGGGGTTGGTACATTGCGCGATGTAGAGGTCCCTCGCCGAAGAGCCCCCGCCACCAAAGAACGTATCCCCTTCCGGCCAGCGGTCGGTTTTCAGGTTGTGAATGTACAGGTACTCCGCGGTGCGCACTGCGCGCGCGGCATACCCGACGTCGTCTTTCCTGACGTAGGGGGTATGGCGTTCGCTACTGGCGAAGACGTGATCCCGGCATTGTTCGACGAGGCCCGACTTGGGCGACTTCAGCAAACTCAGCAGGCTTTTGCCCGACATCCCATTGGGGACCGCCACGCCCGCTACTTCCAGAAACGTCGGCGCAAAATCGATCAGGCTGACCATGTCGTTCACGTTGCGCCCGCCGGGGATGTTCTTGCCCCAGCAGATCGCCAGCGGCATGTGCAGGCCATACTCGTAGAGATTGGCCTTGGCGCGGGACCAGGGCATACCGTTGTCAGATGTCACGACTACCAGGGTGTTGTCCAGTTCGCCGCTTTTTTTGAGGATCGCCAGAATCTGTTTCAAGTGGGTGTCGAAGTAATCGATTTCAAGCCCGTAATCGAGAAAGTCGCTACGAATGCTCTTGTGATCTGGGAGAAATTTGGGGACCTCCACGTCGCGAAGAGATTTACCGGCTTTGAGTCCGGAGCCTTTCTTGTAGTTCCGGTGCGGCTGTCTTGCTCCGTACCAAAAGCAAAACGGTTGATCCGGTTTGCGTGCCTTGAGGAACGAGCGGAAGGCGGCGGTGTAGTTATTCTTCTTGGGCACATACTCTTTGCCGGCGGGGTTGTCGCCTTTGAAGAGCCCCGGCCCCCAGCCTTTGCCCGTCATGCCCACATGGTAGCCTGCTTTGTCCAGCAGGTTTGTGTAGAGCGGGAGTTCTGCGGGGATGGAGGAGCCATGAACGGCGGCGTCGCCATTTTGCCACGGATACCGCCCCGTGAGAATACTCGCGCGCGTCGGGCTGCACTGCGGGGCGGGCGCAAATGCATTGTGGAACAAAGCTCCCTGCTTGGCGACATAGTCAAACGCGGGCGTATTGACAAACTTGCACCCGTACGCACCGGCGTGAGGCCAGGACTGGTCATCGGAAATCGCCAGCAAAATATTAGGCCGATTCTTGGGCTTCTGTGCAGACAGGAGAGGGGAGGCAAGCAATCCCGTTCCGACAATTCCAGCGGTCTTGAGAAAATGGCGTCGTTGCATTGTATTGATCCTTGAAAAGTAGTGATCCGTACATGTGAGCTATATATCGTAAGCTCTCGTGGTAAACCCTTCAAGGAGTTTCCTGCGGCCATTTTGCGAACAAGGCGCGACTCCAAGGAGTATGGCCTTCGAGGCAAGATTGCCCGCGAGGTTACGCGAGTTTGTTGTCCGCGAGGTGCCAGTCGAGGTTGTCCATGATTTTCACTTCGACGACGGCGTCATTCTTGTCGATCAGCTCGGCGCATTCCTTCGAGAGGTTCAGCAGGTGGAGCTTTTTGCCGGCTTCCTTGTAGCGTTCGGAGATCGAGTTGATCGCCTCGAGGCCGGAGTGGTCGTAGACGCGCGAGCTTTCGAAGTCGATCACGACGTGTTCGGGATCGCCCGCGATGTCGAAGAGGTCTTTGAAGCTTGTCGCCGAGCCGAAGAAGAGATACCCGTCGAGTTTGTAGACCTTCGTGGTGTCTTTTTCCAGCGAGATTGTCGCGTCCATTTTGCTGCCCTTGCGCCAGGCAAACACCAGCGCCGAGACGACGATGCCCACGAGGACGGCCACCGCCAGGTCGATCAGGACCGTGACCCCCGAAACGAGGATCAGAACGAATGCGTCGCTGCGCGGGATGTGGCGCAGGATGCGCAGGCTCGACCATTCGAACGTGCCGATGACGACCATGAACATCACGCCCACCAGGGCCGCGACGGGGATCGCTTCGATCAGGGACGCGCCGTAGAGGATGAACCCAAGCAGGCACAGTGCGGCGGTGATGCCGGAGGTGCGCCCTCGGCCGCCGCCGCGAATGTTGATCATACTTTGGCCGATCATCGCACAGCCGCCCATGCCGCCGAAGAAGCCGTTGGTGACGTTCGCAAGCCCCTGGGCGAGGCATTCGCGGTTGCCGCGGCCACGCGTCTGCGTGATTTCATCGACGAGGCTCATTGTCATCAGAGATTCGATCAGACCCACCAGCGCGGCGAGGATGGCCGGGATCGCGATGATCTTCAGCGTCGCCCATTCCACCGGTACGTTCGGCAGTGCAAAACTGGGCAGGTCGGCGGCAAGGGTTGTTACCTTGGGATCGGTTTGTTTGACGAAGTCCAGCACGGTCCGTGCGTGGAAGACCTCGAAGTGGCTCAGCGCCATCGCCAGCAATGCAACGCTGACAATTGCCACGAGCGTCGCCGGGACGGCCTTGGTGAGCTTGGGCAGGCCCCAGGAAATGATCATCGTCAGCGCGACCAGGCCGATCATGATCGCGAGGTTTGCTCCGGTCAGCCATTGCGCCGTTTCGCCCGAGCCTATTTTGAACTGGCTGAATTGGGCCATGCAGATCACAATCGCCAGACCATTGACAAAGCCCAGCATCACCGGGTGGGGGACCAGACGGATGAATTTTCCGAGTTTCAATACCCCGAACACCATCTGTATGATGCCCATCAGCAACACCGCCGCAAAGAGGTACCCCAGTGCGCCCTCATAGCCGACATCCTTGATTTGGGCCTTGACCATCGGAGCGAAAATCACTGCCACCGCGCCCGTCGCGCCCGAGATCATCCCGGGACGACCGCCGAGGATCGAGGTGATCAGACCGACCATGAACGCGGCATAGAGACCCACGACGGGTTTGACCCCGGCCGTGAAGGAAAACGCAATCGCTTCGGGAACCAGTGCCAGCGCGACGGTTAGGCCGGAGAGCACGTCCACACGGAGATTGTGCGGGCGGGGGAGGTCGAGTTTGACGAAGCGATTCTTGAGTTTGGACATGAAAAAGCGTTCCTTTGGGTCGGTGTGTGGGTTTGCGCGCGGAGTATACGGGAAAAGCGATTACCCCGCAATGAATTTATTATCGTCACCAATTCCGGCGAATCCCCTTGTCGCGCAATAGGGCATGGGGTAAACTCGTTATCCTATCGTATCGTATTCACGCCGGATGGCACTACTCTACCAAGGAGAAATGATGAAACATTGGAAATCAATTTCGTGCGTCGCGCTGCTCGCGGCGATGGTGATCTGCGGGACTTCGATGGCAGCCCTCCAAGCGACCAAATCTCCCAAGCCCGCTCCCAAGGCCGCTCCCAAACCTGCCCCCAAAGGAGGATCCGACGCGGCGAAGTTTGTCCCGCTTTGTAATGGCAAAGACTTCAGCGAGTTCACCCCGCGGAAGGCGCCGGCCAGCATCTGGACACTCAAGGACGGTGTGATCCAGTGCAAGGGCAAGCCGTTTGGCTGGCTGGAAACCAAGAAGAGCTACCGCAATTACGTCCTCAAACTCGAGATGCGCTATCCCAAGGAGGCGGGCAACAGCGGGATTTTCCTGCACATCGGCAAAATCGGCAAGAAGTGGCCCAAGTGCATCGAGGTCCAAGGGAAGTTCGTAGACATGTGCAAGATTTTCGGCCTCGGCGGCACGAAAGGCACGGCCGTCCCCGGCGATGCCAAGGCCCGCACCAAGGCCCAGAAAAAGCACACCGAGTGGAACGCGATTGAGATCACCGTCAAGGACGGCGCGATCACGGCCACCCTCAACGGTACGCTGATCGGCCAGAGCAAACCGTTTGACATCACCGAAGGGCCCATCGGGCTCCAGTCCGAAGGTGCGCCCGTCGAGTTCCGTAAGCTTCAAATCAAGGAACTCCCCGCACCCAAGACGGCTAAGAAATAAGCCCAGATCGTTCGATACAAAAACACCGCCAAGAGCGCAGGCTCTCGACGGTGTTTTTTTGTGGTTGGTCTTGTTAGAACGTGTAGGGCGCGCGCGGGGTGCGGAGCATGAGGCGTTGTGCGGCCGGGTTGCCGATGACGGTTTCCTTGACGGGATCCCATTTCAGCGTCTTGCCGGAGCGGATGGCCGCATCGGACAGATAGCAAATCGTGTCGCCGCGGACGGCAACTTCGACGGGCGAAATGGTTTCGCGGTCTTGGAGGATGCACTGGATGAAGTCGTCCCATTGGTCCGTCCCGACCGGGCCGAGGCGCGTGTCGGAAGGCTTGAGCGCGACGGCGGCGAGTTTGGGATTCGAGTAGTAAATCCCTTTCCGGTCAACGCTGATCCAGCCCTCGTCGCCGAAGAACGTCGTGCCGTGGTTGCTGGGGCGTTTGTGATATTTGCGGACATAGCTCATGGCCTGTTTGTCGGCCGAGAAGCGCATCTCCACGCCGTCGGCGTATTTCAGATCGACGTCCCATGCGTACACGGTGTCGAAGAGGCCTTTGGAGGGGAGGAGCCCGCCGCGCGGGCGAATGGTCGTCGGCCCGTCGCCAGTCTTGTCTTTGTCGAGGCCCCAGATCGCGATGTCCAACGGGTGGATGCCCCAGCCGGCGATGAATCCCATCGCAACGTCGTAGCGGTGGAACGCGCCCTGACGGGTACAGCGGTCCGCCGTGTAGGGGATGTTCTCGCCCGGACCGACCCATTTGTCGTAGTCGAGGTCGGCCGGGATCGGCGCGGGTTTGGTCGAGCCGAAAGGCTTGCCATGAAAATCAGTAAAATCGTCGGTCATGTCCGGTGACCACGCTTCGACGCGATGGACTTTGCCGATGTAGCCGTTGCGGACGAGCTCAACGGCGCGGACGAATTGTTTCATGCAGCGCTGCTGGGTGCCGAACTGAAACTTCACGCCGGTGGCGTGGATGGTATCGCGCATCGCCTGGGCATAGTTCAGGGACACCGAGAGGGGCTTGTTGACGTAGACGTGCTTGCCCTGACGCGCGGCGTGGATCGCCATCGGGACGTGCCAGACATCCTGGGAGTTGATCGTTACCGCGTCGATGTCCGCGCGGTCGAGCATGTCGAGAAAGTCGCGATAGCCCTTGGCCGGGCCGCCGGATTGTTTTTTGGTCGTGGCGATCGCGCGGGTGATGCGGCTTTGGAACGCGTCACTGACACCGACGACCTGGACCTGCGGATGGTTAACCCATTTCTTCGTGTGGGACGAGCCTTGGCCGCCGACGGCGATCATGCCCATGTTGACACGGTTGGACGGCGCGTTCTTGCCGAAGACGCTCGAAGGGACAATCGTCGGCAGCACGGCCGCAGCGGTCGCACCTTTAAGGAAGGTCCGGCGGGTGGTGTTATTTGGCATGGGTGGTCTCCTTGGAGCGCGTGGCCCATTGGGCGAGAGTAAGCAGGTGGGTTTTGAATTCGGGAGCGGCCATTTTTTGGGCATCGTGGCCGAGGAAAGTCGCGGCGCAGCGGCCTTTTTTGAACTGACCCGCCAGAGCATTGGCGTGGGTTTTGTTATTGGCGGTCGCGGTCATGACGACGGTCGCGCCCTCGGCAACGCCGGGCTCTTCCCACAGCTCGTCAACGTGCGAAAACGGTTTGAGTGTCTTGGCGAGCGGGTGGTCGGTTTTGGCGAGGGAGAGTTTGAATTGCAACGGCTTGCCGTGGTGGGTTTTGTCCTTTTCCCAATAGGCCAGCGTGATTTTGCGGTAGGCGGGCCATGTTCCATCATAGAACGAACTGCCGCCGGCGTGGACGGTGAGGTGGCCGGTGCCAGAGGCGATGGCGGCTTCGAAGGCTTTGCGAGCGGCGGGGGTCCAGAGGGCTTCCAGATTGGCCATGGATTGTCTTTTTACCCAGCTGTTCCAGTTGCTGACGATCAAGTCGTAAATCGAGAGCGTTTTCGCGTCGAGGCCCTTTGGGGAGGTCACAACATCGACTTCAAAGGCGTTGTCCGTTTCGAGGATCGCCTTGAGGACAGGGGTGGTCTCTTGCCATTTGTGATTGTTTGCGCCAGTGAGAATCAGTGCGCGGGGTGCGTTGGCGCTGGCGGTGGCGCGGTAGGTGGCTTCGGCGGCGTTGAGTTGGTCTGCGGTCCATTGGCCATTATGCACGGCGACGCGGTAGCGCAGTGTGACGGTCTGGCCTTTCTTGATCGTCATCGGTTCGTGGCAGAGTATTGCCGCGTTGAAATAGGAGAACGATTTTTCAGGCTTGAGAACGACGTACCATGGGGAAGGATAGCGCGGGTTGGTGGGATGATCCAGCATCGCCATGCCGCAGGGTTTGCCGTCGAGGGTTCCGCTGAAGTCCATGCCTTTGGAGGGCTTGTGCGTCAGGTCGAGGTTGGTCTTGTCGGAGTCAATCGCGATGACATGCCAGTCGGTGAAGTTTTTGGCGAAGCGCATCGACAGACCAGCGTAGCCGCCATGAGGCTTGCCATTTGGACCGCTAATGGGGGTGCGGTCGAGGACGACATCCACAGCGGCGGTAAATTTCATGGTCCAATCGAGAGTGTATCCGCCGTGGTTGTCGGGCGCGGAAACTGCAATGGTGCGCTCTTCGCGCAGAACGATGGCCTCGGGCGTTTTGGCTGGATGGTAGACAAGGGTCTGGGTGATTTTCGCGGAGTGGTCGGCGTTGGCCGCGACCTGGGTCGAGACGATTTTCGTCGTGCCTTCGGGCTTGGGATCGCCTTTGCTGGCGAGAGGGGCGGGGGTTTTTCTGGTGGGTCTCTTCGCCGTTTTCCGGGTAGGCTTTCCGGCAGATTTTTTCTTGGTAAAGCCTGCGGGCCGTTCTTCCCAGTAGTTGATGCCGTTGATGGTTTTCCAGCTCAGCCACAGGCCGTAGTGCCAGATGTGGTCCGGCGGCTTGATCCACGAGAGGTCGCCCGCGTTGATCGGGCCGATGGGCGAGAAGTAGGGCTTGGTGAGTTTTGCGCCGTAATTGTACTGCCAGACGGTTTTGCCGTCATTGCGGAGCGTGATGGTGTCTTTGCCCTGTTTCCACGACAGGCCCTTGGGCGCGGCCTTTGTGGGGGCGGTGTCGGGGGCGTAAAGCTCGACTTCTCGGATGCCGGGGCTTGGGCCGTAGTACCCCGTGATGTTGAGTTCGACCCATTTCACCGTTGCGGGTTTGAGGGGCAACTCGAAGCGATTGTTGGTGTACTTCGCGGTTTTGACAACGGCGAGCGTGCCGGCGTCGGAGTTGATGCGGAAGGTCTTCGGCGCGAAGTTGTGATGCTTGTAGCCGTAGAGAACGATACTGCCGACGGTTTTTTTCGTCGGGAAGGTCAGTCGGAGGCGATAGCGCTTTTTGCCGTTTTCCTCGTCCCAGTAGGTTGTCATGTCGCCGTCGTTTGCGGCGGCCGGGCCGGAGGATTGGCCGTCTTTGCGATAGTTCAGTGGGGCGGTAGCAATGGCGCTTTTCGCGAGGTTCCGCGTAAGGCTCTGCGAAAGGAGCTCGTTGAGGATGGGCGCGAGTTTGGGATTCGCCTTGGCAGCGACATCGGCAGCGGCCCGAGCTTCGTCATGGGCGTAGTAGGCAATCGCGGGGATGGCCGTCAGGAGCCTGTTGATTGCGGCATTGCCGAGGTCCGCATCGGCGAGGAGGGTTTTGAGGTTTGTAAAGACGGTTGCGGCATGGGCCGGGCGGCTTGCGGCGGGGGCCTTGGGCAGGTGGCCTGCGATGGCGTTGACCGTCAGGAACCGTTCGCGGTTCGAGAGCGATTTGTTCAGCACGGCCGCCAGAGGCTCGACGGCGGCGGGGGTATCCCAATCGGCGAGCGTGCGAATCGCGTCGATCCGCAGGGTCGCGTCATTCAGCAGACTCGCGGCAGTGGTGAGTGCCTCGGCCGAGCCGTCAGCCTTGAGAAGCAGCAGGAGGTCTCGCTTGCCGTCGGGGTTGGCCGAAGCCAGAGCCGTTTTGGCCGCAGCGGAAATGTTGAATTTTACACGGTCGGCGATTTGCACCGCAGCCATCCGCAGGCGTGATTTACTGGCGGAGGCGGGTTTCGTGCCCGCGACCATTTCGATCAGAGTGGTGCAGGCTGCTTTGTCGCCGAGGGTGGCGAGGGCTTCGCAGGCGGCCTTGGCAGCGTAGCGGTCGTCCGAGGCGAGTACGGCGAGCAAGTCCGCCGTGCATTTCCGCTGGCCGCGCGCGGCGAGTACGTCGATCAGTGCGGCTTTGTCTTTGCCCGTGGCGGTTTTCATGGCCGCGAGGATGGCCGCGTTCACGCCGTCTCCGTCGAGGCGTGTCAGTGCGACTTTCACGGTGGGGACGGTTTGAAGTTTGGTTGCCAAAAGGGCAACGGTTGTCTTGTCGCCGTGTTGGCCGAGGGCGGCTAATGCAGCGGCGGCCACGGCGGGCGTTTTGGATTCGGTCAACGGTGCGGCGGCCTTGGCGATCGATGCGTCACGCGGGGCTTGTTGCAACGCGCTGAGTGCCTTGAGCTGGGTCGCGGCGGGCATGCCCGGCAGGGAGTCTGCGAGAAGACGGAAGTTGGAGGGGAGCTTGCTGAAGCGGATCGCACGCAGAGCGAACTCGATGTCGGCGGGATTCTTTTTTTTCAGCGCTGCAGTGATAAAATCGCTTTTTTTCGCGTCGTCCCACGCGCTAAACAGCGCGAGGTGGGCGAGGGATTTCATCGCGGTGGTTGGCGCGATGTCTTTGACGTCTTCAAACAGGGATGCCGCCAGGGCAGGGTTGGTGGCGAGCAGGTGCTGGCCGCATTGCATTTGGGCGGAGGCGAGGGCGCGTTGGGTCTTGGTGGTGGCCTTGGCCGCAAGCAACGCGTTGGCGGCGTCGGTGGTTCCGATGCGTCCGAGAGCGATGATGGCCGCTTTGCCAGCGGGGGTGTCGCCGGAGAGGTGTTTGGCGATGGCCCCGGCGGCCTTGGCGTCACGCAGTTGGCCCAATGCCATGATGAACCCGACAGGGGATTTCGTCGTGGCAAGAAGGTCCCGCAGGGCGGTGGCCGCAGCGGGGGTGCCGATTCGCAGCAGCGCCTCGGTCGCCTGGGTGGTGAATTTGGGGTCGCTACCGAGCGTGCCCAGCGCGGGGACGGCCGATTCCGCACCAGCAACCCCCAGCAGGTTAATCGCACAGTGCCGGCCGTGGGGTTTGGCTTTGGCATTGCCCGCGACTGCGGTCAGCTTGGTGATCACGGATTGCTTGGCGGTGTCGCTGTCGCAGATCATGAAAAACTTGCGGAGTACCTCGACACTAGTATGATCGCTTTCGAGTGTCAGTGTCGCGAGAGTCTTGACGGCTTTGCCCGCGTCCTCGACCGAGGCCGAGAGCGCCATGGGATCGAGGGTATTGGGCGCGGCGCTGTGGGCGACATTTGCCGCCCCCAGGCACAGTGTCAACAGTACGATGCAATGGAGTGTGCGGTGCATAAGTTGATCCTTGATTAGATGAATTGGCGCAGGTGCTCGATGCTGCGGGCGGCCTGTTCAACGGTTCCACATTCTACAGAGAAAACGATGTTCCTGTCCAATGTATTGCAAATTGCGATAGTTTTTCCCAGTCGATCACACCATCGCCGCGGGAATACGCCGCCCTTCACGCGACAAAAAAGCCCCCTGCGGAATAACCGCAGAGGGCAGGGGATTGCGAATTGGCGCTAGGCCGCTTTCTTTGTTTTCGTTGCGGCCGGCTTGGCGGCTGGTTTGTAGTTCGACGGAAGAACCATGCAGCGGAACGCCTTGGATGACTGAAGATAGGTCTTCGCGACGGGCACGAGCATTTCCTTGGTCATGCTCTGGTAGAATTTGGTCATGTCGAGCGACGCATCGAGGCGCCAAGGCTGGAGCGACGAGTCGGGCAGGACACTTTGGAGCCAATACGCGTTGGTTTTTCGGTAGGTTTTGATCGACTCGAGGGTGGGCTTGATGGCCTGTTTGAATTCGTCGTCCGTTACGCCCTTGTCGGCGAGGTCCTGTCCCATCGTCCGCACGATGTCCGCGACCTGTTTCGCCGTTTCGGGACTGGTGCCGAGGACGCCCATGTAGTATCCATTTTTGGGGAAGACCGACGAGGATCGGGCCATGATGTAGGGGCTGTAGGCCAGGCCGAGCTCTTCGCGAATCTTCTTCATGACACGGTCAGAGAAAATACGCGAGAGTATCGATTGGCAGCGCGTCTGTTTGTAGTCGTCGCCCTCGGCGAGAGGCCATGTCACCAGCGCGAACGATTTGGACTTGGTCCCCTGATAACGGAAGCTGCGCATTTTGCCCGCGAGGGTCGAGTTGGTCTGGATGGTGCTCTGGGCGGGGTGGGGGGTCTTGGTCGCGGCACGTTTTCCAAGCGCTCCAAACGTCTTGGCGACGGCATCGATGACGGCCTGGGGCTGGACATCTCCGACGACCGAGATTTCGAGATACCCACGTTTCTGCGCCTTGGCCAGCCATGCGCGCGATTCGGCGACGGTGCGGCTGAGGACCTGTTTCTGCGTGGGAAACGCGAAGCGATAGTCGTTGTGGATGAGCGGCATGACTTGGGTTTGGAGAGTGCCTTCGGGATCGGTCTTGAGCTGGGCGAACTGCATCGGTACCGCGATTTGCATCTGGCGGAGAGCTTCGTCATGGAAGCCGGGGTCGGTGAGATAGGCGCACATCAGCTGCATTTGCGTGAGGATGTTTTTTGCGTCGGTGCTGCCGGAAAGGACGAAACTGTCTTCGTCGATGGAAAAATTCGAGGAGACGCTTTTGCCCGCGAGGAGTTGCTGGATGTCCATCACCTTGTGCTTGGCGAGCCCGCCGGTGTCATAGGTCATCGCGGTGAAGAGTGTCAGGCCGGGCTTGTTTTTTGGCAGGCTCAGCAACCCGTTACCAAAGCGGACCACAACGCCGACACGTCCTTTTTCGAAGTCGGTGGGTTTGATGTTCAGGCGCGTGTTGTTCTTAAAGCGGAGCATCGAAATGCCGAGCGCTTTGGCGTTCTTGGCGACGGTCTTGTCTGCGGGCGCGGTGGCGACAACCTTGCCGCGTTTTCCGAACTTGGTATAGGCGAAGGACTTGGCACCTTTTTTGCGCGGGTCTTTCACGGCGACCTTCGTTCCCGCTTGGTATTGTTTGAGGACGTTTGCGGCGTTGACGGGTTTGTTGGTCGAGATAAACAGGCGGAATTCGCCGGTGGTGAACAACTTGTTGAGCAGGGCCTTGACGTCGTCGTTGTTGAACTTCGCGAAGGCCGTCCGGGCCATAGCGAGGTCGGTCGCGGCCGAGGTCAGGACGTATTTTTCGCCCACGCTCTTGGTATATTGATCGGCCATCGGGCCCGACTTGCGGGTGGGGTCGGCTTCGACGAGCTTCTCCAGATTCTGGAGCATCCTGGCTTTGGCGGCGGTGATGTCCTGGTCGGTAAAGCCATAGGTGATGGCCTGACGAATCGACGTGTCGAGGGTCTTAACGAGGTGGTCGATGTCCTCGGCTTTGCCCTCGGCGGTGAGGTCGGCCAAGTCGCAATAGCCGATGAAGGGATACCAGCTTGCCTCCAGATCGAGAATCTTCTTGTCGTCGAGGGCGGTTTGTGAGAGGCGTTGGTTGACCATCGCCAGCGCACAGCGGCGGCGGAACCCTTCGATCTGCGCGGCGACGCTGTCGGGGGTTTTGTCGAAGGGCTTGAGGCACATCAGCGAGACCTCGGTCATGGAGAGCTTTGCGTCGACATTGGCGGCGGCTTTGACGGCCGGGCCAGGACGATATGTGAGCTCGGCGTTGGGGACGGTATTGTTTTTCAGGTCGCCGAAGTGCTTGTCGATTTCCGCGGCGATGGCCTTGGGCTCGATGTCGCCGGTGACCACGAGGGTCATCCGGTCGGCGGTGTAAAAGTCGTTGATGTACTTCTTGAACAGGGGGCGATTCATCTTGGACACGGTTTCCGACTTGCCGAGGGGCCAGCGCGTCGAGAGGGGTGTGTTGGGCGCGACGAAGTTGAATATGGCCTTGCTGTCAAGATATTCGGGCGTCATGGCATCGCGCATTTCACTGAGGATCACGCCGCGTTCCCGGTCGATTTCGGTCTGAAGGACCAGCAGGTCACCCGCGTAGTCGCGCATAAGGGTCATGCCTTCGTTGAGCATCTTTGGTGTCGAGTTGGGCAGGTCGATGTTGTAGGCGGTTACGTCGAAACTGGTGTACGCGTTGATGTCTCTGCCAAATGCCATGCCGAGGCGTTGGAAGTGGCTGACCATTTCACTGGGTGCGAAATTCTTCGAGCCATTGAACGCCATGTGTTCGAGGAAGTGTGCCAGGCCCTGCTGGTCGTCGGATTCGTTCATCGAGCCGGTTTCGACGACGAGGCGAATGTAGACGCGGTCGGCGGGTTTGGGGTTCGGATGGAGGATGTAGCGCAGGCCGTTGTCCAGTTCGCCGAAGGTGATGCGGGGGTCGGGGGTCAGGTCGCTGTTGGCGTGTGCCCACGGCTTACGAAGGGCTTTGACCGGCTTGACGGGGACCGTTGCGATCGAGGCGGTGGCGGGCTGGGCGGTTTGGATGGCGGGCTTTTCACAGCCGAGGCCAGTGAAGCAGAACAGACCAAGCAAAAGTGACAGAGCGATGCGGGTGCGGTGGGTCATGTGCGTTCCTTTGTCGGAGGAGTTGAGGCGTGTCTATAGAGAAACTGCGCGGAACGTCGTCAAAACGCGCCGCGCAGTCTATTAAACCACAAACGTGGTAAAAGGGTTCATGATTTTTCTATTTTCGTCTCTGTGTGGAGATTATTCCGCGGCCTTCTCTTTTTTCCACTTTTTCTTCTTCTTGTTCTTTTTGTCAGTGGGCGCGGTGGCGGGCTCATTGGGGTCGGTGCCGAGATATCCCAGGCGATTGGAGATTTGCTTGTCCTTTTGTTTGATGAGGCCCTTGGGGATATCAAATTTGTAGCCAGGCTTGCCATCGGTTAGCAACACGACGGTGTTGAGCACCAGCACCACTTCGGCATAGGACTTGCTTTTGCCGAGGACATCGAGAATGACGGGTTGGGGATCCTGCGCACTGATGAGGCCGAGGAATTCGGCCGCGCGAACGCGAACCAGCGGCTCGGAATCGTTCGCGGCGATTTTCTTCGCGGTGTCGACAAATCCCTTGGCCTCGTTGCCGAAGCAGCTGCAAACGATCAGGCCCCAATAGCGTTTCCACGGGTCCGTGGACGCCAGGGCGGCGGTGATGCCCGCCTCGGCCTTGGCGAAGGAAACCAGCGACAGGTCGGCGATGTCCACCAGTTCGCCGATGCGTGCCTTGTTGGTTTGGCCGAATTTTACGGGGTTGCCGAATGCGGATTTCATCAGCTCGCTCTCGGGGAACAGGCTCAAGTCGGGCATGGCCTTCATGCGGCCAGAAAGATTTTCGCGCAGGGCGGCGAGCGTCTTGGCGTGGGCTGGGTCGCCCGCGAGGTTTTTGGTTTCGAACGGGTCGGCGTCGATGTCATACAGCGCTTCGGGGCTGCGCGGCAGGTAGAATTGCTCGGCCGCGGTGCCTTTGAGCTTGCCGGCCTTGTACAGCTTGAACCATTCACGATAGGACGCCATCTTGTAGCGGTAGACGTTCATCAGGCCGTCGAAATTGAACGGCTGATAGCTGCGCATGTATTTGAACTTGCCCTTGCGGAGCGTCCGCACGAGGTCGTACTTTTCGTCGAAGCGGTCGGCGATGCCGAAGGTTTCGTCGCGTTGTTCGAGGTCGGCCTTGGTCACGTCCGGGCCCATGAAGGGTTTGCCGTCCATCATCTTGGGAATGTCGATGCCGCACAGATTGAGGATCGTCGGCGCGAAGTCGATGAAGCTGACGAACCCGTCGGCGCGCGTGTTGGGCTTGAGGTCGACGAGGTGCTTGAAGTTCTCGGGGATGTGGATGACCAGCGGAACCCACAGGCCGCGCTCGTAGAGATAGCCCTTGGACGCGGGCATCACGCCACCGTGGTCGCCGAAGTAGAACACGAACGTGTCGTCGAGCAGGCCGTCTTTGGTGAGGTTGTCAATGACGGCGCCAATTTCCGCATCCATCTTGACGTGAATGTCGCAGTAGGCCTTGTGGGCCTGGCGGAACAGCGGCGTGTCGGGGTAGCACTCGGGGGCGTAGCCCTTATCGAGTCCGCCCTTGTTGGCGGCCTGGAGGCGCGATTCGTGGCTGACGGGGAAGGACTGCTTGTGGAAGAAGGGTTGGCCTTTGTTGCGGCCTGTCCAGGTCGACTTGGAGTTCCACGTCGGCTTGGCCTTGTAGTGAAAATTGTAGTCCGTCTTGGTCTTGTTGGAGGTGTAGTACCCCGCTTCACGCATCAGCGCAGGGATTGGCGCGAGGCCCGCTTGGAGCGGCACGGTCTTGAATTTCCGGTGGAACTGCGTGCCGATGCGCGAGCCGTAGCAACCCGTCGCAAGGACACTTCGTGCCGCCGAGCAGACCGCGCAGTTGCTGAACGCGTGATTGAACACGACGCCCGTCTGTGCGAGTTTTTCGATGTTGGGGGTCTTGGCGCCTTCTTTGTCGTAGAGCTTCAGGAAGTGCTTGGAGTTGTCTTCCGAGATCAGCCAGACGATGTTGGGGCGTTTTTTCTTGTTGGTCTTGGCCGCGCGAACGGGAGTGGGAAGAATTGTCCCGGCCGTGACGGCCGCAGTCAGGGTCAGGGTATCGCGCAGAAAGGTACGTCGTGATTGCATGGGAGTCCTCGTGTAAAAGAGTAAAAGGGGCTATTTTGTTTTTGGCGCGGGGCGTTCGGCGATGATTGTGCAGGGGATGGGCGGCTGGGGGCCGACCGAGTTGGCTTTGGTGTTGGTGGGCTTGTTGGTCTTGGGGTCTTTGCCGGGCTTGCGACTTTGGAAGGCTTCAAGAACCAGATTCCCGATAAACCCCTTGGCCGCGTCGCTGTTGGCCTCGACGACGATGGGCACGAACATTGTCTCGTCTTTGATGTACGCTTTTTTCAGCGTGACACCCTTGGGCGCGTTCACCAGCGAGAAGCTGGCGGTGTGTGTTGTGGAGTCCAATACCCCTTTGGGCGCAGCGAGTTGGAGGACTTTCGTCGTACCGGGAACCAGGCTCAGCGGCGCGGGTTTGGCCGGCAGGAATTGTTGCGGCCAGTGGCGAGCCTTGGTCAGTGCGACGAGGCATTGCTCGGCGGGGACGAGATGGTGGAGCACGAAGGCTTGGGTGATGTCGTCGGCGGGGATCACGCGGCGGGTCAGCGGCCTTTTGTCGATGGTTGCACTCGCGCGGAAGGAGACCGGGAGGACGCGCCCGAAAATGGGGTTGTCCTTCTTTTTGGACTTGCCGGGTTTGTTCTTCGAATTGACATATCGCGGCGGGCCTGCGATGACCATCATCACCTTGTTTGCGCCAGCGGGAATGGTATTGCCCAAAATCTCCATGCCGGGGGTTTTGCTTGCGAAGTCGATCTGGATCGGCCCGGTAAAGCCGTCCTTGCGGTCGACGTGGACGGTCACGACTTGCCGTTCAGCGGCCCCGAGGGTCAGGCTCGAGGGGACCATGTAGACCTGAAAATCTGGCCGCGCGACGCCAAGGCGCAGGCGATATCCATGGGCGGGAGAGCCTTCCGAGCGCGTGTCGCTCACGCGGAGATAGTACGTCCCCGCGCGCGGGAGCGTGTGGCGCAGATAGGAGTCGGCGTGGTGGGTCTTCAGGCCGATGTTCATTGCGTCGGGGTTGTCGTCGTTGTGGGCGAGAACCTTGCCCGTGGCATCCATCAGATGGAGTATCGAATCCAGCGGCGAGTTCAGCTGGCGGGCGGTGATTTCGGCGACGACGGTTTGCCCGGCCTTGCCGTCAAAGCAAAACACGTCCACGTCCCCAGGGCGTTCGATGCGGCCATTGATGACCCGGCCAAGGGGGAGGCGCTGACTTGCGGAAAACGTGTCGTTGACGTTGGACTCGCGCACGTCCAGCAGAGAATCGACGTGATAGAGAACCGACGTGCTGCCGATGGCTTTGGAGAATACCTGCGGCAGAGCCAGCGCCGGATCGACGCGTTTGGTATCGAGGACGATGCGGCGGGTTGGAAGGTTCCAGCCCTCCAGCGCGGTGTGGGTCAGAGTTCCGCGTTTGAGCCCCAGCGGGAACATCGAAGTGACCACGGGTTGTTTCCCGATGGTGATTTGATAGACGAAGTCCTCGCGGCCACGGTAAATCGAGTCGCGGATTTCGAGGACATATTCTCCGCTGGCGGGGGGTGTGAAGGTGATGGTGGGGTCGGGGTTGAAGCGGAAATCGTCGCCATAGGCCAACCGTTTTCCATTGGTGTCCGTCAAGAGAATCACGGGCTGGAACCAGCCGGGCACCGAGTCGCTCATGAACGGGACGAGTTCACGCGCGCGAGTCTGGATCACCAGCGTCTGGCCTTGTTGGGCCTTGAACGTGTAGCGGTCGGTCTGGCGCGGCAAAAGCTGTCCGTGAATCGTCACGGGCAGGGTGAGCGCTTTGGTTTGGGCGGGGGCATAGAGGAACCACATCGGCTCGACGTGGTCTGGCGCGGTCCCTACGAAAAAACGGATCGGATTGCTCAGGCCGCTTTTGGTCAGGATGCGCAATTCACGCGGGCCGGGCGCGGCGTTGGCGTCGATGGTGATGTCGATTTCAAGCTGTTCGGCAATGGCGCGCTTGGTCTGGACCCGCGCGGTGGGGTGACGAAGCCGGGCCATCATCGCCTTGGAAGCGGCGGGCGAGAGCGTCGGCAGAGCCTTGACCATCGGGTGGGTTTCCGGCAGGTCGACGCGTTTTTCTTTTTTTGTCTTCTTGGCGTCGGATTTCTTGCCGGAACGCTCCAGGGCCATATCCCGCAGGCGATAGCCCATTTCGCGAATCTGATTGTTGGCCATGGCGCGGTTGTATTGGACGATCTTTCCGCGAACACCCGTGCCAGACAGAATGACCTTGTTGGCACTGGTGAGCAGTTGCCCCCCGAGAGAGATTCGAATCGTCGTGCCGCGTTTTCCGCCGGCGGGGTGGAGGTAGCCTGCGTAGGGAGTGCGCGATTGGGCCAGCACGGGCGCAGCCAGCAATCCCAACAGGAATGTCGTCAATACAAATCGTTTCATCGTAACGCTCCGATTAGATCATGATTTCTTTGAGGCGGCCAGCGCCCTTGGACTTGCCGATGACCGTGGGCATGACTTTGTAGTCCGCCCCGCGCGGGTTGGGCAGTGCGCCGTCGGGGTCGATCCCGAGCCGGTCATAGATGCTGCCGAGGAGGTCTTGGGGATAGACTGGGCGCGTGGCGACTTTTTCGCCCGTGGGGGTCGAGCTGCCGACGATTTTGCCAGGCTTGAACCCGCCGCCTGCGACCATCGCCGAGAAGCAGTGGCCATAGTGACTGCGTCCGCCATTCCACGGTGCGCTCCACTGGATCTTCGGGCCGCGTCCAAATTCGCCGCTGCACCACACCAGTGTGCTGTCGAGCATGTCGTGTTTGGTGAGGTCCTGCAAAAGCGCCGCGAGGCCCTGGTCGAGGACTGCTACGCGAGGGCGGAACGTTTCGAAGTGGCGCTTGTGGGTGTCCCATCCGCTGAGGTTCACGCAGATATAGGGCACACCGCGCTGGACGAGGCGCCGCGCCATCAGGCACGACTGGCCGAACGTATTGCGGCCGTACATGTCGCGGACGGCCTTGTCTTCGGTATTCAGATCGAACAGCTTGCGCTCTTTGCCGAGGATCAGTTCATAGGCCTTGCGGGTGGCTTGTTCGTGTTCCTTGAAGTCGTCGGGGTTGGCGCTCCCGAGGGTGTTGAGCTGGTCCTTCAGAGCGCGGCGGTCTTTTTGGCGCTGGTCGCTGATGCCCGCGGCAATGATGCCATTAACGTAAAACGGGGTCCTGTTGGGATCGCCGCCCGTGGAGAACGATTTGTATTTCGGCCCGAGGAAGCCCGACTCGCTGAAGCGCCCCTTGGCCTTGGTTAGCGAGATAAATGGCGGGATCACGTCGGTATAGCCGTTGTCGTAGCCTTTGAACTTGGAGACGACCGAGCCGATCGACGGGAAGACCGTCATGCCGCCCTGAGGCCGACCGGTCTGCATCATATAGGCCGCAGTCTCGTGGCCTTGCACGCCGTGGGTCATGCTTCGGATCAGCGAATATTTATCCGCCTGCTTGGCGAGCTGTGGCAAAAACGGACTGATCTCCATGCCCTTGACGTTGGTCTTCAGGGCTTTGTTCATCGGCCCGCAGTAGTCGCGCCCGGCCTTGGGCTTGGGGTCGAAGGTGTCGAGATGGGCGGGCCCACCCGCGAGCCAGATTTCGATGACGGCCTTGGCGTGGGGTTTGGCTTTGGGCGCGGCGGCCCACAGCGACGGGGCGGTGGATGCCAGTGCCCCTGCGGCGAGGCCTGCCTGCAAAACGCTTCGGCGGGAAAATTGATTCGATTCGCTCATGGATTGTCCTCCGTCTTAGTGCCGGTAGAGAAATTCGGTGTTGTTGAGCAGCGCCCACGCGAGGTCTCGGAACGCGTATTCGCCGGAGCGCCCTTTTTTGAAGCGCCGCTTGGTGAGGAATTCGAGTGAGGTTTTGGCTTCTGCGGGCGTGGGATAGCGCGAGAGAATCAGCAGGTAGAGCTGGCTGACGCGCTGGGGGACAGACAGTTTGGTGTTCCGCATGATGAAGTTGATGCGGGACGATTTCGTGAGTTTGAACTGGATGTCCGTCGAGTTGAGCATGTGCAGCAGCTGGTTGGTGGTGGGGTTGTTGTTGCGCTCGGTGAGCAGGCCCGTGTCGCGCGCAGGGCGGCCAAACATTTCCAGGAAGGGGCTGGTGATGCTGCCGTCGGCGAGGGCGATGGTGCGATTCTGGATCGGGATGAACGTGAACGGCTCGGGGACGATGCTGAAGTATTTCTCATGACCGACAATGACATAATTGATCGCGTCGATGAGCACCTCCGCGTCAAGGCGGCGGATGGGATAGGACGCGAAGGTCGCCTTGGCCTTGGCCGAGTGGTCGGCGGGGATCGAGGCCTGCTGATAGATCGCTGAATTGGCGATCATGCGCAGGATGTGGCGCTGGCTGTATTTCGCGCGGGCAAATTCCGCCGCGAGGGTGTTCAGCAGTTTCGCCGAGGCGCTGGATTTGATTTTGGTCCCGGGCGCGAGATCGTCGATGAGTCCTCGGCCAAGCATCCACACCCACAAGCGGTTGACCGCCGCGCGGGCAAACCATGGGTTCTTCGGCGAGATCAGCCAATCCGCAAACAGTTGACGGCGATCATCAAAGGCCGTCATCGTCACGCGCGAGCCGTCGGGCATCACCAGCACGCCGGGCGTGTTGGGCGTGGGGTCGTTGAAGATGATTTGCTCTTTCCACTCGACGGTGGACTTGTAGCGGACCTTGGCGAAGACGTTGGCGAGCCGGGCCTGGCTGGCCTCGGGCCACGCGGTGATGTCGCTGCCCAGGAACGTCCCAGCCACCACCTGGGCAATGCCCTCGGGGGTGCGCTGCTGCATCGCGCGATAGAAGTTCACCGGCGCGACGCGGAAGTTGCTGCCACTGGAGGTCAGCAGGGCGCGGGCAAACTTGTCATAGCCCATGTCATTCGTAACGGCCTGGAGGATCCACTGGTGATAGGCCGCCACGGCATTGGGCCAAAGGTTGATCGGGAATTCCGATTTCACGCGCAGGTGGTCGCACCATTTCAGCGTCCAATAGGTGTGGGCCTCGCGACGGTTGAGCAACACGTCGATCAGCTTGGCGCGTTTGTCGGGCGCTTTGTCATTGAGGAAGGCAGCCACTGCGCGGGGGGGAGGCAGCGTGCCCGTGAGGTCGATATAGACGCGCCGGCAGAACACCGGGTCGCTGCAAAGTTTCGCGGGGGTGATGCCCTGGGCTTTGAACTCGGCGAGGAGGATGATATCGATGGGGTTGTTCGCGCGCAGCGGCTGGGAGGACACATACGGATTGGCGGGACTCATCGCTCCGGCGGCGGGCTTGGCCGTGGGGGGAACCTTTTTCTTATTCTTTTTCTTGGTCGGCGGCGCGGCGGGGTTCTTGTCGAGCTTCTTTTCGCTCGATGCGGCATTGGCGATTTTGGCCTTCTTTTTTTTACGCGACTTGGCCTTCTCGGACGTGTCCGACTCGGCCACCACCATCGCCGTGAGAACGGTCAGTGTCAGTATTGCGATACAGAGATGTTTCATAGGGACCTCTATTGTGCCTGTGAATCGTCAATCGAGACATGTTATTCTACATAAGATCAACGTGAATGATATCAAAATATTTCAATTCAGCACAAGGCCCAACCATTTAATGTGTATGTGGTTTGGCGGCAACGGGTTTTGCGAGGTAGGCCTGTTGGAAGGTCAGGAGTTTGGTTTGCAGATCCGCGATCACGTTCAGGTCGGTGGATTGCTTGGCCTTCATGGTCGCCACGAGCAGATGGTGGCAGAGTTCGATCTTCTTGAGGTAGGCCAGGCGGCCTTCGCTGGCAACGGGTTTGATGCGCTGCTGGAGGAAATAGGTCACGATGAGTTCGGTGAACGCATCGGCGTGTTGTTCCTTGTTGATTACCCATCGCGCGATCTGGTTGGCGTTTTTCGTCGGGTCCGCGGCGAGGGCGGTGATCTGCTTCATCGACTTTTCAATCGTGGTGATGTGCTCGGCGAGCAGGCTGAAGCGCGTCGTATCGTTGTAGATCCCGCAGGGGATCTGGCAGTGGGCCTCGGCGGGCGTCGGGCGGAAAAGGTTAGTCGCAACGGTGGCGAATAGGGCTGTGGCGAGAAGTAGTACGAGTGTGGGCTTGGTCATATCGGTCTCCTTGTAAAGGGTGATGCATCCGCGTGTTGTGCACCATTGTAGGCACAAGCTTTTCCGTTGACGAAATTTTATTGGCAATCACCGGCGGGCAACAAGTAGCTGCCCTACAGAACTACAAGGGCTGGAAATGTTCCGATGTGAATTTTGGAACCGTTTGCTTCGTATTGAATATAGGGGGTTGTCTGCTTTGTAGTGGACATTGTCGATGGGATTTTTGTGTTAGGCCCGAAGGGCCGTAAGAATGTAGCCGTGGGCGTAAGCCACGGAAAGCGGATAAAAAGAAAAGAGCCCCGAAGGGGCGAAAGAAAACGGAGTTTCAAAATTAGCCGGGGCTTGCCTTGGTCTTTCCGGTCGCTTCGCTCCCTCCAAGAGCCTAAGGCCCCGGTCTCTGCCGCGCTACAATCATCGGCGGGTAACGCTTTTGGCTTTTACCTGTTAAAATAGATTCTCGACTTTTGCTGCTATGATTGGTCTTTTAAGGGTTCTTTGAATAATAGCGTTTCGACTTTGAGTATTGTATAATGCGGTCA
>JABGPZ010000038.1 GCA_018644725.1 Phycisphaerales bacterium
ATAGCCCCGCACTCTAACGAATCACGTTGTCACGTTAGAGACTTGAATCCGCCAAGGAATATATTCTTTTAGAAGCCTTTACTTTTCCAGTTGGAATTTGATGTCGCCGTTGACGATGGTGGTGGTGGGGCGGCCTTTGAGAGTCCAGCCGTTCCACGGGCAGTTGCGTCCCTTCGACGCGAATCGGTCGACGTCCACGGTCCATTCCAGCTCGGGATCGATAATCGTCACATCGCCCGGTCGGCCCACTTTCAGCGTGCCAAGGTCCGAGTGAATCGACGCCGCCGGGCCAACGGTCATCCGCTCGATCACGGTTTCCCAGCCGCACAGGCCGGTGTCGATGAGCGCCTTGGCGTAGAGGCTCACCGCGCACTCGAGGCCGACGATCCCGAACGGTGCGAGCGCGAATTCGAGGTCTTTTTCTTCCTGGGTGTGCGGCGCGTGATCCGTCGCGAGGCAGCAGATCGTCCCGTCCACCACACCACGGCGCAGCGCGTCCACGTCGGCGGCGGTGCGCAGCGGCGGATTCATCTTGAAATTCGAGTCATAGGTCATGCACGCCGCGTCGGTCAGCAGGAGGTGGTGGGGCGTGGCCTCGGCCGAAACCGTCAGGCCGTCTTTCTTCGCGGTGCGGACCAGTTCGATCGACTTCTTCGAGGACAAATGTTGCGCGTGATAATGCCCGCCGATGCGCTCGAGAAGCTCGATATCGCGCAGGAGCATGATCTCTTCGCCGACGGGTGCAATGCCGCCGAGGCCCATCCGCACGGCGATCGGGCCAGAGTTCATCGACCCGCCAAACAGCGTCGGATCCTGGCAGTGCTGCATCAGCGTCGCGTCGAGCATTTTCGCATATTGCATCGCGCGCTGCATGACCTTGGAATCGGCGATGCCCGTGCCGTCGTCGGTAAAGGCGACCGCGCCGGCCTCTTGCATCATGCCCATCTCGGCGAGTTCTTCGCCTTTGCGGTCTTTGGTGATGCAGCCGGTGGTGAGCACGCGCGCGAGCTTGGCTTGGCGACCTCGGTGCAGCACGAAGTCCACGCTGGTGTGTTGGTCAATCGCGGGCGAGGTGTTGGGCATGGCGACGATGGTCGTAAACCCGCCAGCGACCGCAGCAGCCGAGGCGGTGGCGATGGTCTCTTTGCCTTCCTGACCCGGTTCGCGACAATGCACATGCACGTCGATCAGCCCGGGACAGACAATCTTGCCCTTGGCCTTGATGCGCGTCGCGCCGCGGGCGTGGTGGGGCGAAACCGTACCGACCTGAGAAATCACGCCGTCCTCAATCAGGACGTCACAGACTTTGTTGAGTTTCGATGCCGGATCAATCACCCGGCCTTGTTGAATCAGCAGCTTGGTCATGATTGCTCCCGCAGAAGGCCCTGGGCCTGGAAGACCGAGTAGAGCACGGCCATGCGAATTGCCAGGCCGTTGGTGACTTGTCGGAGGATGGTGGAGTTGGGCCCGTCGGCGACGGCGGAGGTGATTTCCACGCCGCGGTTCATCGGCCCGGGGTGCATGATCAGCACGTCGTCTTTGCACTGGGCAAGGCGCGCGTTGTTCATGCCGTAGAGTTTGTGGTATTCGCGAATCGAGGGGAACAGCCCGCCGCCGAAGCGCTCGAACTGGATGCGGAGCATGTTGATTGCGTCGAGCTCGGGCAGGACCTCGTCGAGGCTATGGCTGATGGAGCATCCCATTTGCGCAATGGCGTTGGGGATGAGCGTCGGCGGGCCGACGACGACCACCTCGGCCCCGAGTTTCTGCAGGCCGATGATGTTGCTGCGCGCGACACGCGAGTGGGCGATGTCACCGACGATGGCGACTTTTTTGCCGGCGATCGAGCCGAGCTTCTCGCGAATCGTGTAGATGTCCAGCAGCGCCTGGGTGGGGTGTTCATGGGGCCCGTCGCCGGCGTTGATGATCGACGCGGACGTTTTGCGGGCAACCATGTGCGGCGCGCCGGACTGGCCGTGGCGCATAACGAAGATGTCCACGCCCATGGCCTCGATGTTCTTGACGGTGTCGAGGGTGGTTTCGCCTTTGGAGACGCTGGATCCCGAGGACGTAAAGATGATCGGGTCGGCCGAGAGTCGCGCAGCGGCCAGTTCGAAACTCATGCGCGTGCGCGTGGAGTTCTCGAAGAACAGCAGCCCGACGACCTGGCCACGCAGGGCGGGGACCTTTTTGATCGAGCGGGTCGAAACCTCGCTGAAGGACTCTGCCGTGTCGAGCAGGTAGGTGATTTCCTCGGCCGACAATTCGTCGAGCCCGAGGAGGTCTTTCTTGGTCCAGACAAAACCCTCCGGGACGACCACATCCGCAACCTTGGGTTTGCGTTTGCGGGTCGCGACGGGCTTATTGCGTTTCGATGCCGTAGGCGCCTTCTTGGCCATCGGTTTCCTCCAGTTGGACTTTGACTTTTTGGTCGATAGGGATATCCATGGTCGCGCCGATCATGTCGGCGGTGATGGGCAGTTGGTGTCCGCCGCGGTCGATGAGGACCGCGAGTCGCACGGCGGCGGGGCGGCCGAAGTCGTG
Organism: Phycisphaerales bacterium; assembly: GCA_018644725.1. GTDB lineage: Bacteria > Planctomycetota > Phycisphaerae > SM23-33 > SM23-33 > JABGPZ01. Next base: position 2,545 of record JABGPZ010000038.1, read on the forward strand.
CAGTTCGGTGAGTGCCGCGCGGATGGTTCGGCCGGTTTGGAGAACGTCGTCCACCAGCAGAATCCATGTGCCGTCGACGTCGAAATTCAGCTCTGCCGAGCGTGCGACGGGGATCGACGTGCGCGTTTTAAGGTCGTCCCGATAGAACGTCACATCCAGCGCGCCGGAGTGAATTGTCCGTTTGGGGAACTTCGCGACGAGCCGGTCGGAGATGCGCTCGGCCAGCGGCACGCCGTTGGAACGGATGCCGATAATGGCGATGTCGCCCTCGGCGGGAAGCGCCGCGGTGACCTGCGAATACAAACGGTCGAATACCTGTTCCATCTGCGTTTTGGTCAGTAGCTTATTCATCCTTATAAAGATAGGCAAACACGCGCCCTAACACAAGGAAAAAGAGGCTGGAAGTGTGAGTGGAGAGAGGAGGATGGTGGAAATCGTCTGACATTATTTATACCGCAAAACAGCTTTGTAGTTACAGTGCGGAATAAAAAAAAGTATGATGTCTGCATGAGTTCTCGCCGCCCCATCCGAGGTGTCCCGCTGAATGTGCGACACTGGAACTTCGCTGGCCTATGCCTGACCGACTGGTGCAACGCATCGTGTCGCTGTTGCTATATGGGGTGCAGCCCCCAGCGCGGCCATTGGATGGACGAGGATACGGCGGTGGAAATCTGGCGTCAACTTCAGAGCGCATCGCCGCATGGGTGCAAGATTCATCTCAGCGGCGGCGAGATTTTTGGCGATTGGCCAAGGCTGATTTCTCTGGTGCGTCGCGCCAAGGCCGAGGGGCTTGTGCGGCTGGAGAAGGTGGAGACCAATGGGTTCTGGCTGGCGGATGAAGACGAAGCCTGCCGCCGGATCGAGGCTCTCGGTGAAGCGGGAATGGAATTTCTCGCGATTTCGGCCGATCCGTTTCATCAGCACTATGTCCCCCTCGAGCAGGTCCGTCGCCTGGCAGAGCTGGGCCGAAAAACCCTGGGCCCCACGCGTGTGCAGGTCCGATGGGAAGAGTGGATGGAGAATGGCGAAGACCTGACCGCCGTGACGCCCGAGCACCGAAATGCGGTCTTTGCCAAGTGGCTCACGCGCGGGTACGAGCGCATCAACGGGAGGGCGGCCGAAGAACTCGCCGGCCTGATGGAGCGCAAACCCATCGACACATTCCGCGAATCGATCTGCCGCAAAAGTCTTCTGCGCGGGAAGCACATCCACGTCAATCCCGACGGGACGCTCACGCCGGGAGTGTGCGCGGGGATTTTGCTGGGCTCGTGGGGCTCTGGAGAAGAATCTTCCATCGCGGCGAATTGGCAACGTCTCAAAGACGAATACGATTCCCGGCCGATTGTCTCGACTCTCGCTACGGGCGGGCCGGTCGCCCTGGCCGAGCAAGCCGCCGAGCGCGGATTTGTGATCGACCCGCGCGGCTATGTCAGTAAGTGTCATCTTTGCTGGTCGTTGCGGAAGTGGCTCTTTGCCAAAGGGCTTGGCGGCGAAGAACTAGGCCCTGCGTGGCTCTATGGGATATAATGGCCCGTGGGGCTTCCAAGGCGTTGACTTTAACGCGGCGGGGCGATAGGATAGTATACAAATCACCTCTGGCGCTGAACCTTGCTGCATTGACGGCCTGGTTGCGCCATAACTCGATACCCAGGAGAGACCAGATGGAACTCGATAATGCCAAGATGCAAGTGGCCGTTGAACAGGGCGTGACCATGGTGACTCTGTCCGACCAGAAGATTCTCGACGAAATCAACATCGCCCGGATCGGCGAAAACCTCTACGCCCTTGTCCGCGATGCGGCCGCGCCCATGATGGTCGTGGACTTTGCGACGGTGGCGAATATGTCTTCCAGTGCGCTGGGGATGCTGATTACGCTCCACAAACGCATCCGTGAAACGTCCGGAAAATTGGTCCTGTGCAACATTCAACCCGCGATTCTCGAAGTGTTCCGCATTACGCGCCTTGACGAAATCTTCATGATTTGCGCCAGCCGTAGCGAAGCCCTCGAACAGTTTTAGTCTTCGGAGCCTGTCACAGTGGAATTGGATACCGCCATCGCCTCGAGCTTGTCCCAATCCAGAGTTGTCATTGAACAACTGATGGACGCTATTGGTGTGTCCGGGTTTGGTGAAGGGGAACTCTTCGGGATCAAATTGTCCCTCGAAGAGGCATTCGCAAACGCGATCAAGCATGGCAATCGGTTCGATCCAGAAAAGCAGGTCCACATTCAGGCCCGCATCACTCCAGGACATCTGGAGATCACGGTTCGCGACGAAGGGGACGGTTATTGTCCCGACTGTGTTGCCGATCCGACGGCTCCGTGTAATCTCGAACACCCCGGCGGCCGAGGATTGCTGTTGATTCGCGCCTACATGGATGAAGTGATTCACTCTGACGAGGGCCGAAGTGTTCGCATGATCAAAACCGCCGCAACTTCAACCCAATGAATTATAAAACCCACATCCATCTTGAATCGGTGAGTGTCTATGTCCTGATGGCGCTGTTGTCCTGGCTGAGCGTGGCCCTTGTGCGCACGCTGGAGCTGAGCGCGGGGTCGTGGGACGTCCTGATGGTGATGGTTCTCCTGGGATCGGGGGGCGTGGTTCTGCTTGCTGCGGTGGGAGGATTTTGCCGCACCAGTGCCGCCATTGCTGCGGCGATGACGATTATGGCTGGCCCCTGTATCGAAGCCGAGGCCATGTCGACGGTGCTTTGGCAGAATGAGGGACAAACCCAATCCCTCTATTTGGGAATGGGTCTACAGCTCCTCGCGGTTGGCTTTGCGGGTTTGCTTCTTCAAGATCTGCTTGTGCTGCTGCGGGAAAAATGGGTGACCAGCGAGTCCTATTGGGCCCGCCACGGTGTGAACTGTCCGGCGCTTTCGCCCGAGACACCCGCCACGCCTAGCTATGACAAAACGAAAACCCGGTTCCTCACGATCTATGCGAATGACCGGTGCGGCGAAAAAGATTCACTGGGACTTCTCCCCGCACGCGAAGGGCTGATTCGTCGATGGAGCGGGATGGATCCCCAGGACCGGACCGATACCATATTTGCGTTTGTGACCGGATTCATCCTCACAGGGATGCTGCTGTTTATCCTCGGGCAAGCGGCATCGCGCACACAGGTTCTCTTTGCGCTGATTGGTGCGTCGGCCGGGGCACCGATGATTCTGCTACGCTATTTCCCCAATGTTCGCGCGGCCGTGTGGAGTGTCATTCCGCTCATGCTGGGCGTTGGTGTGTATACGCTGGGGCTGATCACGGCGCCGTCGCTGACTCCGTATGGGATCACGCGTATTTCGCCGATCCTCCAGCTCTATCCCCTCGATTGGATCGTCGGCGGTATGGGCGGGGCGATGCTGGGGTGCTGGTACGCGGAGCGTAGCCGAGAGCATCACGCGTTTGACGCTCTGTGCGAAGCGGCCGATTCTGCCGAGGATTGTGAATGCTGAACGATTGGGTCAGTTCACGCTTCGAGGCACTCTTTCAACGCGAAGGGTTGATTGGTTTTGATGCGTGGTACACGACTGATCGGGGCAGCTTGCTCCAGCGCAGTTCCCGCCGTGACGTCTCGATTCTCACCTTTGACGATGAGGGGACCGAGCGAACCTTTTTTCTCAAACGGTTCCACAGGCCGCACATCAAGGATATGTGGTTTGCATTTCAAAATTCTCTGCGCATCATGTCCCAAGCGGAATTCGAACGCTCCAATTCCGACTTGCTCCGCACATTGGGCGTGGGGTCGTTGCGGCCCGTCATGGTCGGGTCACGCTTTTTGGGCGCGATTGAACGCTGCAGTATTCTTCTGACGGAACAATTGGAATCGATTCAGTTGCCAGAGTATGTCATCACACACTGGGACACCATGCCCCCCGAGCGGCGTCAGGTACTCCTGCGGGCGATGGGGAAAACTGTGCGGAAACTTCACAATGGCCGCGTCTCGTTCCCGGACCTGTATGCGTGGCACTTTTTTGTTCGTGAGCAGGGCGACAGCTTCGATTTTGACCTGATCGACCTCCACCGCATGGGCCGACGGATGCTCTTCCCCGGGTACATTCCCGATAACCTTGGTACGTTGCTGTTCAGCATGCCCCAATCCATTTTTACACTGGATGACACCTCGGCAATTTTGGATGGATATTTCGAGGGCGATCCGTCAAGTCGGCGCGCTGCATTGATGCCGGCTATTCATCGCCAGACGATGAAACTTCTTCGCCGACGTCCTGGGTCCATCGACCACAAGTGGAATCTGTAACGCGTTTCCAAAAAAAAAGAACGACGGTGTTTCGTCGTTCTGTTCGTTCAGGTGGAAGCGGGTTATCGCCACTGGCCGAGTTCGCGGCAGATCGTTGTGACCGGTTCGGCCTTGTTGAGGCAATAGAAGTGTAGCCCCGGTGCGCTGGAATCGAGAAGGTCCTGGCATTGGCGGATTGCAAAGTCCACGCCAGCGGTCGCCATTGCGTCGGCGTCCTCTTCGTGCGGGCGGAGCGTATTGACGATCGCGTCCGACGGTGCGACATCGCACTGGGTGCAGAAGCGCAGATAGCTCGTAAGATTCGTTACGGGCAAAATCCCGGGAATCCGCCGCATGGTCACGCCGACGTTGTTGGTCCGCTGGATGAAATTACGGTAGTGGTCGTTCTCGAAGAACAATTGCGTGATCGCAAAATCCGCGCCGGTTTCCTGTTTCATGCGGAGGACAAGACTGTCGATGGTCTCGTTTTCGCTACGGGGATGATTTTCCGGAAACGCCGCAACGCCCACGCAGAACGCATCACCATATTCACGAATCAGCCGAAGCAGTTCGAAGGCGTAGCGCGGTTCGTCTTTGCCCGGGACATAGTCCTGCTCGTTGGCGGGGGGGTCGCCCCGGAGCGCAAGGAGGTTGGTCACGCCGGCGGCCTGCATGTCTTCGAGCTCTTGGCGGAGTTCGACCCGGGAGTGTTTCGTACAGGTAAAGTGATGCATCACGGGGATTTCGTGACGCTCCTGAAGTTCTTTGACAATCGAAAGCGTATTTTCCGCTGTTGTTCCTCCGGCCCCATAGGTGACCGAGAAAAAATCGGGATTCAGGTCCATCAAGGATTCTGCAGCTGCAAAAAGACCTTCACGGCCCTTGTCGGTCTTGGGCGGGAAAAATTCAAAGGAGAGTGTCCGCAAGCGCTTGCGAAAGATTTCGTCAATTCGAGATACAGCCATTCGAGTCTCTATCTTTCCAGCGCTAGGCCAGCTCGCTCAATTTGAGCTTCATGATTCGGCCAGGTTTGAATTTGACCGTGTGCTTTGCGGGGACTTCCACGCGTTCGAGGGTGCGAGGGTTCTGTGCAATTCGGGCAGCCCGGCGACGGGTTTCAAATACGCCAAAGTCCCGGAACTCCAGACGATGCCCCTTGCCAAGCTCTTCCACGATCGAATCGAGAAACAGTTGTACAACATCCTTGACAAGGACGCGTTTGGCCTTGGTGGTGGTTGCAATGCGATCAACCAGCTCTTTTTTGGTTACGGTGATGGGTTTGGGTTGGTCCATAGTTTGTCCCCTTGCTGTGAAAGGTTTGAATTTCCTAACTAGTGTATTATATCCTATCCAATCACAATTTATAGTAATTTTGGAAGAAAATGAAAAAAAAATGCCGAGACGATTTCTCGTCCCGGCCTGTTTTGTAGTCCTACAAGCTGTTTTAGCCCCAAAGGCTTTCGGGATAAACACCTGCGTCAATCAGGGCGCGGATGGCGGCAACCACGGTCGGTTTGTCCTCCTGATAGGTCACGCCAAGCCATTTTTCGTCGGTCGGCAGAACGCGGACGGTGGCGGCGTTGGCCTGAAGCTGGCGATTGACCTCGGTGGGGATATAGTATTCGCCCTTGGGGGTGTCAATCGCGCCGGGGAGCCACTCGTGGAATCCTTCTTCCAGTGCAGACAGATACGACGTCGTAAGGCCCCACATATTCATCGAGACGAGGGACTCTTCCCCCACGGGCTTCCAGCTCGTGCCATCGTCCTCGCTGAACTGTACGCCCTCGGGGCGGCGCTGGATCATCGTCCGTTCGACGACGGTGTCAAGGCAACCATCGGCGGTGACGTTGCAGATCCCCCGGGCCACGTGCCCGTGGTCAGACAGAGTGTTGGCGAGCACGAAGGCCACCATCGACCAGTCGGCGACGCCATCGCGGTCTTCGGCGGTGCGGAGATGGTTGGCAATGGTCTCGAAGCTGCTGCGGCCATAGAAGTCGTCCCCGTTAATCAGCGCAAACGGACCGTCAATCACGTCCTTGGCGCAGAGCACGGCGTGGCCTGTGCCCCAGGGCTTTTGACGCGTCGGGGGACACGTGAACCCGGCGGGGAGCTTATCGAGTTCTTGAAACGCGTACTCGACTTCGATGCGCGATTCAATCGTCTTGCCGACTTTTTCGCGGAAGGCCTCTTCGATGTCCTTGCGGATGATGAAGACGACCTTCTCGAAGCCCGCGCCAATCGCGTCGCTCACAGCGTAGTCCAGAACGATCTCCCCATTGGGGCCAATCGGATCAATTTGCTTCAGGCCGCCATAGCGGCTTCCCATTCCAGCGGCCATCACGACCAGTTGTGGTTTGTTCATCGGTATTCCTGCAGTTGGGCAAGGCAGAGGCCTTGCGGGGCATTTTGATCATTCGGCGACAGAATGCAGCCTTTCCGCCGAAAATCAATTGAATTTCGATCAGGTGGGGTATCCTAACGATTCGGTGAAAAATTTCAAGGGGATTTTCCAATCGATTCACTGGGAATGCGTTACTCTACATGTCTGGACAAAGAGGGTATTTCGAAGAATTCCAGATTTGGTAGATAAAAGTCCATTTGGATGGACAGGTGCCGCTGGATTGAGTACACTCTTTGCTTCCCTTTTTTGGATTAGGAGAAACGATGCGACAACTTAAGATGTCAGTACTGGCGTTGGCTCTTCCGCTTTTGATGGTCAGTTCGCTTTCCCAAGCGGCTGTGGACAATGAGCGCGTCCAAGCCGCGATCCAAAAGGGTGTGGCGTACCTGAAGGCTCAACAGCAGAAGGATGGGAAATGGCTCAGTGGTTCCCACTTTCTTAAAAAACATCCGCTCGGTTCGACGGCTGTGGCAACGTATGCGTTGCTGAGTTGTGGTGAAAGTGCAAATTCCGAACACATCAAAAAAGCCTTCGCGCAATTGATCGATGAGCGAGGCTATCCGAAAACCAAGCGCGTTTACACGCTCGGTCTCTTGGCGAGTGCATTGCATTTGGCAGCCATCGAAAATAAGTCCTATGAAAAACCGCTTCGCAATCTCTCCAGTGCATTGATCCGGTATCACGCTAAGGGAGCCTATGGGTATGAAATTCCCTGGAAACCGAATGACAAGCACAACCCATTGCACGTCTCGACCTCCCAATATGGCATTCTCGGGGTATGGGCGGGGATGAGCGCCAATCCGGTCTCCAGTTCCTACTGGCTGGCGGCGAATCGATGGTGGAAGGCCAATCAGGTGTCTGACGGGGGTTGGCCCTATCGAAAAGGAGGCAAAAGTACGGCCTCGATGACGGTCGCGGGGATTGCTTCGAGCTTTCTCTGTTTCGACAATCTCTATCGCAACCAATTCGTCACCTGCACAGGCGGCAAGCTCCCCGTTCACATTCAAAAAGGGATGGATTGGATGGCCAAGCATGCCAAGGGATCCATCGGGAATCCAGGCTCCCACTGGAACTACTATTATTCTCTCTACGGGTTTGAGCGCGTTGGCCTCGCGGCCGGGTATAAGTATTTCGGCACCTGTGACTGGTATGCCGACGGCGTCGATCGCCTGCTTCCAATGCAGTGGGCCAATGGCGGCTGGCCTGACATTGGGGGAAAGAAAGCACCCAAATGTGAATCGATTGTCAATACGTCGTTCGCGCTGATTTTCCTGTTGCGTGGACAACAACCCGTGCTGATGAACAAGTTGGAATTCCAAGGCGACTGGAACAATCGCCCGCGCGATTTGGCGAACGTGACCGCCTGGATGAACCAAATTTTCGAACAAAAAGGGCGATGGCAGATCACCAACCTCCTCGTACCGGTGGAGGAGCTGCACGATTCGCGCATCCTGTATATGTCTGGCTGCAAGAAGCTTGAGCTCTCCGACGCCGACATTGCCAAGCTGCGCACCTATGTCCTCCAGGGCGGCACGATCCTGAGTTGCGCCGAGTGCAACGGGGTGGTCTATAAACAGTCGTTCCGCGCAGCCTGCGAGAAACTCTTCCCCGAGTGGAAACTCAAACTTGTCGATACCGACTCGCCGATTTACACCTCCCTGTTCCAACTCAACAAGGACAAGACCGCGCCGGAATTGTATATGGTTCACAACGGTGTTCGTCCGTTGGTGATTTATTCCGACGAAGATTTTGCGCGCTCGTGGCAAACTTTGATCCCGCACACCAAGCCCGAAAAGATCACCCGCGGGGGGATGGTGAAAATTCTTCCCAATATCATGCGGCACATCGTCGGCAGGATGGAAGATCTCGAATCTGCCGGATCGTTCCGTTGGCCTGCCGCCACAAAACTGGCCCCGACCATCCATGTTGCTCATGTCAAATACGCGGGGAACTGGAACCCCGAACCCCTCGCCTATGAACGATTCAGTTTGCTCATGGCCGAGCGCGAGAAGGTTTTGCCGCAGATTGAGGAGTGCCCGGCTGCGTCCCTTGCTTCGAGCAAGGCCAAGGTCGCGATCATGGCCATCACCGAGGCCGTGTCGCTTTCCAGTGAAGAACAAAAAGGCCTCAAAGCGTTCCTCGCCAAAGGCGGACTCCTCTTTGTGGATACCGCCGGCGGAGACGCCAAGGTCGCCGAGGCGGGCAAGGTGTTCATCCGCGATCTCACAGGCGAAGCGCCCGCTTACCTCTCCTCCAGGCACGCCCTTTACCAGATCAAGGGTAAAAAAATCACCGAGGTGTATGACCGCAAGTCTTCCAAGGCCTTCGCGCCGGGAAGAATGATGTGCGTTTTGAAGGACAAGAAACTCTCGGTTCTTTTCAGCCGCCAAGACATCACGGGTGGGTTGCTGGGAATGTCCTCGGGGACGATTAGGGGCTATGATCCGGAGAGTGCCTACGATCTGATGCGCAACATCATCCTGCACGGCCATGGACCCATGACCACGACCCAGGTCAAGATCGAAATGGTTGTCGCTGAACCCGTTAAAAAGGAAGCGTCCCCCAAGCAGGAAGCTCCCCTCAAAGATGCCGCCGCGAAGATGGCCGCATTGAAGGCCCGTCTTGAGGCCGCCGAGAAAGCGGCCGAGGCTGCCAAGAAAGCGATGAAAGCGATGGAAGAGATGAAGCGGGCAGAGGAAGAGCTCAAAAAGCTCGAAGCCGCAGAAGCCGCCGCAAAAGCCGCTGCCTGATTCGTCAAACGCTGTTCACCCGCAGGCCACGAGACATCGTCGCCTGTTCTTTAGTCAATCATTCCACACACGCAGCGATTCGTCGCCGCTTTTTCTCCCGCAAAATTCGAGGCGATATCTGTACAATAGAACTAGGATGTACTAAAATCGAAGATTCAGTGTACTATACAATGTACGGCCACCCTCTTGGATGGAGATTCCTATGCGACTCAACCGAGCAATTCTGATCCTTCTGGCGACGACCATGGTGACCGGCACGGTCGCGATGACGGCAGCCGACAAGAAGGTGGCTGATAAGAAGGTGGTCGTCAAAAAGGTGGTCGACAATAAAGAAGTGGCCGAGTCAATCAAGAAGGGGGTTGCTTGGGTGAAGTCTCAGCAGAAACCCGACGGCAGCTTTTGGCCGACGAAACAGTATCCCCTTGGCTATACTGCGTTGGCGACGTATGCTTTGCTGAGTTGTGGTGAAAGTGCCCAAGACCCCGCCGTCAAAAAAGCGCTGGAGCTCCTGATCAAGAAGAAGACCAACCGCGTGTATACTCTGGGGCTGTTGTGCAGTGCGCTGCACCTGGCCGCCATCGAAAACCCCGCCTATCTCAAGGACCTCAAACAGATTTCCCAGGCGTTGGTCGTCCATGTTCATAATGGCGGCTCACGACGCCACCGCGGGTCGTATGGCTATGCCATTCCCTCGGACGCGAAAGATGGCCCACATGGTGCCAGAAACCCACAGCATTGTTCCACCGCGCAATATGGTGTCCTTGGCGTTTGGGCAGGGCTTAGCGCCCGCATCACCGTCAAGAAGGTCTATTGGCAAATGGTCGAAGAATATTGGAAATCGACCCAGTGTTCCGATGGCGGCTGGCCGTACAATCCGAACATTAAAAAGATCTCGAATCTCTCCCGCTCGTCAATGACGGTGGCGGGGCTCGCGAGCTTGTTCCTCTGCATGGACCATCTCCGTGCGAACGAATTTACCGGCGTGAAAGGCGGAAAGCTCTCCAAGGAGATTGAAAGGGGTATGGCGTGGTTGGCCAAGAATGCCGAGCGCGCGATCAACATACCCAATAAGAGCCGCGACGGCAATTATCATTATATGTTGTACGGTATGGAGCGCGTTGGCCTCGCCTCGGGGTATAAATATTTTGGAGAGTGCGACTGGTATTCCGACGGGGCGAGTTACCTTCTGCGCACCCAGGCAGCAAATGGGAGCTGGTACAATAATTCCGAGGCGACCTGTTTTTCTTTAGTGTTCCTCATGCGCGGTCACTATCCGGTGCTGATGAATAAGCTGCAGTTTGACGGGGATTGGAATAACCGCCCGCGCGATTTGGCGAACCTTTCTGCGTGGCTGGGGCGCTACTTCGAAAACCCCCTTCGTTGGCAGGTCATCAATCTCAAGGGGTCCGTGGCCGAGTTGCACGATTCGCGCTTTCTCTACCTCTCCGCATACCGAAAAATGGAGTTTACCGATGCGGAAATCAAGAAACTCCGCACCTATGTCCTCCAGGGCGGGACAATTCTCAGCAGCACCGAGAGGAAGAGCCCCGTCTACAAAAAAAATATCCGCGCATTGAGTGTGAAATTGTTCCCCGAATGGGAGAGGCAGGATGTCCCCAAAGATCACGCCATCTATCAATCGCTGTTTCCGCTTCATAAGGATCGGCGCGCGCCGAAATTGTATATGGTTCATAATGGAGTGCGTCCGCTGCTGATCCACACCGACGAGGATCTCTCACTCGCCTGGCAGACTCTCCAGCCGCACACCGAGCCCGAAAAGATCCGCGATGTGGCCATGGTGACCCTCGTACCCAACTTGCTGCGGCACATCGTCGGCAGGATGGAAGATCTCGAATCTGCCGGATCGTTCCGTTGGCCTGCCGCCACAAAACTGGCCCCGACCATCCATGTTGCTCATGTCAAATACGCGGGGAACTGGAACCCCGAACCCCTCGCCTATGAACGATTCAGTTTGCTCATGGCCGAGCGCGAGAAGGTTTTGCCGCAGATTGAGGAGTGCCCGGCTGCGTCCCTTGCTTCGAGCAAGGCCAAGGTCGCGATCATGGCCATCACCGAGGCCGTGTCGCTTTCCAGTGAAGAACAAAAAGGCCTCAAAGCGTTCCTCGCCAAAGGCGGACTCCTCTTTGTGGATACCGCCGGCGGAGACGCCAAGGTCGCCGAGGCGGGCAAGGTGTTCATCCGCGATCTCACAGGCGAAGCGCCCGCTTACCTCTCCTCCAGGCACGCCCTTTACCAGATCAAGGGTAAAAAAATCACCGAGGTGTATGACCGCAAGTCTTCCAAGGCCTTCGCGCCGGGAAGAATGATGTGCGTTTTGAAGGACAAGAAACTCTCGGTTCTTTTCAGCCGCCAAGACATCACGGGTGGGTTGCTGGGAATGTCCTCGGGGACGATTAGGGGCTATGATCCGGAGAGTGCCTACGATCTGATGCGCAACATCATCCTGCACGGCCATGGACGCACGACCAAGGTCAAGGTCAAGACCGAAACGCCTGTCGCTGAACCCGATAAAAAGGAAGCCGCCGCAAAAGCCGCTGCCTGATTCGTCAAACGCTGTTCCCCCACTGGCCACGAGACATCGTGGCCTTTTCTTTAGCCAATCAGGCCGCCGGTCGAGGTAGTAATTCCCTTCATCAGCATTTTGAGCTCATCGGCATTGGGGCTGACGGCGTAGGCGGTCTTGGGGTCGATCATATCCGTCTCGATGAGCTTCATCAGGGACGAGTTGAACGAGAGCATTCCGTCGAGTTCCGAAGACCGGATCACCGTCGGCAGGTCCGCCTCGCGGCCTTGGGCGATCAGGTCGCACACGACCGAATTGTTCCGCATGATTTCCACCGAAGGGACACGGGAAACGCCTTCTTTGCAGCTCGGCAGGAGCTTTTGGCAGACAATCGCCTGGAGGGTGAACGCGAGGGTCTGGAGGATTTGGTTGCGTCGCTCGATGGGGAATAGCTCGGTGATGCGGCTGATGGTTTGCGGGGCCGTCGAGGCGTGAATTGTCCCGAAGACAAGGTGGCCGGTTTCGGCCGCCTGGAGCGCGGCTTCGAAGGTTTCCGGGTCGCGCATTTCGCCCAGGAGCACCACGTCGGGGTCTTCGCGCAACATCGCGCGCAGGGCGCTGGGGAAGTCGGGCGTGTCGATGCCGATTTCGCGCTGATTGACAAACGCCTTCTGGTCGGAGTAGACATATTCAATCGGATCCTCGAGGGTGAGGATGTGGCAGCGGCGGGTGGCGTTGATGTGGTTGAGCATCGACGCGATGGTTGTCGATTTCCCGCTGCCGGTGGGGCCTGCGAGAAGCACGAGCCCTTGGTGCTGGACGAGAATTTCTCCGAGCGATTCGGGCAGATGCAGAGTATTAAAATCGGGAATGTCGCAGCTCACGCGCCGCGCCGCGAGGCCCGGTTCACCGCGCTGGCGAAACAGATTGATACGGAAGCGGTCACCGTCGGGGACCTGATAGGCGATGTCCAAATTGCCGGTATGGTGGAACGCGTCGGCCTGTTCCTCATCGAGCAGGCTCAGCGCCATCGCGAGAATCGTTTCGTTGTCGAGCGGCGGTTCGTCGAGCAGGCGCAATTGCGAGTCGATTCGCACCGCAGCGGGGCGATCGGTCTTGATGTGCAGGTCCGAGGCTTTGAGGCGTGAGACGGCGGTGAAATAGGCTTCGATTTTTTTACGGGCATCGTCGGGGGTCATGCTCATGGGAGCTCCTTGGTGGAGAATTAGAGGCGGATGGGAATCCCTTTGTCAGCGAGATAAGCTTTGGTTTCGGCGATGGAGTAGGTGCCGAAGTGGAAAATGCTGGCGGCGAGCGCGGCGTCGGCCCGGCCAGCGGAGAGAGCTTCGTACATGTGCTCGGGGCTGCCGCATCCGCCCGAGGCAATCACGGGGATGTCCACGGCATCGGAGACCGCGCGGGTGATTTCGCAATCATACCCGTCGCAGGTGCCGTCGGCATCCATGACCGTCAGCAGGATTTCGCCCGCGCCGCGGCGTTGCATTTCGCGCGCCCACTCCACGGCTTCGAGGCCGGTGGGTTTGCGCCCGCCGTGGATGTGAACGTCCCAAACTTCTTCGCCGTCGATCAGGATCCGCTTGGGATCGATCGCGACGACGATGCATTGGCGCCCGAAGCGCCGGGAGGCAGCTTCGACGAAGGCGGGGTCTTTCACGGCGGCCGAGTTGATCGCGACCTTGTCCGCGCCCGCATTGAGCAGGCTGCGGCAGTCTTCCAGAGTGCGCACCCCGCCACCGACGGTCAGCGGCATAAAGACCTGCTCGGCACAGCCGCGGACCATGTCCAGCAGAATGTCGCGCTGTTCGTGGCTGGCGGTGATGTCGAGGACGACCAGTTCGTCGGCCCCTTCGGCTTCATAGCGCGCGGCGATTTCGACGGGGTCGCCCGCGTCGCGCAGATTGACAAAGTTGACGCCCTTGACGACACGGCCTGATTCAACATCCAGACAGGGGATGATTCGTTTTGCTAGCATGCGGTAGTGAGTCTCCATTTGGGGTGAAGCCTCATTATAGGAAAATTTGCATGGATTTGGGAGATGAAAAACCCGACAATATCATCATGAATCTCCACAACGCCATTTTGTTGGGCGGGTCCTTCGATCCGGTTCATCGCGGCCACCTCGAAATCGCGACGTTTGTTGCCTCCGCTGTCGGGGCCGAGTCGGTCGTGCTGCTCCCCACAGCGTGCAATCCGCTCAAGACTCCGCCCGTCGCGAACGATGCCCAACGCCTCGCGATGCTCGAGCTCGCCGCCCAGAGCGATCCGCGAATGATCGTCAGCGAGTTTGAACTCCAGCGTGGCGCGAGCTATACCATTGACACCATCGAAGCGCTCGAGCGGGACGGCGCATCGGATTTGATGCTCCTGATCGGCGCGGACAATCTCCGCGATCTGTCGCGCTGGCGACGTGTGGAAGACTTGCTGGCGAAGGTGCGCCTGCTCGTGGCGTGTCGGCCGCCGGATGGATTTGCCCAAGCGAGCGAGGCGGTCAATGCGCTGGAGGGAATGCTTCCCGATGCGCTGGTGGACAAAGTGCGCACAGGCCTGATCGAAACGCCGCTGATCGATATTTCGTCCACGGCAATCCGCGAGGCCATTGCTCGCGGCGAGCCATGTCAATCCATGGTGCCAGCGGGGGTGTGGGACTACATAGAACGCGAAGGGCTGTACCGTTCGTGTTAACGATTGCGGTCGAATAGCGGGTGGCGAATGTGTTCGACAGCCACCTTGGGAACGAGCGGGGAAATGTCGCCGCCCATCGACGCGATTTGCCTCACCAGTGAACTGGAGAGATGCGCGTGGCAGGGGTCGGTGAGCAGAAAGCACGTCTCAAATCCACCCAAAGCGCGATTGGCCAGCGCCATTTGCGCTTCGTATTCCATGTCGATCGTGTTGCGTAGGCCGCGGACGATGACCGTCGCGTCGACCTGTTTGGCAAACTCAATCGTCAAGCCCGAATAACTTTCCACCGATACATTGGGATGGTCGCGGGTGGTGTCTTGAAGGATCTGAATGCGCTGATGGAGGCTGAGCATCGTTTTTTTGTCGGGGTTGTGGCCGACGGCAACAATGAGGTGCTCGAACAATTCTGCCGCGCGCGTAATGATATCCATATGGCCAAGTGTGACTGGGTCGAACGTGCCGGGGAACAGGGCGATCTGGTTGGGCTTGGCGTTGTCACTCATAAGATACCTCCGCAGGTAGTATAGCACTCTCGGGGGAAGAAATGAACAAGATTCTTGCAAATGTCCCCCCGCGGAGAGATACTGGGGTGGAACGATTCTCGTTTGCACACGGAGACACCATGAAGAAACGATGGATGACATTGCTGCTGTTGATCGCGCTGGGGACGTCGGGCTGCATGACCTATGACGTGACGTTTGTGAACCCCACCAGCGAATCGCTCGCGTTTACGCTCTACGGCCCGGGCTCGGGTGTGGGCGAGCTTGGCACACTCCCAGGCAATGGAACCTTGCAGGCGCGGATCGTGGTCTCGCCGCTGGATTTGCCGACGACGTATACCTATACCGTCGGAACGCGTCACGGTGCGTTTAGCCTCGCGTCGGATAGCAATTCGACGATCCGGCTGACGATTTCGCCGCAGCAGTGAGTTCTTCGTTATTCGCTTGGCGGCGGGGGTGAATCGACGACTTGTGTCAACCCACTGGCGAGTGAATCGGTGTTCATGGACGATTCTTTTTTGCGCGTCGGAGGTGGCGGGGCGGTGACGGTGTCGCTGTCGGCCTGGTCGAGAATCCCCGCGAGCTGTTCTTGGTGCTTGAGGATCCATTCGACCTTGCGACGAATCATGGTCAAAAAGACGCCACCGTCGAATCGGTGGAATTTTCCGGCGGCCGCGATGGGCAGAATGGCTTCGGCGATCATCGCTTCGCACATCAGGAACGGAATTGCGCGCAGCTCGTCGGTGGTGATCACATTGACCGAATCGTATCCGCGCAGGAAGCGCTGGAAGCGGGTGACTTCGAGCTGGCGAGGCCATTTGCGTGGATCGTCGCCGCCACCCAGAATCGAAAATTGGAGCGCACCGTTGGCGACATCGATGATGCGCTGGTGCAGCCGGGCGGTGTCATAATCGATCACGGCCGCGACCATCTGTTTGCGGAAGAGCATGTTGCCCGGGTGCCAGTCGCCGTGGACAATCTGGCGGGGCCATTTCTTCAGCCCCAGGTCGGTCGCTTCCTGGGCCGACTTGCGATAGGCGTTGGCGAGCACGGTAATGGTCTCGCCAATCGGCGGGTCTTCGCCCGATCCCTTGGGGAGTTTGTCCGCGGCTTTGTGGATCGACTCGAAGATGGTCTTGGCGTTGTGATAGCTTGCGGTGGGGGGTTCCCAGTCGCCCTGGAAATTTTCGAGCAGCTTGTGATAGAGCCCCAACGCGTGGCCGGATTGCTCGGTACTCTTGGCCGAGCCGTCGAAGCCACTGCCCTGGATAAACTCCTGCACTTCGTAAATGTGGTCGTTAAAGACCAGCATGGAATTGTTCTCGTCGCACGTGCCCAGAAGGTGTGGCAGGGGAAAGTTTTGCTCGGCGAGGGCAAGTTGAATCTGATGGGTAAAGGCGACCTTTTGAATTTCTTCCACGCCGCGCTGGCGACGCTTGAAGAGGTACTTTCCGTTTTGACATTCGACGATGGCTTTGGGGGCGCGGTGGGATCCGCGGGGAAATTCCGCGATGGAATAAATGATCCCAAGATCATAATGACTCAGGCCGATGGCGAGTTCTTCGGCTCCGAATGTGGATCGTTTTTTAGGGCCCATCAATGAATCCTTTCTTGATCTGCGCGGCTAGGCCTTGGCAGTGTCGTCGTCGGGCATGATTTCGGGTCGCAGATAGTTGGGTTTGTACTGTTCTGCACGCAAGTTCCGTTTGCGGATTTCTTCTTGTTCGAGTTCCGTGAAAGTTCCCTGCGGCGAGATGTGGACCTGGATTGGCCCGAGGCGATCTGTTTTTCGCTTCGAGTTGTATTCCATGTTGATCAGGCGCAGGTGGTGATCGAAGCAGCGCGAGAGCGTCGTCGCGGCGATGGGCGAATCGACGTGCAATTCGTAATAGGGCGTGTCGGCGAAATGCCCCTGGAGATAGAATTGGTCGACGTGGAGTTGCAGGTCGCGGCTGGTGCATTCCATGGCGGTGACGACCTGGTGTTCCGTGAGTTTCTCGCCGGTGATGTTGGCGGTGTGTTTGCCGCGGGAGAGAAATTCGAACACGGGGGACTGCCCGTAAAAGTCGACCACGCGAATCCGGTCATCGATGTCATAGCGCATCAGAGAGGTGAAATTGCTGAACACGAGGAAATATTCGTGGCCGACTTCCAGCTCGTGGGCGAGGAGCGTTTCGGGGTTGTCCTTTTCCCGCTGTTCGACGGGGATGAATTCGAGGACGTTGGACAAGATTTCGGCCACGCCAGCAGAGGTGTTGTCGCGAATGGGCAGGTTGAAGCGTCCCTCGCTGGCGAGCAGGCCAATGTCGCGAATCGGTGCGCCGCCGGTGAGTTTGCGGAGCTTGGGAAGATACAGCCCGAGCGTGCCGCCCGTCCAGTTGGCCACAAACGAGAGATCCCACAAACAGCGTGCGGTGAACGTCCCGCTTTCGTCGATGCGGTCGCGGATCATGTCTGCCCGGCGGGGATTGGCGCGGAAAGCACGCACTTGGTGGGCGAGTGTTTTCGGCAGGTCGCCCGGCGGTGTAAACGTTCCGTTTTCGAGATCGCTCAGGAGCGGTTCGATCTGGTCGCGGGCGGCCTCGATGAGCTGGATGGTCGTCGAGGGATTGGCTGTGGTGATAAACGCAACATTGCGTTCGATGGCGTAGCGGAGAATCGTGTAGAAGCGCGTCTGGATCTCGGGGATTTCAGAGACCCATTGCGGCGTGGGATACATCCGGCGCACGAGGCGCTGTTGGTTTTGGGCGAGCAGGCCGCTGATGGCACCACAGGGAATTCCCGCAGGCGATGTTTCTTCGTGCATCGTTGAGGTCAGGCTGAGGATCGAGCGGCCAAACGCGCTCATGTGGTCGCGGATCACACCGATCCCGAACGCGTTCCAGCCCATCTTCATTTGATCGGCGAACGGCTGGGTCACGGGAATGTATTTCGGTGTGCCCGTGGTTCCCGATGTCATCGAGAACATCAACGGCGGCACTCCATTGGGCATCAACGCTTTAAAATCACCCTCGCGCACTCGGTCGATGTAGGGCCGGTAGTAGTCGTACGTGGACAGCGGGACGGCCTTGCGAAAATCGTCCATCGTCTTGACCGACAGGAGATTGTGGTCCTTGCCGAACCCGGTTCCAGCGTGCGCCTCGACGAGTCGTTCGAGGAGTTGCTGCTGAACGTCGCGGGTGTTCTGGTGGGCACGGAGAAATTTACGCCGACAGGTGTTGGCGCGATAGCCCGCAATCAGAGACACTGGTTTGAGGAAAAATTCACGCAGTCCCATGAGCAACCTCGCAGGCAGACGTATTGGGGTCGTCCTCTGGTGAAATGTCGGTCGGGGCGATGTCGAGACCGGCAAGATGCTTGTCAAAAAACGCGACGGTGCGCAGTGCGTAGCGTTCGGGTTGGGTGGCGACGGCCTGGTTGTGTTTGGCCTTGGGGACGATCCAGAGATATTTCGGCGATGGGGCCATCTCGTGCAGCGATTCGGTCTGGTCGACGCGGATGTAGCTGTCGCGTTTTCCGTGGATGAAATAGACCGGGCGGGGCTGCATTTCGCGCAGAGCCTTGGCCACCGACGGGAAGCGTCGTTTGAGGCGCCGCTGGGCGAAGTGGATCAACAGGCGATAGAGAAACCGCCAGTACGGTTCGGGGTGTTCCTTATAAAGGATCCCGATTTTCGCGAAGAGTTGCCCCCAGCGCTTCATCAGGGAAATCAGCGTGCTTTGGGTATCGAACGCGCCATCACAAACGATCGCCTTGATGTCCGAGTCGCTGCTGGCGGCGAGCAGTGCCACGCCCGCGCCGCGGCTGATGCCGAAGACACCCACGCTGGGGTCTTTTCCCTCGTCGCTGAGGCGGGACCGCATATAGGCACACGCGCCGAGCAGGTCGCCAACCTCTTTGTCACTGGGCCATTGCAACGGGCTGTAGTCTTTGCCGGACGACTCGCCGTGAGCGCGATAGTCGAAGGTGAAAATCTGATAGCCCGCATCGAGCAGGGGCTTGGCATAGCGCGCACAGCTCGCGCCATCGGCGTGGAATTCGTGGCTGAAGAGAATGGTCCCTTTATAGGGTTCCTGCTGACTGCCGAGAAGCGTGCCCTGGAGGCTCGTGCCGTCCCAGCTGCGGAAGCGGATGGTCTCTCCTTCGATCTCGTCGAAGTCCATGACCTTGCGCGAGAGCGGCGGGTGGGTGTCGCAGAAAATGTTGAGAATGATCCTGACGTAGTAGGCGAGAAAATAGCATGTGACACCAACGAGAATCAGGACCGTTGCTGAAATTGCAACCAATGCCCAGTTCCGTGATACCCAATCGCACAGGGTTGCCAGGATGAAAGATTCCATTCGTTCTCCAGAAGAGCGTAAAAACAGCCAGAAATCATTTTACAATTCCTGGCTGCGATAGGCAAGTAGAGAGTCAGTATTCCTTTATTTTGGTTTTGCGTCCTTGGTGGGCAAAACCGCTGAACTAGCCGTTGCGGATTTGCGCGACAGCGGCGGCGACGTCTTTGCCGTTGACCGGCGCGCCGGAGGGCTTGAGTGCGCCCATGGCCATGCCGGTGGCCGGGCCGTCGGCGTTGGCGCCCTGGATGCGATCGATCACACCGGGCTGTTCGCCGAGGAACGTGATGATTTCTTCGACGCTCCACTGCTTGGGGAGCAGGGCATCGAGGATTTCGTTTTCGCGAGTGAGCTGCTCGTTGCGAGGAGAATCGGGGCAGGCCGCGATGGTCTCGACATTGGCTGCGAACAGTTTGCGAAGAATGGTCTCGGCCGTCTCTTCCGAGCAGGTCCCTTTGCGGGTTTCTTCCATCTGGATATCGCCGAGGGCGACGCGCAGGACGTTTTTCTTCACGTCGTCGCGAGCCTTCATGGCGGTCTTGATTTCGGCTTTGAGAGTTTCGATCAGGGACATGACGTCTCCTTCTATGTAGTTGCGGTTATTCTTCGCCGGATTCCAACACGGCCATTTTTTTGAGATGGCGTGCGACTTCGAAAAAATCCGTGGCGATCATCAAGGTTATTCTTCGCCGGATTCCAAGACGGCCATAAATGCCTTCTGCGGAATTTCGACGTTGCCGACCATTTTCATGCGCTTCTTGCCGGCCTTCTGCTTTTCGAGCAGTTTGCGTTTCCGGCTGATGTCGCCACCGTAGCATTTGGCCGTGACGTTTTTGCGCAGTGCGCGGATGGTTTCGCGCGCGATCACCTTCGTGCCGATGGCGGCCTGGAGGGGGATTTCGAATTGGTGACGCGTGATTTCTTTTCGCAGCTTCTGGATCAGCGCCCGCCCACGGATCTGGGCCTTGGAACGGTGAACGATCACGCTCAGCGCGTCGACTGCGGTGTTGTTCACGAGGATGTCCATCTTGACCAAGTCTTCTTTGAAGTAGCCGATCAACTCGAAGTCCATCGTGCCATAGCCGCGTGTGCCGCTCTTGAGCTTGTCGTAGAAGTCGTAGATGATTTCGGCGAGCGGAATCTTGTAGGTCAAAATCACGCGGTCGGTCGAAAGGTATTCGGTCTTCTGATAGGTCGCGCGGCGGTCTTCGCAGAGCTGCATCACATTGCCCACCGAGTCGGCCGGGATGATCAGGTCGCATTTGACAATCGGCTCGCGGATTTCCTCTAGGAAGTTGGCGTCGGGCAATTCGCCAGCAGCGTCAACCTCTTGAACCGTGCCGTCGTTGAGCAGGACTTCGTAGGGAACGGTCGGCGCGGTCTGAACGACCTCGATATTGAATTCACGTTCGAGGCGCTCTTGGACGATCTCCATGTGGAGCATGCCGAGGAACCCGCAGCGGAACCCAAACCCAAGCGCGTCGGAGGTGATCGGAATGTAGGTCAGCGATGAGTCGTTGAGTTTGAGCTTGTCCAGCGCGTCGCGCATGTCGGGGAACTGCGTCGAGGGGCCTGGGTAGAAGTCGGAATAGACCATCTGCTTGGGCGGCTCATAGCCGGGCAGGGCATCGGTCGCCGGGTCGCCCGCGAGCGTCACCGTATCGCCGACGTGAATGGTATCAATCGTGCGAATGTGTGCGACGAAGTAGCCCACCTCGCCGCTGTGGAGTTTGTTGATCTTCGTCTGCTTGGGCATGAACTTACCCATGTCGGCGATGACGTATTCGTCGCGTGTGCCGAGCATCTTGACTTTGTCGCCAACTTTGAGCGTGCCATCGAACACGCGAAGGTAGACCACCACGCCGCGGTAGTCGTCATATTGGCTATCGAAGATCAGCGCGCGGAGTTTGCCGTTGGGATCGCCAGCAGGGGGCGGGAGCTTCTCGACGATCGCTTCGAGCATGTTCTCGATGCCTTCGCCAGTTTTGGCCGAGGTGAATACGCAATCCTCTGCCGGGATGCAGACGAGATTTTCCACTTCCATCGCCACATCTTCGGGACGGGCAGCGGGCAGGTCGATCTTGTTAATGACGGCCGCGAGGGCCAGCTCACAATTTTCCGCGAGGTGCGCGTTCGCAACGGTCTGCGCTTCGACTCCCTGCGCGGCGTCAACGACCAGCAGACCGCCTTCACATGCAGCGAGTGAACGCGAAACCTCATAATGGAAGTCGACGTGCCCGGGGGTGTCGATCACGTTGAGCATGTATTTCTCGCCCTTGTGCTCATATTCCATCGTGACGGCGGAGGCTTTGATCGTAATGCCGCGCTCGCGTTCGAGGTCCATCGAATCCAGAATCTGGTCCTTGAATTCGCGCTCGGTGATCGAGCCTGCCAGCAACATCATCCGGTCGGCGAGAGTGCTCTTGCCGTGGTCGATGTGGGCGATAATACTGAAATTGCGGATGTGGCTTTGGTCCATGGAGTTTTGCCGTCGGAATAGAGGTAGAGTAGGGTAGAAGGGTGGCCGGATCGTGAGATTCGAGCAAATTGTACAGATTATCTACTAATATACAAGCAGAATTCCAGTTTCCACTATCTCTTTTGTACAATGGGCGCTACAATCTAAACAATCGACAGGAGATTTGCGACAAAATCGACGGAAACAGGAAAAGCGCTACAAAAATGTATAAACTGGATGTCATGTATTACAAAAGTGTAGTAAAATTCCCTTCCGACAAATCTGTAAAAAATCTGGAATTCCCCATCGCCTTTATTTGCAATGTCTTAAACGATTCCTCTTCTTTTTGGCACGGAAAATGCTATAATTCCAGTGCTATGCCTCTATCTGGGCAGCAATGGACACTATACACATGTCACACCGAAACCAGGAGACACCTTCCATGAGCAAGCACACTGTTCGCAAAAGCGCCATCGACACCATCGCCAAGGTTAAGCCCGCAGGCGGCGCGGTTGATTACCTCGAAACCGATGTTCGCGACGTCTATTCCTGCAATGTGTTCACTGACACGATTCAGCGTGAACGCCTGCCCAAGGATATTTATAAGAAGCTCCAGGCCACGATCAACTCGGGCAAGGGTCTCGACTCGGCGATTGCCGACTCGGTTGCCGTTGCGATGCGCGACTGGGCCATTGAAGGCGGCGCGACGCACTATTGCCACTGGTTCCAGCCGATGACCGGCTCGACGGCCGAGAAGCATGACAGCTTCATCGAGCCCGATGGCGGCGGCGTGGTGATGAAGTTCAGCGGCAAAGACCTTGTTCGCGGTGAGCCCGATGCCTCGAGTTTCCCCTCGGGCGGCCTGCGCGCGACCTTCGAAGCCCGCGGCTATACCGCGTGGGATCCTTCCAGCTCGGCATTCCTGCTCGAAGGCCCCAACGGCGTGACCCTCGTGATTCCCACGATGTTCATCAGCTGGACCGGCGAAGCGCTCGGCGCGAAGACCCCGCTGCTGCGGAGTGATGCAGCCATCAGCAATGCCACCTTGCGCTTGCTGAAGCTCTTCGGCAATAACGAAGCGACCCGCATCGCCAGCTCGCTTGGTGCGGAACAGGAATATTTCCTCGTCGACAAGCATTTCGCACTGCACCGTCCTGACCTGACCAACTGTGGCCGGACGCTCTTTGGCGCCAAGCCCCCCAAGGGTCAGGAACTCGACGACAACTACTTCGGTGCCATCGAAGAACGCGTCATCGCCTGCATGGCCGAAATGGAATACGAACTCATCAAGATCGGCGTGCCGATCAAGACCCGTCACAACGAAGTGGCCCCCGGTCAGTTCGAACTCGCGCCGACCTTTGAAGCCTCGAACATCGCCGCCGACCACCAGATGATCACGATGGAAATCCTCCGTCGCGTCTCCGACCGTCACGGCTTTGTCTGCCTGTTCCACGAAAAACCGTTCGCCGGCGTCAACGGTAGCGGCAAGCACGTGAACTGGTCGATCGGTGCGGACGTGGGCGGAAACCTGCTGAACCCCGGCGACAACCCCCACGACAACGCGCAGTTCATCGCGATTCTCGCGGCCTGCTGCCGCGCGGTCCACAACTATGCACCGCTGCTGCGCATCACCGCAGCCAGTGCGGGCAACGACCACCGTCTGGGTGCGAACGAAGCACCCCCGGCGATCATCTCGATCTATCTCGGTGCCCAACTGACCGACGTGCTGGACACCATCGAAAGCGGCAAGAAGTCCAAAGCCGGCAAAACCAAGCCCCTCGAGCTTGGCGTGTCGATGCTTCCGAAGCTGCCGCGTGACGCAGGCGACCGTAACCGCACGAGCCCGTTTGCCTTCACCGGCAACAAGTTCGAATTCCGCGCGGTGGGCTCGAATCAGAATCCCTCGGCCGCGATCACGGTGATCAACACCATCGTCGCCGAGTCGATCGACTATCTCTGCGACGAACTCGTCAAGGCCGCCAAGACCAAGACCCCGACCGAAGCACAGCTCAACAAAGCTCTGCAGAAGGTTCTGCCGAAGATCGTCAAAGACTTCCGCCCGGTGATCTTCAACGGCGACGGCTACACCCAGGAATGGAAAGACGAAGCGGCCAAGCGCGGTCTGCCGAACCTGCCCACCACGCCCGAAGCGCTCGACTACATCAACAAGAAGGACATCGTCGCACTCTTCAAGAAGTACGGCGTGTTCAGCAAGAAGGAACTCGACAGCCGCAAGGAAATCCACCTCGAGAACTACGCCTCGATTCTCAAAATCGAAGCCGACACCACACTGGTCATGGCGCGCACGATGCTTCTGCCGGCTGCGCTGAAATATCAGACGCAGGTCGCCGAAGCCTATATCAGCCTCAAGGCCGCGGGCATCGATTCCGAAACCCAGGCCAACATCCTGGGTGATCTCGCGGGAACCATCGATGCGTTCAGCGCTTCGATTGACACCCTCGCCGCTGCCATCGCCCACGACGCGCCGGCCGCCGCCATGAAGCACGCTTGCTACATGCGCGACACCGTCCTCGCTGCGATGAATGAATGCCGCGAACTTGGCGACGCACTCGAAACCGTCTGCAACGATGAACTCTGGCCGATCCCGAGCTATAACGAAATGCTGTTCATCCGCTAGGATTCAGGCGGGTAACGCAAACAACACCAAAAAAGTGCGGTTCTCCACTGGAAGAATCGCGCCTTTTTGCCTATAATGGCGCAAGTTACATTTAGGAAACTACACAAAGGAGCTTTCCATGTCCGAACTCGAATTCAATAAACTTGGTACTCTCGCCGTTCATGGCGGTTACGATCCGTTTGACGATGCGCAGTTGAGCTGTGCGCCGCCGATCTATCCCACGGCGAGTTATATGTTCAAAGATTCCGATCATGCAGCCGATCTGTTCGCGCTCAAGGAATTTGGGAACATTTATTCGCGTCTGATGAACCCCACATGCGACGTGCTGGAAAAACGTCTCGCCGCGCTTGATGGTGGGGCGGCAGCGCTTGCGTTTGCCAGCGGGATGGCCGCGATCACCGCGACGATTTGCACGCTCGCTCAGGCTGGCCAGAACATCATCGCCTCGAAAAATCTCTATGGTGGCACGGTTACGCTCTTCGGCCAGACGTTGCCCAAGCTCGGGATCGAAGTGCGGATGTTCGATTCGACCAAGCCCGAAGAAATCGCCGAACTCGCCGACGAAAACACGCGCGGCGTCTACATCGAGACGATTGCCAACCCCAACAATCTCATCGCGGACTTCCGCGCTCTCGCCGACGCGACTCACGCTGTTGGCGTGCCGCTGATTTGCGACAACACCATCGCTACGCCCGCGTTGATGCGCCCGATTGAACATGGCGTGGACATCGTGGTCTATTCGACGACGAAATACATCGGCGGCCATGGCGCGCACATTGGCGGGGCCGTGGTCGATGCCGCGACCTTCGACTGGGAAGCCGAGCCCGAAAAATGGCCGCAGTTCACCGCGCCCGACCCGAGCTACCACGGCGTGGTCTTCACCGAGGCGCTCAAGCCCATCGGCAATGTCGCGTTCATCATCCACATGCGTACGCACTGGCTGCGTGACACCGGCGCCGCGATGAGTCCCTTCGCCGCGTGGATCATGTGTCTCGGCATCGAGACGCTGCATCTGCGGATGGAGCGCCATTGCGAAAATGCGCAGAAAGTCGCCGATTGGCTCGCGGAGAATCCGCTCGTAGATTGGGTCAACTACCCCGGCCAGACCGCCCACCGTAGCCACGAGTTGGCGAAGAAATATCTCACGGGCGGCTTTGGTGGCATGTTGGGCTTTGGGATCAAGGGCGGGTGTGAGGCCGGTAAAAAATTCATCGATGCGGTGAAACTTTGCCGTCACCTCGCGAACGTTGGCGATGCCAAGACGCTTGTGATCCATCCCGCCAGCACGACCCACCAGCAGCTCACCGCCGAAGAGCAGAAGGCCGCTGGCGTGAGCCCGGAGTTTGTCCGCATGTGCGTCGGCATCGAAGATATTGACGATATTATCGCGGATATTGACCAGGCCCTGACGGCCTCGCAGCAATAGAACGACTTGCTCAGACCGCAACAAACCCCGCAAACGGATATTCCATCTGTGCGGGGTTTGTGTTATTATGTGGCTTACGAATGACTTTAGCGAGGCCCGTATGACCGAAATTGAAAACGCAGACATTTTTGCCGGCAGCGACGAATGCCGCTCTGGCACGGACTTACCGTTCCTTCAGACGGCGACGTTTTCTGACCCGCTTGCTCTCGAGCTGGGTGGGGCGCTTTCGTCTGTCACGGTAGGCTATGAGACCTATGGCGAGCTGAACGCTGCCCGGGACAATGCCGTGCTCATCGCCCACGCCCTCACCGGCGACAGTCACGTCGCCAAGCACAACGACGAGGACGAGCCGGGGTGGTGGGACTGTTTTGTTGGTCCGGGCAAGGCCGTCGATACCAATCGCTATTTTGTGATTTGCCCGAATTGCCTCGGCGGCTGCCGCGGTACGACCGGCCCGGGGAGCACAAACCCCGCGACGGGCGAGCCCTATGGCAGTGCGTTTCCCGACATCACATTCGGGGACATTGTCGCCGTGCAAAAACGCCTCGTCGACCATCTCGGCATTGCTCGCTTGCGGGCGGTGATCGGTGGGTCGATGGGTGGCCAGCAGGCGCAAATCTGGGGAACCGACTACACCGACTCGACGGGGGGGGTGGTGCTTGTAGCCACGAGTCCGCGCCTGACCAGTCAAAGCCTCGCGTTTGATATTGTCGGGCGCAACGCGATCCAGAGCGATCCGAACTTCGCCGCTGGCGCTCCCGCGACGGGCCTGGCGATTGCGCGGATGCTCGGGCACATTACCTATCTGTCGTCCGAGGCGATGAACCGGAAATTCGAGTCCACCCGCAACGCACCGCGCGACGTGGAGACCGACTTCGAGAAGCTGTTCTCTGTCGGGTCGTACCTCGCGTACAAGGGCCAAAAATTTACCGAGCGCTTCGACGCCAACAGCTATTGCGCGATCACGCTCGCGATGGATCGCTTTGACATGGGCGCGACGGTCGAGCAACTCGCCGAGCGCTATGCGCCGAGCAAAACGCGTTGGCTGGTGATGAGCTTCACGAGCGATTGGCTGTTCCCGCCGACCCAAAGTCAGCAGATTGTCGACGCGCTTGTGCATTCGCAAATCCCGGTGAGCTATTGCAACATTCAGAGCGACTGCGGCCACGATGCGTTTTTGCTGCCGAACAACGTCGAGCGCTATGGCGGAATGACGGCCGGCTTTTTGGCGAATTTCGATACGAATCCCACTGCCACCGACGGCGAAGAAACGCACGATCATACGAGCATTTTCCATCCCCAACGGCGCTTGGACTATGAACGCATTCTCGATCAAATCGGCGATGCCCAATCGGTCCTCGACCTCGGCTGCGGCACGGGTGGATTGTTGTGCCGCCTGGAAGGGACGTCCGACATTCGCCTCTGCGGTGTCGAGCGCGACGAGGCCAGCGTGCAGGAATGCATCCGCCGCGGCGTCGATGTGGTTCAAGGCGACCTCAACGAGCCGCTTGATCGCTTTGGCGATGGCGAGTTCGATTGCGTCGTTCTCAGCCGGACCCTTCAGGCCGTCTTTGACGTCCGCGGGTTGCTGAGCGAAATGCTCCGCATCGGCCGACGCTGCGTGGTGTCTGTACCGAACTTCGGCTATCACAAACTTCAGGAACAGTTCCGCCAGACCGGCCGGATGCCCGAAGCCGCGCTGCTGCATCACAAGTGGTACGACACGCCGAACATTCGCGTGCTCACCCTGAGCGACTTCGAAGCGTTCTGCACCGAACACGCCATCACGATTGACAAGCGTGTTCTGCTCGACAGCGAGCAGGGCAGTGAGGTCGACCGTGACGAACTTGCCGACATGGCGATTTTTGTTCTGCATCGGGAGGCCTGACCCGTGCCGCGCAATCTGATTTTAGGCCGCATTCAAGAGGAGATATTGTCTCTTCGCGCCGACCATACGATTCGTGTCGGCATTGACGGCGTCGGCGCGTCGGGCAAGACCACGCTCGCGGACGAACTTGCCGCGCGTCTTGAGGCCGCCGGGCGCGAAGTGGTCCGTGCCACGATTGACGGGTTTCACCATCCCCGGCCGCATCGCATCCGCCGCGGGGCCGACAGCGTCGAAGGCTATTACCACGATTCATTCAACTATCCAGCCGTCTGCGAGGCGATTCTTCATCCACTCGGCCCGGACGGAGCGGGGGAGTTTCGTCGCGCGGTCTATGACTTTCGCGTCGAGCAGCACGTGGATTCGCCCGTCGAGACTGTCGGGCCCGGCGCTATTCTCATCTTCGATGGGATGTTCCTGTTCCGCCAAGAGCTTGCGGAGCACTGGGACTATCGCGTGTTTGTCCACGCCGACTTTCACGTCACCCTCAACCGGGCCATTGAGCGCGATTTGACCCTCTTTGGCAGTGAGGCCGAAATCCGTCGCCGCTATCAGGCGCGCTACATCCCCGGCCAAACCTTGTACCTCGACACCGTTCGTCCATTTGACATTGCCGACGCGGTGGTCCATAATAATATTCCGCAGACACCCACTGCGCACTTTGCCAGTGACGCTGGCAATCCAGAAGGAATCGATACCTGATGAACCCTCTACAAAACTGGCTCGCCCGCCACAAGAACCCCACCAGCTTCTGGCTGCACATGATCGGGATTCCGGCGTGTTTCATTGCCGCGCCTGCGTTTTTGATTCTCGCGCGCTATTGGGCGGCCCTGGCGATGTTCATCGGCGGCTATGCAGTCCAATTTATCGGGCACTATATCGAAGGCAATCGTAGCGGCGAAGAAATGCTCCTGCGCCGTCTGCTGCGTCTCGATCAGAATTCGAATGCGCCGGACGGGAAATCCCGGTAAAACCGCTTGTTCCTCTTGTTCTCGCGGTGAAATCGCTGTATAATTCTCTGTCGATTTGACCCTTACCCACGAAAGAACCCCATGCCTCCCAAACAAATCCTCGACCTCTCGATGCTCGACGACACCAATATTATTTCCGACCGCGAAGAGATCTACGGGAAATATCTCCCGCACCGTTTTGAATTTGAGCGCCTTGACGCGATCATCTACAATAACACGGAAGAGCACACCATCGCGGGCTATCGCGATCTTCCGGATGATGAGTTCTGGATTCGTGGCCACATTCCGGGTCGTCCGATTTTCCCCGGCGTGATGATGATCGAAACTGCCGCCCAGCTCGTGAGCTATGCCGTCATGACCAGCGAAAACAAGGAAGGCTTCCTTGGATTTGCGGCCGTCGACGAAGTCAAGTTCCGCGGCTCGGTTGCCCCCGGCCAGCGCATTATGATGGTCGGCAAGATGATCGATATTCGCGCGCGCCGCTGCGTGGGCTATACCCAGGCGTATGTGGAAGGGAAGATGGTATACGAAGGAAAAATTACGGGCATGTGGCTGTAATCGCTACAGGTCCAACTGACCGAACACTACGCCGTAGCGATTTCGTTGCGGCGTTTTTTATGGGATCATCGCACGATTTATGACGGAGCTGACTTTCCAATTTGACGACGCGGCCGACCTGCCTCCCTCGCCGAGCGAAGCGGATTTGCGCGTTATTCCCGCCGCGCGCGGTGTCGTGCTGCTGGAGACCGCGACCGGCGAGCCGGTGGTCTTGCTGACGGCGGGGTCCATGCGAGCACGCGTCGCGACCCGGTTGCTCGAAGACGCGGAGAAACCCACCAGTCGCACGCGCGGCCAATTGCGTGGTGTGGTGGGTCGTGCACGCTGGATTCGGTGCGGCGGGATGTGGGAAACGCACTGGCGCTATCTGGAAATCGCGGCCGAGCTTTGGCCGAAGTCCTATGTATCGATGGTGACCTGGAAACCGCCGTCGTGGCTGACGCTGGAGATTGAGTCGGACTATCCCCATTTTCGTATCACGCGCGATCCGCGCGGCGGGGGAGAATGTATCGGTCCGTTTTTGACCCGCCGAGATGCCGACGCGTTTCTTCAATCGCTCACCGACGCGTTTTGCCTTTGCCGGAGCGCGGCGTGTCTGCGAAAATCGCCCCACGGCACGAAATGCAACCACGGCCAAATGGGCCGATGCCTCTCGCCGGTGGATGGCACGATTTCGATGCCGGACTATCGCCTGGCCTTGCGCGATGCATTCGACTTTGCCGCAGGAGAGCGCACGCCATTGCGCGATTCGCTTCAGGCGGAGATGACCCAGGCCGCGGCAACGCTTGCCTTTGAAGAGGCCGCCGCGATCAAAACGCGTCTCGATCGGCTCAAGGATTTCGATCAGCCTCGCTATGCGACCGTCGCCCGCCTCGAAGAATTTCGCTGGTTGTTTGTCGAGCGGGGTGTCGGCGCCAACACGATACAACTCTTCCATATCCGCCCGGACAAACTCTATGCAGGGAGTGTATTCCGCTGGCCTTTGGAGCCCGATCAGCTCGACGCCGAAATTCAAAGTGCTCATGCGCTCCCCGCCAATACTGAATCGATCGAGCCCTTGAGCCTGCTGCGCTGCTCGTTGGCGACGCGCCAGCTTCATGCCGACGAGGCTCGGCGCGGAATTGTTCTTCACTGGGGTGCTGACATCGATGCACAAACTTTGTATGATAGGATTGCCGATTGGATGGATCTTGCCGACGACGATGCGGCGCCATCCCAACCGGCGAGTGGGGAGGAGTTGAGTTCTGAACCGTCCTCAGCATAGTCTGGGCTGGCTGCGCGGTCACCGGGTTCGGTGGCGGCGGGTGTCCCTGCGTCGCCGTCGCGCGGCGGTGGCGGTGGTGATTTGTCTCTGCTCGATCGTGGGCGCGTGGAACTACTTCCTCAGTTCGGGATATCTCACACCGCTGTTGCGCGAAAAAATCGAAATGCTCACCGGCGCAAAAGTCGAGTTGGACTCTGCGCGCTTTCGCCTCTTTAAAGGACTCGACCTTGAGGGATTGTCCATTCAACCACCCGACGGCGGCGAGGCGATTCTCTCGGCCGAAGCGGTCCATCTGGAATATCGGCTGTGGAATCTTATTTCCAATCGCGCCTTCGGCATTGAGCGGATTGTCTGCCACAAGCCCCGTGTGACGCTGGAATATTTCCAAGGCCCCGACGGCGAAGAAACCACCAATCTCCAGCAGCTGTTTTCTTCGTTCGGGTCCGACGAAAAAAGCCCGCTCGCGTCGTTGCCACTCGAGTCGTTGCCGATGATCGAATTCCACAAGGGACGCATCCGTCGCGTCGATCGCACCGCCACCAAAGCCGACGTAATGGAAAAGCCATTCCACTGCGTCATGCTCCCCGTCCGCCAAGGGGAATATCGTGGCATCGTCGAGCTCACCGCCCAGCGCGCGCCGATCTGGTTGCGCTATGCTTGCGAGCTGGACACCGGACGGCTGCGCCTTCTCGGGGGAAGTGTCTCCTCCGAGGCGCTGGACTTTCTCCCGCCGCGCTTTCACACTCTCGTCAAGCGATACAAACTTCGCGGCGAGTTTCTTCCGGTCTACCGTGAGGACGCACCGAAGGATGCCGATGCGTTTGAAGTCCAGTTGCACAATTTTTCTCTCGAACTTCCCCCCGAGGATGGCGGGCTGACGATGCGAAATATCCGTGGCCACGTCGCGCTTGAGGGCTCGGCGCTCCGGATTGATCTCGCGGGACGGCTTGTGGAATTTGGCAATGCAGAGCTTTCGGCGCGTGGCCATCTTTCATCGCTGACGAATCCTGCTTTTGATTTGGATTTGGCGTTGCGGGGCGTAAAAATGCCCATTCAGCTCGACCCGAACTCGCCCATGGCAGCACTCCTCGCCAAAGTGGAGACCGATTTTCGAATCCGTGGGACCGGGGATGTGGTTGCGTATCTCGGCCGTGCGCGCGGAGGCAATGTGCGCTGTCGCGGGTACATTGCGCCCCAAGGCGTTTCAGGCCTGTACCGCGAATTTCCACTGGCGCTGAAAGATGTTCGTGGGCGCATTGAGTTTGATGAGACCGGCATTCGCGGAATCGACCTGACTGCCAAGCGCGGCGAGGGCACGCTTCGTGCCATCGGCCGTCTGCAGGACGTGCGCCATCTCGACCACTGGCGTACGCTCTTTGATGTCAAAGTCACTGGCGAAAATATCGCTCTTGAACCGGCATTGCTCCAGGCGCTGCCCCCCGAGGGCAAACAGGCCTGGGCCGGGGTCCAGCCCAGTGGGCGCTCCGACGTCGGCGTTCATCTTTCGCGCCGCGAGACCTCGAAAAAACTCGCGCTGTCGGTTGAGCTTCGTCCGCGCGGGGAGCTGTCGTTGCGCTGTAAGGAATTTCCCTATCCGCTGCACAATTGTGTCGGCCGCGTGACCGTGGCGAAGGACATCGTGACAGTTCACGATATTCACAGCCACCACGGCAAGCTTCAGATTTCCGCCAGCGGGACTCTCGAACATCTTTCGGCCAAGACCCCCACGATCCGGCTGCAGATCCAGGGTTCGCACATGCCGTACGACAAAACGCTCACTGACATTCTGCCGCCGGACCTCCAGGGGTTTTTGACCGATTTGAACTATCGCGGCACGATCCATCCCATCGCCGCGACGATCACACAATCGCCCGGCAAAGCGCTTCATTATGACGTGCGGCTGGGCCTGCCCAATGGCGCGTTGCGCTACAAACCGTTTCCCTATGCCCTCGAGGAGGTCAACGGGACGCTTCATGTGTTGCCCGAGATCATCCGCATCGAATCGCTTCGCGCCCGTCACGGCAAGCAGGTCGTCACGGCGGGGGGGTACTATGCGCCCAAGAAGGCAGGGCGGGACGATTTCAAGATTCTCGTCGGTGCAGAGGACGCAGAACTGACGGGCGATTTCCTCGCAGCCGCTCAGGCCAACCCCGCGCTCGCCAAGGCGATCAAGCCGTTTCAGTATGTCGGCAAGGCCGACCTGCTGGTTGAGTTTACGCCCTCGAAGAACCAGGACGAGGTGGTTGGCTATGCCGCGCGCCTGATGCCCAAGGGCGGTCAGCTGCTCTGGGATCAATTGCCGTACCGCATGGATACCCTCACGGGCGAAGTGCTCGTCCAGCCAGAGCGCATCACGCTCCGCGATCTCAAAGCGACCCACGGGAAAGCCACCTTGGCAGTGGGCGGGAAGGTGGATCTTTCGGCGCTGCGGACCCAGGCGACGCTCGCGGTGAAATCGTCAACGCCTGTGGACGAGGACCTGCTCAAGGTGATGACCTTTCTCGAATCGCCATTTGACGGAAACCTCCAGGCGGGCGGGACCATCACGACCGACCTCACCCAGCTTCAGTTGACGTGGGATCATGCCACGAAAACGGAGCCCGCAAAATTTGCATGGACCACCGACGGGCGCATCGGGCTTGCGGATGCGCAGTACAAGATCGACCTCGCCGACAAGGAAGCGCACAAACTCACGGGCGAACTTCTCGGCCATCTTGGCCGGCGCAACGACCTGTTCACTGCCCACGCTGATGCCGCGCTGACGACGTTCCAGGTCGAGCACATCCCGTTGAAGGAGATTCGCGGGGAATTGCGCTGCACCGAGCGGGACCGCAATGTCCTGCAGATCCAAAAACTCACCGCGCGGTGTCAGACGGGCAAACTCGCCGGCAACGTCAGCGTCCATCTGGACGGGGAAACCGAATATGAATTTGACCTCTCGATGGTCGACGTTCCTTTGGCCGCGACGCTGACCACCGAGGCCTCGCGCAAGTTGATGAAGGGCAGTCTTCAGGGCCGTCTGGCGATGCACTACAAGACTGGCAAGAAGCGAATTCGTCAGGCCGAAGGACACCTCGAAATTGTCCGCGGCGAGCTCTATCGTCTGCCCGTGTACCTCGACACCCTCAGCGTCCTCGCGCTCCAGCTCCCCGGCAAGTCCGCTTTTCAGAGCGGCCACATCCGATACACCCTGCGCGACGACACGCTGAATCTCCGTGAAATTTTTCTCACCGGCAAGAGCATTTCGCTCCTCGGCAGCGGCACGATTTCTCTCAAGACCGACGCGCTGGAGCTTTCTTTCCTCACGGGCCCACCCGGGAAACTTCCGCGCATCGACCAAGTCAGCACGGAAATCCTGCGCGCCCTCAGCAAACAGCTGATGGAAATTCGTGTCACTGGCACGACGGCCAAACCCAAATTCCAACCTCGTCCACTCGGGCGGATTACGACGATTCTTGAAACTCTACTCGCACCGCTCAAAGCGCGCTGATCTCATAACACAAGGAACTATCATGGCTACAATCGGACTCATTGGCGGCTCGGGCCTCGGCGACGCACTCGGCGCAGAGCAGGGCACTCGCATCACAATCGATACCCCGTTCGGCGCGCCGAGCAGCGATCTGATCAAAACCTCTTGGAGCGGCCACGACATCGTGATTCTTCAGCGTCATGGCGACGGGCACACCACGCCGCCGTCGATGGTGAACTATCGCGCGAACATCTGGGCGCTCAAGGCCGCAGGTTGCACCCACGTGATCGCCTCGGGCGCGGTGGGCAGTTTGCGCGAGGACATGGCGCCCAAGCATCTCGTGATCCCCGACCAGATCATCGACAAAACCACACGGCGCGTCGGCACGTTTTTCGACACCATTGCCGTTCACATCGAATTCGCCACACCGTTCTGCACCATTTTGCGGGACCACCTGATTTCCTGTCAAGATGCCGTGGAGACGACCCTTCACGAAGCCGGGACCTATGTCTGCATGGAAGGCCCCGCGTTTTCCACGCGCGCCGAAAGCGAAATGCATCGCACGTGGGGCGGGGACCTGATCGGGATGACCGTCATGCCCGAGGCCAAGCTTGCCCGCGAGGCCGAAATGGCCTATGCGATGGTCGCGCTGCCGAGTGATTATGATTGCTGGCGACCTGCACCGGCGACCCTCGACAAGCACGAACTTCTGCGCGAAATCATCGGCAATCTCCAGGCCGCTACGCAGAATGCCGTCGCGCTCATCAAGGCCGCGATTGAACGGTTCGACGCGATCGCTGAGATCGAATCGCCCGCGCATTCTGCGATGGAAATGGGCATCTGGACCCGTCCAGACAGCATCGACCCGGCCGAAAAACAGCGCCTCGATCTGCTCGTGGGAAAATATCTCAAGTAATATCAATCCAATGAGATAAGTACACACAGAACAGATGGGCGAAAGATTTTTCGCCCCTACAAAACGGACAAACAAAAAACACCGCCGGGCAATTGCTCGACGGTGTTTTTATAGATGGATAATGATCGCGATGGTCCCCGTCTATTTCGCAGCCATCCAGTTTTCGCCGATGTGGATGTCCACTTTGAGCGGTACGCGCAGGTCGATGGCACCGATCATTTCCGCATCGATGAGCGCGGTGGCGGCCTCGACGGCGTCGGGGGGCAGCTCGAAAACAAGTTCATCGTGAATCTGCAGGAGCATGGAAGCGGGGGAGTGGGTTTCGCGGAGTTTGGCATCGACGCGGATCATGGCCTGCTTGATGAGGTCGGCCGCCGAGCCCTGAACGACGGAGTTGATCGCGAGTCGCTCGGCCGCCTGGCGGACCATCGGCTTGGGGCTTTTGATGTCGGGGATGTAGCGGCGTCGGTGGAAAATTGTTTCGACATAGCCGTTGGCCTTGGCGGCGTCGATGCACTCGGCGAGAAAGTCGTCGATCTTGGGGAAGCGCGCGCGGTAGCGGTC
The DNA here is from genome assembly GCA_018644725.1 of Phycisphaerales bacterium. Lineage (GTDB taxonomy): Bacteria > Planctomycetota > Phycisphaerae > SM23-33 > SM23-33 > JABGPZ01. The sequence goes on from JABGPZ010000038.1 coordinate 38,145, forward strand.
GATAAATTCCTGCGCCTCGAAGCGCGGGATCCGCAGCGTCTTGCTCAGGCCGAACGCGGTCTGGCCATAGATGATGCCGAAGTTGACCGTTTTGGCCCGGCCTCGCTGCTCGGGTGTGACTTCGTCAAGCGGGACACCGAAGACTTCGCTTGCGACGATGGTGTGAATGTCGAGGTCGTTTTCGAACGCGGCGATCAGCGTTTCGTCTTGGCAGAAGTGAGCGAGCATGCGCAGCTCGACCTGGGAATAGTCGGCCGCGAGTAGGACGCTTCCATCGGCGGGGACAAATGCCGAGCGGATCAGCCGGCCTTGTTCGGTGCGGATGGGAATGTTTTGAAGGTTCGGGTTGGAGCTGCTCAGTCGGCCCGTCGCGACCATCGTCTGATTGAACGACGTGTGAATGCGGTCGGTGCGCGGGTTGATCTCCTTGACCAGCGCCGAGAGATAGGTGCTGATGAGCTTCTTGAGCTTGCGGTATTCGAGAATGAGATCTGGCAGGGGGGAATCGGTTTCGGTCGCGAGCTCCTCCATGGTCGCCGAATCGGTGCTCGGGCCGGTCTTGCCTTTCTTGAGAATCGGCAGGGCGAGGTGGTCTTCCCCGAAGAGGATTTCGGCGAGTTGCTTGGGGGAGTCAATGTTGAACGTGTCATTGCCGGCGGCGGCGTGGATTTTTTCGCTCAGCTCGTCGGCTTGTTTGGTGAGGGTGACTTCCATCGTTTTGAGACTCTGGGCATCGACCGAAATTCCGCGGGTTTGCATGTCGGCGAGGATCGACATCAGCGGCATTTCCAGATCGCGGAATAGAGAATCGAGCCCGGTGGTCGTCAGCTCGTCGCGGAAAATCTCCGCGAGTCGCAGCGTTACGTCGGCGTCTTCACCGGCATAGGGTGCGGCGGCATCGAGCGGGACCTGGTCGAAGGTGATCTGATTTTTCCCGCGGCCGATGAGCTCGAAAATCGGGATGCACTGATGGCGCAAAAGCGAGTTGGACAGCGCGTCGAGTTTGAACGAAGGACGCGACGAGTCGAGCACGTGCGCGGCGATCATCGTGTCGAAGAATGGCCCGGCGACCTCGAAGTCTGCATTGCGAAGAATCAGCAGATCGAACTTGACGTTGTGGCCGATTTTCTCCGTCGCTGGATTCGCCAGCAGCGGCGCGAGCGCGGTGCGAACGGTGTCCGCGTCGAGGCGGTCGTTCTGGCCGAACATCAGTCCGCCACCACCGACGGTGACGGGGATATAGAACGCGCGGCCGGGCTTGCAACAAAGCGAAATCCCGCAAAGTTTGTCTTCCATCACGCGCAGGCCGGTGGTCTCGGTGTCGAACGCGAATCGCTCGCAGCCGTCAAATTCGGCGAGCATCGCGTCGAGCTGTTCGGTCGTCGTGATGAGATTGTAGTCGAAATCTGCGGCCGTCGTGGTTTTGAGATCGTCGCGCACTTCCAGCGTTTCGCCCGTGAGCGCGCTGATCCGGTCGACGAGACGATTCATCCCCAGCTCGGCAAAGGTGTCGGCCGCTGCGGGAAGATTCAGATTCGAAGCGGCACCCGCGTCGAGATCGAGTTTCACCGGAACGTCGTCGATCAGCGTGACGAGTTTGCGCGCGAGGTCGAGCGATTTCTGCCCGGCCGCGAGAAGATTTTCGCGGAGCTTGGGCGTCTGTTCTTCGGCGGCGGCGAGGACCGCTTCGGCCGTGCCATATTTGTGGATCAGCTTGAGCGCGGTTTTGGGCCCCACGCCGGGGATGCCGGGAATGTTGTCCACGCTGTCGCCGGTGAGCGTCTGAATTTCGATGACCTGGTCCGGGCGGAATCCCTTTTCCGCCACCAGCGTTTCGGGATCAAACAGGATGTCCTTCTTTGGATCGAACAGGCTCACATTCGGTGTGATGAGTTGGGCGAGGTCTTTGTCGCCGGAGACAATTACGACCTGCAACTCCTCACTGGCAAGGGTTTTGGCGAGGGTCGCGATCATGTCGTCGGCCTCGTAGCCCTTGGTGTGGAGAATCGGCATGGAGACCGCTTCGAGCAGTTCGAGGATGCGTTGTTCCTGCGGGAAAAAGTCTTCGGGCGTAGGTTTGCGCTGGGCTTTGTACTCGGGAAACCACTCGCTGCGGAGAAGCTCTTTGCGCGGCCCATCGACGGTCATCAGGACATAGTCCGGAGTTTTGTCGTCGAGGAGTTTGAGGAGCATGTTGAAGAAATAGAGCGTCGCCCAGGTGGGTTCGCCGTCGGGACTCGTCAGGCGTCGGCCATGAGCGCCAGCGTGGTAGGCGCGGTACATTTGTGCGTGGCCATCGATGATATACAGAGTTTTGGGCATAGGATTCTTAACCGTTCAGAGGTCTAAATGTATTGGAAGAAATGGTAGATCACTCCGACCGCCAGCGCGATGCGGTACAGTCCAAACGGCGCGAGGCCGTGGCGCGTGAGGTGGTCGAGGAGGAATTTGACGCTGAAGGCTGCGACGATTGTGCTGATGACCGTGCCGGCGATCAATGCGTCGAGGCCGACCGATGCCGTCAGCGCGTCCCACTGGGTGATGGCTTTGTAGAATGTCGCGGCGGTGAGTGTCGGTAGCGCGAGCAGAAAGCTGAACTCGGCGGAGGCGACCATGCTCAGGCCCACGCCGAGGCCCGCGAGAATGGTGACCATCGAGCGCGACGTTCCCGGCCACATCGCCAGGCACTGCACCAGGCCGATGATCAGAGCGCATCGGACGGTTAAATCGTGAACATCGCGGATGTGTTTTCGCTCGCGGTGATACAGCTTGGCCGTCGCGATCATCGCTACGCCACCGACGGCGAGTGCGATGGCAACGGTCAGCGGACTGAAGAGGTATTCCTCAATCATGTCGTCAAAAAGCAGGCCGAAGACCGCAGCGGGTATAAAGGCCACGATGAGATTTTTCAGGAGTTTGCGTCCACGCTCGTCGCGGCCGAGAAGGCCGTTCGCCATTTCTTTCACGCGGCCAAAGTAGATGCCAAACACGGCGAAAATCGCGCCAAGTTGAATGACGATGGTGAATGCGTTGAGGGCCGGGTTCGGTTTCATGATCGGGCCGAGCGGGCCTTGGATGATGTCTCCCGATTCGTCGTCGCGGGCGACCCCGCCCAAATCCAGCGCGTCGGCCGCGAGGATCAGGTGACCCGTGGACGAAATGGGCAGATATTCCGTGAGGCCTTCGACGACACCGAGAACCATCGCCTTGGGAAGGGTAATTTTTTTGAATTCGGCGTGGGTGTTGGCAGGGGGCGACACGGGTGCCGGTGCCGGCGCTTGCGCCGAGGAGGCCGGTGAAGGGGGCTCGGCGAAAGAGACCGAGCACGCTGCCAAGACAATCAACCCACCGAGCAGGACTGTGAAACGAAAAGCCATGGCTTACTCCGGCTGAGGCTGGGTGAACAGCTTGCGCGCTTTGATCAGATATTCCAGGCCGCTGTAGATGGTTACGAGGATGGTTGTCCAGACCGCGAGAATTTTGATGAAGTTGCACCAGATCGCGGTCGGCTGAAATGCGAGGCTATAGGCCATTGCGCCGATGGCGAAACACTGGACGCCCATTTTGATTTTTCCGCTCCATTTTGCGCCAAAAGGCGTGCCGGAAGCCTCGGCAAAGCCGCGCAGTGCATTGATGAGGAATTCGCGGCTCAAAAGGACCACCAGCATCCAGGGTTGGAACGCGGTAATCATATCGCCGGTGATCCAGCTCGGAAGGCCCGCCTCCCACGCGCCGCGCGGATCGACGCCGCCAGCGGTGAGTGCAAAGGCCGGGCCTGCATAGAGCGCGAGCGCCCCGAGGTTGAGCACTTTGTCGCAGACGGGGTCGGCGATGCGGCCAAACACGGTGACCTGGTTGAATTTGCGCGCGAGATAGCCATCGAAGAAATCGCTGACGGCCGCGATGATATAGATCACGAACGCTGCAGCGAGGATCGGTGATTCGCCCATCCCATGTGTGCCCGAAAGGCCGATGAGGATGAAGAAGATGACCGAGAGAACGATTCGGCCCATGGTGATTAGATTGGGGATTGTCCAAAGCATGAATGGATTGTAAGTGATGCCAACAGTGCAAGCAATAGAAATGTCCCGCGTGCGATGAGTTTTCATTGCGGGCAATGCGGGTTTGACCAGCGTTCTATGCGGTGATTCCTGTCTTTGGCGTAACACATTGATTTCCCGACCCTTAAAAAACACATAACGGATATTATCGGACCTTATGCGTATTCTTGCCCTATCGGGTCAAAGGCCCCATAGATCGTCCATTGCGGCAGTTTTGGCTTCTGCGGCGGGTTACGGATGCAGAACTCCTCCCTCTGCTCTGCATGCTCAGTTCCCGCGCGCAGTCTCTAAAGTGTATCAATGCACCTTTTCGCATTCCGAATTTCACCAATTCATCCGCGTCGGCCGATCCAGAAATGATCTCGTAACACGAGTACGAAAGGAACGTCTCATTTTGAAAAGAGAGTACTCTCAAATAATAGTAATCGCGTTCGATTTATTTATTGGTAGTGTAAATTTGTTTCTGTAAATTCGGGATTGTTTGGCGCGGGAGTCTCT